>DIEE01000140.1 GCA_002418465.1 Pseudomonas sp. UBA5782 | reverse complement strand
TCACCCAGCGCCTCGGTCCCCACGGGCGCTCGCTGCAGGTGGATGGCGCCGCCGCCGAGCTGCTCTGTGCCGGCCACGACCGCCGCTTCGGCGCCCGCGACCTGGCGCGCCGCGTACGCACGCAGCTGGAGCCGAAGGTGGCGGAATATCTGTTGCGCAATCCGCAGGCGAGCCGCTTGCGTGGAGTCGTGATGGATGGGGGGTTGCAGGTGGAAGCGGGGGATTAGTCTTCGGGGTTCGCTCGGCTCTGCTGGCGAACAAGTTCGCCTCTACGGCGGAGGTGNNAGAGCGTCATCCACCCTACATCTGAAGGGGCGACCGGTGCAGCCTACGCGTGGCGCGCATCGCATGGACCGTGGGTTTCCCGCCCTGCAGGTCAGGCTTCAGTTCATCCCGTCGAGCAGGCCGGCCAGGTCGTCGGCGTGTTCCTCTTCCTGGGCGAGGATGTCTTCGAAGATGCGCCGGGTGGTCGGGTCCTTGTCGCCCAGGTACTGGACGATCTCCTTGTAGCTGTCGATGGCGATGCGCTCGGCGACCAGGTTCTCTAAGACCATGTCGCGCAGGCCGTTGCCTTCGGTGTACTCGGCGTGGGAGCGATCGCTGAGGCTGTCCGGGTTGAAGTCCGGTTCACCGCCGAGCTGGACGATGCGTTCGGCCAGGCGGTCGGCGTGTTCCTGTTCCTGCCCGGCGTGTTCGAGGAACTCGTCGGCGGCGACGCTCGCCCGCAGGCCGGTGGCCATGTAGTAGTGGCGCTTGTAACGCAGGTAGCAGACCAGTTCGGTGGCCAGCGAATCGTTGAGCAGCTTGAGCACGGTGTCCTTGTCGGCACTGTAGCTCTCGGTCACCGCACCGTTTTCGACGTGCTGGCGGGCGCGTTCGCGCAGGCTGTTCTTGTCACTCAGTTGTACGTAGCTCATCAGGAATCTCCTAGGCGTGGATCACGGCCTGACCCTCCTGCTCTGGTGGCAGGATGGCCCAGACGACCCTAGTTCTGAGTGGCCGACGGCGGCAAAGGTTTCGCACCGTCGGGCCGTTTGGCTTCAACGCCAGTTGCCGGGCTGCTCGCGTTCCAGATCGGCTTCGTTCTCCGGCTGCGGCGCCGGCTTCTGCGCCACGTCCTGGTGCGCGGGCATCGGCGGCAGCGGGTTGTGCGCGTTGTCCGGTGTGACTTTCGGCTGGCTCGGGTCCGGCCGGTCGCGGGGCGAGTCGGGGGTCATGGGATTCTCCAGGTTCAACTGAGGGCGCGGATCAGTTCCGCCTTGCGCATGCTCGAACGGCCGCGCACGTCGCGTTCGCGGGCGCGCTTCATCAGCTCGTCGCGGGTCATGTCGCTGAGCGAGGTGCTGCCGCTGCGCGAGCGCGATTGAGCGGAGCCGCGATTGGCCGGCTTGCCCTGGCGCGCGGAGGCGGCGCGATGGGCAGAATCCTTGCGATCGGCGCGCTTGGCGGTTTCGCTCTTGCGCTGGCCGGAGCCGCCTTTGTCGCCGCCGCCGGACTGCTTGTTCACCGTGGCCCAGGCGCGCGCCTCGGCTTCGCCGGTGGATACGCCACGTTTTTCGTAGCTTTCCTCGATGTGCTCGGCTTTGCGCTTCTGTTTTTCGCTGTAGTCGGATTTATCGCCACGGGGCATGACGGCTCTCCTGAATTCACGAGGGGGTTCAGGAGTTTCGACTGGCGCCGGAAGGGAAGTTTCGTGTCGCTGGACAGGCGGCAGAGCGCGGCCCGGGAGGGGAAGCCGCCATCGGGCGATGGCGGCGGGCAGGCTTACAGCTTGTTCTTGGTGCGCTCGTTGGTTTCCATTTCCTTGCAGGTCAGGAAGCCCTTGTCCTGGACACGGTCGTTGGCATCGAAGGCCACGTAATAGGGCTGTTCCTTGCCTTCGTGATTGAGCACGTAGTTGTTGCAGCTGCCCGGATACACGCTGCGGGCCATTTCGCTGGACGCTGGCCCGCCGAGGGTCAGGGCCTGTTCCTTGGTCATGCCGACCTTGACCTGCTCGACCAGCGGCTCGTGGCGATAGGTGACGTAGTCGACCGGGTTTTCCGGGTTGGTGGCGCAACCGCCAAGGGTGGCGAGGACGGCGGCGAAAGCGAGGCTCTGTTTGATCATGCGGGTGATTCCTGTGCGGAGGAGGTTTGTCTGACAGAGCTTGGAGCCGCAACGCCCGACGGTAGTTCGCCGCTTGGCTTGATCGTCTCGGCATCGAACCGACGCCGCGCCGGCGGGGTCACAATCCCGAACCCAAGAAAAGGAATCCTCTCCATGTTCAAGTTTCTCGGTGGTACCGTCGGCATCATCTTTCTCATCGGCCTGATCGTGGTCATCGCGTTCTTCAAGCTGCTGTTCTGATCCCTCGCAGCGACGTCGACCGGCGTCGCCGCTGTCCTTGCGCCGCCGCTGTCGAACAGGAGGTTCCTGCATGCCGCATGAAGCGCAAACCCGTTATCCCCTGGTGCTCGTCCATGGTCTGCTGGGCTTCGTGCGCCTGGCCGGGCGGCCCTATTGGTACGGTATCGATTCGGCGCTGCGTCAGCACGGCGCGCAGGTGTTCACCACCAAGGTCTCGACGCTCAACGGCAACGAGGTGCGTGGCGAACAGCTGCTCGAACGCATCGGCGAAATCCTCGCCGCCAGCGGCGCGCAGAAGGTCAACCTGATCGGCCATAGCCAAGGCGCGCTGACGGTGCGCTACGCGGCGGCGCTCAAGCCGCAGTGGGTCGCCTCGGTGACCAGCGTCGGCGGGCCGAACCAGGGCTCGGAGCTGGCCGATTACCTGGTGCAGAAGCTGCCGCACAACGGTCGCCGGGAGAAATTCGCGGCTCGCGCGGCGCACGGTGTGGCGCGGGCGATGGATTTCTTCGAGAGCCGCGAATACAGCCTGCACCTGCCGCTGGATGGCATCGCCTCGCACCGCGCGCTCACCAGCGAGGGCATGAAGTCGTTCAACCAGCGCTTTCCCCAGGGTGTACCAACGGTGTGGGGCGGCGAGGGCGACTACGAAGTGGACGGCGTGCGCTACTACTCCTGGGCCGGCACCCTGCAACCGGGCATCACCGACCGTGGACGCAACCGCCTCGACCCGAGCCAGGCGATGTGCCGCGCGCTGTCGCGCGTGTTCGTCCGCGAAGCCAGGCAGAACGACGGCATGGTCGGCCGCTTCAGCGCGCACCTGGGCCAGGTGATCCGCTCGGATTACCCGCTGGACCACCTCGACCTGATCAACCAGTTCTCCGGCCGTGTCGCCGATGGAATCGATCCGGTGGGCCTCTACCTGGAGCATGCGGCGCGCCTGCGCGAAGCCGGCTGCTGAGTCCTACCGCCTGCCGGCTCGCCTGAACCGCGGCAAAAACGCTCCTGTCGTTACTGGGTGCATTCCAATTTCGACAGGAGCTTTCCATGACCGATTATCCGACGCCGCCCTTCGCCAGCCAGCCGCAGCAGAATCCCGGCAGCCAGCAGCGCATGAGCCCGCTGCCGGACTGCGGCGAAGACAGCTACCAGGGCTCCGGCCGGCTGATGGGCAAGACCGCGCTGATCACCGGCGCCGACAGCGGCATCGGCCGTGCGGTGGCGATCGCCTTCGCCCGCGAAGGAGCCAACGTCGCCATCGGCTATCTGGATGAACACGAGGACGCCAGGGACACCGCGCGGCTGGTCGAGCAGGCCGGGCGCAGGGCGTTGCTGCTGCCGGGCGATCTCGCCGAGCGCGAGCACTGCCTGCAACTGGTGGCGAAGACCGTCGCCGAGTTCGGCGGGATCGACGTGCTGGTGAACAACGCCGCGTTCCAGATGAGCCGCGCCTCGTTGGAGGAGATTCCCGACGAGGAATGGGTGCGTACCTTCGACGTGAACATCACGGCGATGTTTCGCATCGTCCAGGCCGCGGTCCCGCACATGCCCAGGGGCGGCTCGATCATCAACACCACCTCGGTCAACTCGGACATGCCCAAGCCGACGCTGCTGGCCTACGCCGCGACCAAGGGCGCCATCGCCAACTTCACCGGCGGCCTGGCGCAGCTGCTCGCCGAGAAGGGCATCCGCGCCAACAGCGTCGCGCCCGGACCGATCTGGACTCCGCTGATCGTGTCGACCATGCCCGAAGAGGATGTGAAGAGCTTCGGCAGCGAAACCCCGCTCAAACGGCCGGGCCAGCCGGCGGAAGTGGCGCCGGCGTTCGTCATGTTTGCCTCGGACGAGTCGAGCTACATCTCGGGCTCGCGGATCGGCGTCACCGGCGGCAAGCCGATCCTCTGAGGTCGCGCAGCGCCCTGTTCGCGAGGGCAGGGCGCTGTGCCACTACCGCTCGGCGGAGATCCCGAACATTCCCCGGCAGGCGAAGATCAACCTCTGTGTAGACCCTGAGGATCGCGCCATGAGCGAGCACTACGAAATCCACTACACCCTGCAAGGCGAGCCGCACACTGACGTTATCGAGGACCTGAACATCCCGATCATCGACGCGGTGAAGGAGCTGGCGCGCAAGAACAACCTGGCGGTGAACGACGACCTGGTTCTCGAGGAACTGGTCGAGCTGACGCCGGTGGTCGGCATCAGCGACGTCAGCATCAACCCGCTGGACTGACCATCAGCCGTAGCGCTTCTTCGCCTCGATGGCGAGGCCGCTGCCGATGCTGCCGAAGGTATTGCCCTCGACATGGCGGGCGTTCGGCAGCAGCGCCGAAACGCTGTTGCGCAGCGCCGGAATGCCACTCGAACCACCGGTGAAGAACACCGTATCGACCTGCTCCACGCCCACCTGCGCGCGGCTCAGCAGTTCGCCGACGCTGCCGCGCACGCGCTCGAGCAGTGGGTCGATGGCCTGCTCGAACAGGCCGCGGTCGAATTCCGCCGCCAGTCCTTCCTCGATCCGCGCCAGGTCGATGCGATGCGCCTGGGCGTCGGTCAGCGCGATCTTGCTTTCCTCCACCTGCATCGCCAGCCAGTGACCGGCGCGCAGCGAAATCAGCCGCATCAGCCGGTCGATGCCGGTCGGGTCGAGGATGTCGTAACGCATGCTCTGCAACGCCAGCTGCGACTTCTGCGCGTACACCGCGTTGATCGTGTGCCAGGTCGCCAGGTTGAGGTGCACGCTGGTGGGCATCGGCGCCTCGCTCTTCATCCGGCTGCCGTAGCCGAACAGCGGCATCACCCCGCGCAGGCTCAGCTGCTTGTCGAAATCGGTCCCGCCGATATGCACGCCGCCGGTGGCGAGGATGTCGCTCTGGCGGTCGGCGATCTGCCGGCGCTCCGGGGACAGGCGCACCAGCGAGAAGTCCGAGGTACCCCCGCCGATGTCGACGATCAGCACCAGCTCCTCGCGCTCGACGCCCGACTCGTAGTCGAAGGCCGCGGCGATCGGTTCGTACTGGAAGGACACGTCGTTGAATCCGATGGTGTGGGCCACCCGGATCAGGGTGTCCTCGGCTTCCTTGTCGGCCTGCGGGTCGTCATCGACGAAGAACACCGGCCGGCCCAGCACCACCTGCTCGAACTCGCGCCCGGCGTGGCTTTCGGCGCGCTGCTTGAGCTGGCCGATGAACAGTCCGAGGATCGACTCGAAGGGCAGCGCGCTGCCGAGCACGGCGGTTTCGCTCTTCAGCAGCTTGGAGCCCAGCAGGCTCTTCAGCGAGCGCATCAGACGGCCCTCGTAGCCTTCGAGGTATTCGTGCAGGGCCAGGCGGCCGAACACCGGGCGGCGCTCCTCGAAGTTGAAGAACAGCACCGAGGGCAGGGTGATCTTGCCGTCTTCCAGCGCGATCAGCGTCTCCTCGCCGGGGCGCAGCCAGCCGACGGTGGAGTTGGAGGTGCCGAAGTCGATGCCACAGGCACGGGCCGGAGTTGAAAAGGTCATGGGCGCGCTCACCGGGAAAAAACGGCCGCGCAGTGTATGCGAGAGCGGCGCCGAATGCTCCCCCCGGTTATCGCCCGGAGGGATTCGGCTCATGCGCTCAGGGCGCGGCGTCGGCCTGGCGTTTCTGCCGCCATTGCGACCACTCGAAACCCAGCACGATGAACAGCGAGAGGGCGAACGGCAGCAGCAGGTAGAGCCCGCGGAAGACGATCAGCGCGGCCAGCACGTCGGCTTTCGGCAGCTCCGGCATCGCCGCGAGGAAGGTCACTTCGAGCACGCCGAGGCCGCCCGGCGCGTGCGATAGCAGGGCCAGCGAGAACGAGGCGAGGAACACCCCGAGCACCACCAGGTAGCCGGGATTGTTGGCTTCGGGCAGGGCGAAATAGATGATCGCCGCGGCGCAGGCCAGCTCCAGCGGCCCGGCCAGCAGCTGGCGGAAGACGATGCCCAGCTTCGGGTATTCCAGGTGCAGCTTGCCGTAGGTCCACGGCTTGAACTGGCGCCAGGAGCCGAGCACGTAGAGTGCCACCAGCGCCAGCAGGAACAGGCCGATGACCACCGACAGCCAGGGCGTGACGTCGGTGACGCGGTCGATCAGCTGCGGCCGGGCGATCAGCACGCAGCCGCCGGCGAGGATCGCGCCGAGGATGAAGGTGAACGAGCAGAACACGATCAGGATGCCGATTTCCTGGGCCGAGAGGTTCTTGCTGCGGTAGGCGCGGTAACGCACCAGGGCGCCGGAGAACACCGAGGCGCCGATGTTGTGCGCCAGCGCGTAGGTGGTGAAGGAGCAGAGCGTGATGAACCACCAGGAGATGTGCTTGCCCAGGTGGGCGACGGCGATGCGGTCGTACCAGGCCAGCGCGCAGTAGGCACCGAAGGTGGCGGCGGCAGCCATCAGCCAGTTGTGGCCGGAAATCGCCCTGAGGCTTTCGGCGATCTCGTCCAGCGAGATGTTGCGCACCTCGTGGTAGAGCAGATAGCAGGACAGCACGACGGCGCCAAGGCCGACGAGGGTCCAGATCAGATCGCTCTTCTTCTTCATCATTATTGTTTTCCAGATCCCGATGCTGGGCACAGAGCGGGTTCGTGCAGACGACGCGCTCGGGGCGCCGGCGAGTATGCCTGGCCGGCAGCCTCGACGGTATGGCTGACCGGCTCGACGCTTCGATCGGGGGCAGGCGCTTGGGTGCGGGCGGCGTACTCTGTAGTCATCTGCTCGGTGAGTTGCAGTCGGGTTCCGATGATCGCCGGTTGGGCGGAAAGCCGCCAGCGGCGACCTCGTCATCTATGTGACAAAGTATTCGCCGTATCACTCCATGAACGCTGCGGCGCGCTGCGGGCCGGGCGGCAGGACCGCCTGTCAGGCGGCCGGCATCATAACGGCTGGTGCGGTGATGGCAAACTGACCCAGGTCGTCTGTTCCTCTCGCAACTGCGACCGAATGACACGGTAAGATTCGTGCATGCAAATTGGCTCGACCCCGCGCGATGACTGCGCTCAGTCGGCCACCGGCACCGGCGCGATCGCCTGCAACCGTGCAGCTGACCCGCTTTTGTTAAAATGGCGTCGACTGATAACTAGATACCGAACTGGCCTTGAACCCATGCAAAGAACCTCTCACCACGATTTGCGCGCGGCCTTCCGCGCCCTGTTGGAATCGGATTCCTGCTACAGCACCGCCTCGACCTTCGACCCCATGTCGGCGCGCATCGCTGCCGACCTCGGCTTCGAAGTCGGCATTCTCGGCGGCTCGGTGGCCTCCCTGCAGGTCCTGGCCGCGCCGGACTTCGCCCTCATCACCCTCAGCGAGTTCGTCGAGCAGGCGGTGCGCATCGGTCGCGTCGCGCGCCTGCCGGTGATCGCCGATGCCGACCACGGCTACGGCAACGCGCTCAACGTGATGCGCACGGTGATCGAGCTGGAACGCGCCGGGATCTCCGCGCTGACCATCGAAGATACCCTGCTGCCGGCGCAGTTCGGGCACAAGTCCACCGACCTGATCTCGGTGGAAGAGGGCGTCGGCAAGATCCGCGCGGCCATCGAGGCGCGCATCGACCCGGCGCTGAGCATCATCGCGCGGACCAACGCCGGCGTGCTCGACACCGATGAACTGATCGCCCGCGTGCAGGCCTACCAGGCCGCCGGCGCGGACGGCATCTGCATGGTCGGAATTCGCGATTTCGAGCACCTGCAGCAGGTCTCCGAGCACCTCAGCGTGCCGCTGATGCTGGTCACCTACGACAACCCCGAGCTGCGCGACAGGAAACGCCTGGCCGAGCTGGGCGTGCGCATCGTGGTCAACGGCCATGCGGCCTATTTCGCCGCGATCAAGGCGACCTACGACTGCCTGCGCGAGCAGCGCCAGATCGACGCCACCGACCTCTCGGCGTCGGCGCTGTCGAACAAGTACACGCACCCGGACGAGTACCGCATCTGGGCCCGCGAGTACATGGACGTCAAAGAGTAGCGCGCAACTTTCCAGCGCAAGACCTGGCGGAAGCACGCCACCGGCTGGCGGATATCCGCCAGCGCGTTCGCCTGCCCGAAGATTTGCTGGAGCCTGCGCACGATTGGCGCTGGCCGGGTTCCGATGTCCATGAGGCGCGTGATCCGCGCCCGCGACGGGCACTGCAGTGCCGGAGGTGCACATGTCCAATCAGCGAACGCCGCATCCCAGCGATGACGAGCGTGATACCGGCAATTCGGCTAACCGCTCGCAGACGCAGGAACAGGCGAACGGCAACGTCATCCCGGCGCCGCGCCAGGAGAAGTCCGGCAACGTGGCGGAGAAGCGGCCCTATGCCAGCGGCAACAAGGCCGGCGGGCTCGGAGGCATGAGCAACGACCCCAACCGCTCCGGCAAGCGGCGCTGAATTTTCAAGGCTTGGCCATGTGCCAGACGCCGCCCTTGCCCTCGCCGTTCATATCGCCGGGGGCGTTATCCTGCAGGAAGGTGTACAGCGGCTTGCCCTTGTAGGCCCACTGCATGCTGCCGTCGCTGCGCTCGATCGCCGTCCAGTCGCCGCCCGCTTCCGCCTCCATGTCGGCCGGCAGCGGCGGCCAGTTTTCCGCGCACTTGTCGACGCAGACGGATTTCCCGCCGGAATCCTTGTCGTAGGTGTAGAGGGTCATGCCACTGTCATCGACCAGCATGCCGTCCTTTATCGCTGCGGGCGCATCCGCCAGCAGGGCTCCGGAAAACAGCAGGGCTGTGGCGGCGAGAAGATACTTCGGGTTCATGGACGCGCGTTCCTTTTCCAGTTCCAGGGGATGAGCCGAACCTGCGACATTACGGCAGGCGCCCTGTGCAGAGTAGATAGATTTTTGGCCGGCGCCACGCCTGGCGTGGAACGCGAAACGGGCGCGTCCGGCATCCTGTAGGTGGAGGTGAACATGGCCAGCGGTTGGGCAAACGACGGGGCGGTGCAGGAACAGATCGACAGCACCATAGAGGATGCCGTGCAGCGCGCGCGCAGCCAGTTGGCGAAGGGCGAAAGCCTCAGCCACTGCGAGGAATGCGACGCGAAGATTCCCGAGGCGCGCCGCGCCGCGGTGCCGGGCGTGCGCCTGTGCATCGTCTGCCAGGCTGCGCACGACAAGGAGCAGGCCGCCCACAGCGGTTACAACCGCCGGGGCAGCAAGGACAGCCAGTTGCGTTGAGAGGCCCGCACCGAACGGTGCGGGCGCGAGGCTTACAGCAGGGTCAGGGTGTAGCTGACGATCACGCGGTTTTCGTCCTGGTCGGCAACGGTCGAAGCGGTGTTGCCACGCAGCGAGGCA
>DIEE01000127.1:7765-7959 GCA_002418465.1 Pseudomonas sp. UBA5782 | reverse complement strand
CCCTGCTGGCGCTCGGCGCCTTCTCCGCGGTCGACGCCTGGGGTCTGCGCCGCACGCCCTCACCGCGCCTGCAGCGGCGCCTGCCGGGTAATCTGCCGCTGGGCCGCAGCGAGGAGGTGCGCCTGGACGTGGCGCACGACCAGGCGCGGCCGCTGCATATCGAGGTCTTCGACCACGTGCCGGACGGCCTGGCC
>DIEE01000127.1:186-7750 GCA_002418465.1 Pseudomonas sp. UBA5782 | reverse complement strand
CTGCCGCAGAGCGTCGAACTGCGTCCGGGCGAAACCACCGAGTTCGGCTATCGCCTGCGACCTCTGGTACGCGGGCATTTTCGCTTCGCCCGATGCGAGGTCGGCCTGCCCAGCATACTCGGCCTGTGGCGCGCCCGACGCCTGCTGGAGCTGCCCGGCGAGACCCGCGTCTACCCGGATTTCGCCCGTCTCTACGGCGCCCAACTGATGGCGGTGGACGACTGGCTCAGTCAGCTCGGCGTACGCCAGCGCCCGCGTCGCGGTCTGGGCCAGGAATTCCACCAGCTGCGCGAATTCCGCGACGGCGACACGCTGCGGCAGATCGACTGGAAAGCCACCGCGCGCAAGCGCACGCCGATCGCCCGCGAATACCAGGACGAGCGCGACCAGCAGATCATCTTTCTGCTCGATTGCGGCCGCCGCATGCGCAGTCAGGACGATGAGCTAGCGCACTTCGACCACGCCCTCAACGCATGCCTGCTACTCAGCTACGTGGCCCTGCGCCAGGGCGATGCAGTGGGCCTGGCGACCTTCGCCGGCGAGCGCGACCGGCATGTCACGCCGGCCAAGGGCCACGCCCAGCTCAGCGTGCTGCTCAACGCGGTGTACGACCTCGCCAGCAGCCAGCGCCCGGCGGACTATGCGGCGGCGGTCAGCCAGCTGCTCGCGCGTCAGCGCCGCCGCGCGCTGGTGGTGCTGGTCAGCAATCTGCGCGACGAGGACGACGAGGAGCTGCTCGGCGCCCTCAAGCGCCTCGGGCGCCAGCACCGGGTACTGGTCGCCAGCCTGCGCGAAGACGTGCTGGATCGCCTGCGCCAGGCGCCGGTGCAGTGCTACGAGGATGCCCTCGCCTACTGCGGCACGCTCAACTACCTGAACGCCCGCGGCGCACTGCACGATCGCCTGGCGGCCAACGGCCTGCCGATTCTCGATGCGCGCCCAAGCGAACTCGGCCCGGAACTGGTCGGGCGCTATCTGGCATGGAAGAAGGCGGGGGTTCTGTAGCGAGGGGTTGCGCCCGTCCGTGGGCACGAAAGACGTTACTGCGGCGAGGTCACTTTGGGGCGAAAGGCGAAGTACTGGCGCAGCACCTGAACCAGCTCGACGTATTCGGTCGGCGGCGCCACAAGGGAAAAGCCCGAATCGTAACTGCCCGGCGTGGTGTCCTCGTGGCTCCACTGGCAGGTCGCGTAGAAATCCACGAAGTGGATCTGCCCGTCCTGGCCGGGAATCTTCAGGCGCATGTCGAAGCGCGCATCGGTAAGCATCGGCCATTCGCTGATCAGCATCAGCCCGTCCACCGAGACGTTGCCCAGGTAGCCCATTGGCTTGTCGGTATGCCGGTTGAACACCTTCAGGTAGTACGGCAGCTGATGACGTTCGATTCGAGACGGTAGGCGCATGGTGGCTTATCGCTATGAAAGTGGCCCGAGTATGGTCCGAGTTCAGTGTCGCTGAACAGCCATCAACTGCAATCCGCTGCCAGCCGCGCATCGATTTTTCGACGGGCGGTATTTAGCTGCTCGTCGCTGTAGAACACCCGCTCGCCCTTGGAATCGCGGTAGTAAAGCTTCTTGCCGCTGTCCAGCGAATTCAGGCTGCGGCGCAGTTCAGCACAGCGCTGGTTGCGGCTGGCCTGCCTCTGCTGCACGTCCGCGGCATTCTTCGCCTGCTCCTCGCGCCGCGCATCGTAGAAGCGTTCGGTACGCGCCTCGCGCTCCAGGGTAGCGGCGTCGCGCTCGATCACCTGCGGCCGCACATCGATCTTCTGCGCGCCGGCCGAGGGCTGTTCCCCGTAATGCAGATTGCCCTTGGCGTCGGTCCAGCGGTAGATCTCCGCGCTGGCCAGCAGGGGCAACAGGATCAACAGAAGCCACCAGAGGCGCATGGTCGACCATCCGTAACGGGCGAAGGAAAGTTAACGCGGGGGCGGCGCCGCCGGTACCGGGATTGGCTTGGCCGGCGCTGCCGGCTGAGCTTGACCCAACTGGTCGAGGGTTTCCAGCCGTGCCCGCGCCCGATAGGCATATTCGCTGGTCGGGTAGCGGCTGATGATGAACTGGTAGGTCTGCGCGGCGTCGACGAACAGGCTCTGCCGCTCCAGGCACTGGCCGCGCAGCAGGGATATCTCCGGCTGCAGGTAGTTGCGCGAGCGACTCTTGCGCTCGGCCTGGGACAACTCGAGCATCACCTGCTCGCAATTGCCCTCGTCGTAGGCGCGATACGCGTTGTTCAGGTGATGGTCCAGGGTGTAGCGGGTACAGCCCGCGACACCGGCAAGCAACGCCAGGGCGATGAAACGTCTCATGGGTGGTCTCCTCCGATGAGCAGCGTATCGGCGTGCCGGGGAATTTCTGCAGGGACGGCGCGGCATCATTTCGTCGGTTGCAGGACGCCGGCAACGTAGTGCACACGAACAATGACTACACCGCCACGGCATAGTAGCCTCGAAACTTGCCTGAACCACGGAGCTACTGCATGACCTCGCGCCGCACCAAGATCGTCGCCACCCTAGGCCCGGCCAGCAACTCGCCGGAAGTGATCGAACAGCTGATTCTCGCCGGGCTCGACGTCGCCCGCCTGAACTTCTCCCACGGTACGCCCGACGAGCACAAGGCGCGGGCCGCGTTGATCCGCAGCATCGCCGCCAGGCACGGCCGCTTCGTCGCCCTGCTCGGCGACCTGCAAGGCCCGAAGATCCGCATCGCCAAGTTCGCCAGCAAGCGCATCGAACTCAAGGAAGGCGACAGCTTCCGCTTCTCCGTCACCTTCCCGCGTGACGCCGGGACCCAGGAAGTGGTCGGCATCGACTACCCGGACCTGGTCAAGGACTGCGACGTTGGCGACGAACTGCTGCTCGACGACGGCCGCGTGGTCATGCGCGTGGAAAGCAAGAACGACGAGGAATTGCACTGCCGCGTGCTGATCGGCGGCCCGCTGTCCGACCACAAGGGCATCAACCGTCGCGGCGGCGGCCTCACGGCACCGGCGCTGACCGAAAAGGACAAGGCCGACATCAAGCTGGCCGCGGAAATGGACCTGGACTACCTTGCCGTGTCCTTCCCGCGTGATGCAGCGGACATGCAATACGCTCGCAAGCTGCGCGACGAGTCCGGCGGCACCGCCTGGCTGGTGGCAAAGATCGAGCGCGCCGAAGCGGTGGCCGACGACGAGACCCTGGACGCGCTGATCCAGGCCAGCGACGCGGTGATGGTCGCCCGTGGCGACCTCGGCGTGGAAGTCGGCGACGCCGAACTGGTAGGCATCCAGAAGAAGATCATTCTGCACGCACGCCGCTTCAACAAGGCGGTGATCACCGCCACGCAGATGATGGAGTCGATGATCTCCAGCCCGATGCCGACCCGCGCGGAAGTTTCCGACGTGGCCAACGCCGTGCTCGACTACACCGACGCGGTGATGCTCTCCGCGGAAAGCGCCGCCGGCTCCTACCCGGTGGAAGCGGTGAAGGCGATGGCGCGCATCTGCCTGGGTGCCGAAAAGCAGCCGACCAGCCAGAAATCCAGCCACCGCCTGGGCCACACCTTCACCCGTTGCGATGAAAGCATCGCCCTGGCCGCGATGTTCACCGCCAACCACTTCCCCGGCGTGAAAGCGATCATCAGCCTCACGGAAAGCGGCTTCACCCCGTTGATCATGTCGCGCATCCGCTCCGCGGTGCCGATCTTCGCCTTCTGCCCGAGCCGTGAAACCCAGGCGCGGGTGGCGCTGTTCCGTGGCGTCTACACCATCCCGTTCGACCCCACCACGCCGCGCACCGAAAGCCTCAGCCAGGCAGCGGTCAACGAGCTGCTGCAACGCGGCCTGGTGGTGCAGGGTGACTGGGTGCTGCTGACCAAGGGCGACAGCTACCACACCATCGGCGGCACCAATACGATGAAACTGCTGCACGTCGGCGAAGCGCTGGTCTGACGCCTTCATGCCGCAACGAAAAAGCCGCTCGATGAGCGGCTTTTTCGTATCCGGTGATCTCCCGAACGAACCCTGTAGGGGCGAACCTGTTCGCCCGGCCCGGACGCGACAGGCGAATGAATTCGCCCCTACAGGTTTTCTCAGGCGAAGCGCGAGAAATCGGCCTCGCGGCGCTGCATGAATGCACTCAACGCCTCGGCGGCCTCCGGCGAGCGCAGGCGCCGGCTGAACAGCGCACCCTCCTCCTCGATCACCCGGCGCAGCTCCTCGCGCCCCGGCCCGCGCATCAGCCGCTTGGCGTCGGCCACCGCAGAGGGTGCCAGCTGGCCGAAGCGCAGCGCCATCTCGCGGGCCTTTTCCAGCGTCGCCTGGCCATTGCCCAGCGCCTCGTTGGCGATGCCCCATTGCGCCGCCTGCTCGCCGCTGAAGCTCTCGCCGAGCATCAGCAACTGCGCGGCCCTGGCGTGCCCGAGCAGGCGCGGCAGAATCAGGCTGGAACCGAACTCGGGACACAGCCCGAGATTGACGAAGGGCATGCGCAGCATCGCCTCGCGGCTGACGTAGACCAGATCGCAATGCAGCAGCAGCGTGGTGCCGATGCCAACCGCCGGACCGGCGACCGCGGCGACCACCGGTTTCTTCAGCTCGAACAGCGCGCACATGAAACGAAACACCGCACTGTCCAGTCCATTTGGCGGCTCTTGTATGAAATCGGCGAGGTCGTTGCCGCTGGTGAAGCAGGCATCGCTGCCGGTGATCAGTACAGCGCGAACCGCCGGGTCGGCATCCGCGGCTTCCAGCTCTTCGGCCAGACGCGAATACATCGCGCGGGTCAGCGCATTTTTCTTGTCGGGACGGTTGAGCCGCAGGCTCAGCAGTCCCGAATCACGGTCGGCGAGAATGTTGTCGGACATGGCGGCTCCGGATGGCGAAGGCCGTTCGGAGCAGTATCCGCAGCGGGCGGAAATCGGCGTTCGACGGGCACTTCAGGCACGTGGCAGGAAGACGTCGGCCAGCAGGTTGGAGCGTGGAATGCCGGCCAGGTAGAGCGCGCGGGCAAAGTCGTCGACACGCCCGGGCTGGCCGCAGAGTAAGGCGACGGTTCGTCGCGGAACAAGGCGGAATCCGGCCAAAACACGCGGCAACTCGGCCGCCGTGGCCAGCTCGACGTCGAGCTGCGGATGTTCGCCTGCGAGCCGTTCGAGCTCGTGCGCCAGGTAGTGGGCATCTCCGTCCCGGGCCAGGTGGACCAGCCTGATCGCGCCCGAATGGCCCTGGCGCAAGGCTTCGCGCAGCACGCTCCAGAGCGGCGCCAGGCCGGTACCGCTGGCCAGCAGCAGCAACGGGCGCTCGCTCCAGTCCGGGTCGTAATGCAGCGCGCCGCCGCGCACCTCGCCGAGGCGCAACGCATCGCCGACCCGCAGCAGGCGCGCCGCATCGCTGAAGGCACCGGGTTCGCGACAATCCAGGTGGAATTCCAGCACGCCGTCCGCCGGCAAACTGGCGAAGGAATAAGGCCGCGAAGTGCCGCCGGCGGCAAACAGCTGCACGTGCTGCCCCGGCCGATAGGCCAGGGGCTGCGCTGGTTGCAGACTCAGGCGCAACACGTCCGCCGCGCGCCAGTCGAGCTGTAGCACCCGCGCGGCAATCGCATCGATGGAAGGATCGAACACCTCGACGCGCAGATCACCGACCACCCGGCACTGGCAGGCCAGCCGCCAGCCCGCCGCGCGGCGCTCGCCATCCAGCGCGTCGGGCAGCGCGTCCTCGACCTCGCCGGCCACGCAGCGAACCATGCAAGCGTGGCAACTGCCGGCGCGACAGCTGTAGGGCACGCGGACGCCAGCGCTATTGAGCACATCGAGCAGGTTGCTTCCGGTGTCGACCGACCAGTGCCGGTCGCGGACCTCAAGACGTGGCATCGACGCGCGTCCAGTTGGCTTCGCAACGGTTACGACCGTTGCGCTTGGCCCGGTACAGCGCCTGGTCGGCGCGCTGCAGCGCATCGTCCAGCTCATCTCCCGGCTGCAGCAGGGTCATGCCGATCGAAAGGCTCAGGCCACTGACGTCGGCGCCGGCCAGCTCGATGCGCGAAAAGCCCTCGCGCAAGCGCTCGCAGCACAGCGCGACCTGCTCGGCATCGCTGTTGGGCAGCAGCAGCACGAACTCCTCGCCACCGTAACGTGCCAGCACGTCGCGATCGCGCAGGTTGGTGCGGGCCATGCTGGCGAAACTCTGCAGTACCCGATCGCCCACGGCGTGGCCGTGCTGGTCGTTGATGCGCTTGAAGTGGTCGAGGTCGATCAGCGCCAGGCCGTGCTGGCGACCGGCTGAAAGGTTGCTCAGCTCGCGGTCGGCCAGGCGCAGAAAGTGCCGGCGGTTGTACAGGCTGGTGAGCTCGTCGGTGGAGGCGAGATTCTCCAGCTGGCGCATCATCCCGCGCAGGGTGTCCTGGTGCGCCTGCAGGGCATAGCGGCGCTGGCGCATGCGCTCGCGCAGTTTCTGCACGTAATTGGCGATCAGGCTCAGCCAGCAGAACACCAGGAACAGCACACACAGTTGCAGGATCATCACCGGAGACATCGCCCCACCAGCGAGGTAGACCTCGAAGCCGCTCATCCCGGCGAAACAGAGAAAGGCGAAAGCGGCGCAGCCGACGAAGCGCAGGGGCCGCAGCTGGAAGACGCCGAACAGCAGAATCAGGATGTAGAACACCAGCAGCGTGCCGCGACCGTTCACCAGCTGGAAGATGAAGAAGGTGTGCCAGGCGGTCGCCACCAGCACCTGGGTCTCGGTGAGGCTGGGGTCGTCGAAGCGCAGGTTCAGGCCAAGGCGGAACAGCAGGAAGAAGCCGAACTGGCTGAGAATGACCAGCAGCGAGCTGACTACCAGCACCGTCATCGATGAGCGGTACAGACCGAGCGCCATGGCCAGCCAGGTCAGCGCCAGAACCAGGCCGTAAGTAGCCGCGGCAATCGCGAATCGCCGAAGAAAAAGCCCTTGTAAATCATGCCACTTCGACTCGGACGTCATTTGCTCACGGGCTCCATCCCATACTAGCAATTGGCCGCCACTGTACCGTGGGGCCGGAACCTTGCCTAGCGAAGGCGACGACGGTCAAGGGGCGACGGCGACTGTCGACACCCGGATGTGCGCGGTATACTGCCGCGCCCTTTGCACCGCAGCAGCGCGCCAGCTCGCAGGCCGGCGCCACAATGATGTTCCCGACGTTCATAGAGGAGCGCGCCCCGTGACCCTGATCAAGCAAGACGACCTGATACAGAGCGTTGCAGACGCTTTGCAGTTCATTTCCTATTACCACCCCGTCGATTTCATCCAGGCCATGCACGAGGCGTACCTGCGCGAAGAATCGCCGGCGGCACGCGACTCGATGGCCCAGATCCTGATCAACTCGCGCATGTGCGCCACCGGTCATCGGCCGATCTGCCAGGACACCGGCATCGTCACCGTGTTCNNCGGCATGGACGTGCGCTGGGATGGCGCGACCATGAGCCTCGACGACATGATCAACGAAGGCGTTCGCCGCGCTTACAACCTGCCGGAAAACGTCCTGCGCGCCTCGATCCTCGCCGATCCGGCCGGCGCCCGTAAGAACACCAAGGACAACACCCCG
>DIEE01000127.1:0-131 GCA_002418465.1 Pseudomonas sp. UBA5782 | reverse complement strand
ACACCAAGGACAACACCCCGGCGGTCATCCACTACTCCATCGTCCCGGGTAACACCGTGGAAGTGGACGTGGCAGCCAAGGGCGGCGGCTCCGAGAACAAGTCGAAGATGGCCATGCTCAACCCGTCCGAC
>DIEE01000129.1:12434-12647 GCA_002418465.1 Pseudomonas sp. UBA5782 | reverse complement strand
GCGTCGACCTGCGCCGGCACCGGTGCCGGGCCGGCTTCGCGACGGTCGAGCCAGGGCTTCAGCCGGGTGATGGCGATGAACAGCAGAGGATTGACCAGGATCGACAGGATCGCGCCGGCCAGCAGCAGGTCGCGGCCCTGCGCCGGCAGCAGTTCGAGGCCGATGCCGAGGGCGATCAGGATGAAGCTGAACTCGCCGATCTGCGCCAGGCTG
>DIEE01000129.1:0-12274 GCA_002418465.1 Pseudomonas sp. UBA5782 | reverse complement strand
GACGAAGAACAGCACGGCGAAGGCATCGCGCAGCGGCAGGGTCTTTTCCGCCGCGTCGTGGCTGAGTTCCGATTCGTTGAGCACCATCCCGGCGAAGAACGCGCCGAGGGCGAAGGACACGTCGAACAGCACTGCCGAACCGAAGGCGATGCCCATGGCGATGCTCAGCACGGCGAGGGTGAACAGCTCGCGCGAGCCGGTGCTGGCCACCTTGCCCAGCAGCCAGGGCACGAAGCGGCGGCCGCCGACCAGCATCAGCACGATGAAGGTGGCGACCTTGCCGAGGGTCAGCAGCAGCTCCATCGGCAGGCTGACGTCGGCGTTCGCCTGCTTGCCGCCGAGCAGCCCGGACAGCGCCGGCAGCAACACCAGCACCAGCACCATCAGCAGGTCCTCGACGATCAGCCANNTCCAGCGCGCGCAGCAGCACCACGGTGCTCGCCACCGACAGCGCCAGGCCGAACACCAGGCCGGCGCCGGGCGTCCAGCCCAGCGCCCAGGCCAGGCCCATGCCGAGCAGGGTGGCGATGACGACCTGCACCAGCGCGCCGGGAATCGCGATGCCCTTCACCGACATCAGGTCCTTCAGCGAGAAGTGCAGGCCGACGCCGAACATCAGCAGGATCACCCCGAGTTCGGAGATCTCCAGCGACAGCGCCTGGTCGGCGACGAATCCGGGGGTGAAGGGGCCGGCGACCACGCCGGCCAGCAGGTAGCCCACCAGCGGCGAGACGCGCAGGCGGTTGGCCAGGCCGCCGAAGACGAAGGCCAGCACCAGCCCGGCGGCGAGGGTGGCGATCAGCGGGGTTTGATGGGGCATGCGGCTCTCCTTGGCACGGGGCCGAGCCGCCGGAGCCGCGGTGCGGCAGGGCGGTCTCGAGTCAGGCGTGGCCGCTGCTCAGGGGCGGCCGCGACCCTTCAGGGTAACCGCTCAGGGACTCAGGTTTGTCCTTGATTTTGCAACGGAATCTTACTCGTAGCTGTCCTTCAGGACCTGGTAGCGCTGCTCCAGCTCCTGACGGATCTGGCGGCGCTGCTGGGCCTGGGCGAAGCGGCGTTTCTCGTCGTAGGTTTCCGGCTGCAGCGGTGGCACCGGCGACGGTTTGCCGTCCTCGTCCAGCGCCACCATGGTGAAGAAGCTGCTGTTGGTGTGACGCACCGAGCGCTCGCGGATGTTCTCGGTGACCACCTTCACGCCGACCTCCATCGAGGTGCGCCCGCTGTAGTTGACCGAGGCGAGGAAGGTCACCAGCTCGCCGACGTGCACCGGCTCGCGGAAGATCACCTGGTCCACCGACAGCGTCACCACGTAGCGCCCGGCATAGCGGCTGGCGCAGGCGTAGGCGACCTCGTCGAGGTACTTGAGCAGGGTGCCGCCGTGCACGTTGCCGGAAAAGTTGGCCATGTCCGGCGTCATCAGCACCGTCATCGTCAATTGGGTGGTTCCGGCTTCCATGGTGTCCCTCGTCTGTTCGTGGCGTAGTTGAAGCCACCATAGCCGAGGCGGCTTCCCGGCGTCGCCTGCTTATGGCTCTGCGACGCGCTTATCCGGGCAGCCCAGCGCCTGGCGGTTTACATTGGTAGCGATATCGCCGAATAATGTAGATATGTCTACACTGCGAGTGCCTGCCATGGTCATGTCCGCCCTGCGTTCCGACTCCTCCGAATTCGCCTCGGAAGAAAACCGCCGCGACCTGGCACGGGTCGTCGCGGCGCTGTTCGAGCGCTGGCGCCTGGACACCGACCTGCAGATGCAGCTGCTCGGCATGAGCCCGAAGAGCCGCAAGCAGCTGCCGAAATACCGCGCCGGCGAGCTGGCGCTGCCCAACAGCCGCGACACCCTGGACCGCGTCGGCTACCTGCTCGGCATCCACAAGGGCCTGCGCCTGCTGTTTCCCGAGGACGAGACGCTGCGCTTTTCCTGGGTGCACCGGCGCAACCGCGTGCTCGAAGGCGCCACGCCGCTGGAAGTGATGGTCCGCGACGGCCTGCTCGGGGTGGCGCGTATCGCCCGGCTGGTCGACTTCCAGCGGGGCCGCTGATGGCCCTGCTCGACAGCACCTGCGATTTCGCCGCCGCGACCTACCGCAACATCGCCTCGTTGCGGGTATCCGCCAACCTCTTCGACGACCTGGTCGACGACTCACGCGCGCAGGAACTGGCCAATGCCGCGGAGATGCGCGTGCGCCGCGTCGGGCCGGGGGTGATCGAGCGCGGCCTGGCCTACAGCGAGGCGATCGGCTATCCGTTCGAGGCCGACGGGATCGTCGCCAGCCGCTACGGCGACGGCAGCATCCGCGTCTGGTATGGCGCGCTGGACGAAGACACCGCGCTGGCCGAGACCTGCTACCACCAGATCCAGATGCTGCGCGACATCGAGGGCGTGGACGGCCCGGTGACGCGCTACCGCAAGGTCTGGCGGGTGCGGGCGAGCGGCCTGTTCGTCGACCTGCGCGGCAAGACCGGCGAATTTCCCGAGCTGCTCGGCGACGACTACGGCTACCCGCAGTCGATCGGCAAGCGCCTGTCCCACGAAGGCCTGCCCGGCGTGCTCTACCCGTCGGCACGCTGGCGCGGCGACTGCCTGGCGACGTTCCGCGCCGACCCGCTGTCCTCGCCCGTGCAACTCTACGACCTGACCTACCGCATCGACGCGGCGGCCGGCAGCGTAGAAGTCGAGCGCGAACCGGGGAAACCGCTGGTGCGCCTGAGCCTGGCGCAATTGCGCCGCTAGGCGTCGTCTTCCAGCGCGCGCAGCAGCGGCAGCGAGAGGATGCGCACCTGGCCGTAGCCGAGGGCGATGGCGCCCGCCGCGACCAGCGTCTTCAGCTCCGGCGCCAGCGTCTGCCGGGTGATGCCGAGCATCATCGCCAGCGCGTCCTGGGTCACCTGCACCACCGCGCGGCTGTCGTCGGCCATCGTCGCATCGCCGTGGGCCAACTGTTCCAGGCGGCGCACCAGGCGCGCCCGCGTCGAGCGCAGCATGGCGTCCTCCAGCAGCTTGAAGGCGAGCCGCGTATGCGCCGCCTGCAGCACCGCAATGGCGTGGGCGAAGCGGGCGTGGCTCATCAGCGCGGCGAACGCCGGCGGTTCGATGCAGAGCAGTTCGGCGTTGCCCTGCGCGGTGATGTCGTGGATGCGCGGCAGGCCATCGAGCGCCGAGGCCTCGCCGAACCAGTTGCCCGGTTCGAGCAGGCCGAGGATGGCCTCCTTGCCGTCGGCGCGCAGCGTCGAGACCTTCAGCGTGCCGGCCACCAGCCCGTAGAAGGTGCTGCCGGCATCGCCCTGGCGGAAGACGAACTCGCCGCCGTTCAGGCGCTTCGGCTTGCCTGCGGCGAGCAGCTCGCCGCGGAGGTCGGCGGGTAGCGTGGCGAACCACGGATTGCCGAGCATGCGTGTGGTCAGGAGATCGTCAGCGAAGGGCATTTCGCGTGCTTCCTTGGAATTGTCCGGGCACTCTGAGCCGACTCGCCGGGGGCCGCAAGCCGCCGAAGGGCGGATACGCCGTGGTCAATTGCAAGAAACCTTGCAGTCCGCCGCGGGTGCTTTCTCTAGGCTGCAACGACGCCGGCCGCCCGCGCCGGCGATCCATAACAAGGAGAGCGCCCATGAGTGCCCGTGCCGGTTTCACCTCGTTCCAGAACAGTACCCGCGACGACTGGCAACTGATCGGCGCCGAATTCGTCGCCTTCAGCAAGGGCCTGCCCGAGCGCGTCATCGCCCATTTGCGCCTGCTCGAAGGCGACTACGGCGGCTTCCCGATCGACCGCTACGCCCACTCGCTGCAGACCGCCACGCGGGCGCTGCGCGACGGGCGCGACGAGGAATACGTGATCTGCGCGCTGCTGCACGACATCGGCGATACGCTGGCGACCTTCAACCACCCGGACGTCGCCGCGGCGATTCTCAAGCCCTTCGTCAGCGAGGCCGATCACTGGATGGTCCAGCACCACGGGATTTTCCAGGGCTACTACTTCTTCCATCACCTGGGCCTGGACCGCGACCTGCGCGACCAGTACGCCGACAGCCCGTACTACGAGCGCACCGCCGAGTTCTGCGAGCTGTACGACAGCCCGGCGTTCGACCCGGCCTACGCCAACCTGCCGCTGAGCGAGTTCGAGCCGATGCTGCGCCGCGTACTGGCCAGCCCGCGCAACAGCATCTATGGCAAGGCGCTGGAGCCGGCGGCGATGCCGGCAGCCGCCGCCGAGGGCGCGCAGCAGACCGCCTGAGAACCTGATCGCGATTCGCTGCACGTCGGCCGGGCAGCGTGGGAAATGCCTGGCTCTAGCTCGCTGATCGTGGACAGGTTCTGAGAACTCACGCCTGGGTCAGGTACCAGCGCCAGTCCTGCTCGCCGACCTCGCCCATGAACTGGCGGTACTCGGCCTGCTTGATCGCCAGGAACACCTTGAGGAAGTCCTCGCCCAGCGCTTCGCGCGCCCAGCTCGAATGCTCCAGCGCACGCAGCGCGGTGAGCCAGTCGGTGGGCAGGAACTCCGTGGCCTGGGCGTAGCCGTTGCCTTCGATGGGCGCGCCCGGATCGAGCTGCAGGCGGATGCCGTGGTGGATGCCGGCGAGGATCGCCGCAGCGGCCAGGTAGGGGTTGGCGTCGGCGCCGCAGATGCGGTGCTCGATATGGCGACTCTTCGCCGGTCCGCCCGGCACGCGCAACGACACGGTGCGGTTGTTGATGCCCCAGCTCTTGGCCAGCGGCGCGTAGCTGTTGGCCTGGAAGCGGCGGAACGAGTTGGCGTTGGGGCAGAACAGCGCCAGCGAGTCGAGCAGCGTGGCCATCATCCCGCCGATCGAATGGCGTAGCAGCGGCGTACCGGCCGGGTCTTCGCTGGCGTAGAGGTTGTTGCCCACGGCGTCGGCGAGGCTGACGTGCATGTGCATGCCGGTGCCGGCGAGGTCGGCGAACGGTTTGGCCATGAAGCAGGCCTGCAGCCCGTGGCGGTTGGCGACGCCCTTGACCAGGCGCTTGTAGCGGATGCCTTCGTCGATCGCCTGCAGCGCGTCGAAGCGGTGCTCCAGGGTGATTTCCACCTGGCCCGGCGCGTATTCGGAAATCGCCGTGCGCGCCGGCAGGCCCTGCGCCTCGCAGGCGTCGTAGAGGTCGTCGAGGAACGGCTGCAGCTGTTCCAGTTCGAAGATGCCGTAGACCTGGGTGGCGTGCGGCCGCGTGCCGTTCATCTGCCGCGCCGGCAGCGGGCGGCCGTCGGCGGCGCGTTCGTGGTCGAGCAGATAGAACTCCAGCTCCACCGCCATCACCGGGTGGTAGCCGTCGCCCTTGAGGCCGTCGATCACCCGCGCCAGCAGGTGGCGCGGATCGGCCGGGGTCGCCGGCAGGCCCAGGGTCGGGTGCATGCTCACCTGCAACTGCCCGGTCGGGCGGTCGCGCCAGGGTTGCAGGCACAGGCTGCCGGGCAGCGGGAAGGTCCAGCAGTCGGCATCGCCGACGTCCCAGACCAGCCCGGTCTCGTCGACGTCCTCGCCGTTGATGGTCAGCCCGAGGATGGTGCTCGGCAACGGCCGGCCGGACTCGAACACGGCGAGCAGTTCCTCGCGGTGCAACAGCTTGCCGCGCGGCACGCCGTTGGCATCGATGAGGAACAGCTCGATACTGCGCACCTCGGGGTTGGCGGCGAGGAAGTCGTGGGCTTCCTGGATATCGGCGAATCGCATGGTGAGGTCCTTTTTTCTCCCCTCTACCGCTTTCGGGAGAGGGGCCGGGGGAGAGGGTCGGAGGGCGGATTGGCCCTCTCCCCAACCCTCTCCCATGAATGGGAGAGCGGGCTAGAGTCGCGCGCCGGGAATCGCCAGCAGTTCGCTCAGCGCCTCGTCGAGGGTGGCGAGCAGCAGGTCGACGTCCGCCGCGCTGGTGTCCGGGCAGCACAGGGTCATGTTGTGGAACGGCGTGATCAGCACGCCACGGTTGATCAGGTAGAGGTGCAGCGCCATCTGCAGGCTGTCGTGGAACGCCGCCTCGGCCTGCGCGCCGGTTTTCGGCGGTTGCGCGCAGAACTGGAACTCGCAGCGCGCGCCCAGCTGGCTGACCGACCAGGCCAGCTGGTGACGGCCGATCAGCGCGCGGAAGCCGTCGGCCAGGCGTTCGGCCAGCGGCAGCATGTGCGCGTAGGCGGCCTCGGTCATCACCTGTTCCAGGTTGGCGCGCATGCAGTGCATGGCCAGGGCGTTGGCCGACAGCGTGGTGCCGATGCCGCTGTGCCCGTGGCCGTGGACCATTTCGCTGGCGTGTTGCCGGGCCAGGCGCATGTCCTGGGCCATCTCCGCCGTGCAGCCGTACACCGAGCAGGGCACGCCGCCGGCGATCGGCTTGCCGAGGGTGATGAAGTCCGGCTCGAGGTTCCAGGCTCGGGTGCAGCCGCCGGGGCCGGTGGAGAGGGTGTGGGTCTCGTCGATCACCAGCAGGCTGCCGTACTGCCGGGTCAGCTCGCGCACGCGCTGCATGAAGCCCGGCTCGGGCAGGACCATGCCGATGTTGGTCATCGCCGGCTCGCAGAGCACCGCGGCGATGTCGTTCTGCGCCAGCGCGGCTTCCAGCGCGGCGAGGTCGTTGAACGGCACCACGCGGCTGTGCTGGACCAGGTTGCGCGCCTGGCCGATCAGGCCCGCGCGGTGCACGGTATGGCCGTCGCGCTGGCGCACCATGGCCTCGTCCACGGTGCCGTGGTAGCAGCCGTCGAACACCAGGATCACCTTGCGCCCGGTGATCGCGCGCACCCAGCGCAGGACGAAGCGGTTGGCGTCGGTGGCGGTGGTCGCCACCTGCCAGTAGGGCAGGCCGAAGCGTTCGGCGAGCAGTTCGCCGCAGACCACTGCGTCTTCGCCGGGGAGCATGGTGGTCAGGCCGTTGCCGGCCTGTTCGGCGAGAGCGCGGGCGATCGACGCCGGCGAGTGGCCGAACATGGCGCCGGTGTCGCCGAGGCAGAAGTCGACGTATTCATGGCCGTCGACGTCGAAGAAGCGGGCGCCCTGGGCGCGTTCGACGAACAGCGCGGAGGGCGTCGACCAGTCGCTCATCCAGTGCATCGGCACGCCGCCGAACAGCGAATGGCGCGCGCGCTCGGCCAGTGCCAGCGAGCGCGGGTTGCGCTGGAGGAAGCGTTGCCGCTCGCGCGTGGTCAGAATCTGTACGGCCTGTTCCGCGACGCCGCTGGCTGTCATGTTGAACACCTCGTTCGATTTTTTGCACATCCTCGGGGCTGAGCCCGCGGCCTGTCAATAGCGCCCGAAAGCGTGCGGCGAGGCTCTGGAAGCGCCGTTCGTGCCAAGCCGGCGACGACCGGACGGGTGCATTGTTTCGCCATATTGCCGTTGGTCAGCGAGACGCGGCGCGGGTGATAACCTGCGGCTTCCGCTCGCCGCCGTTCGCACGGCAGCGGCCACTCCCTTTCGAATGTCGAGGCTCCAGCGGGGCCAAGCGAGTATCGCCAGCAACAAAGGAGCCGCGCCCATGCATGCCATCAGCTTCATCCAGGATCTGGCCGTGATCATGCTGATCGCCGGTGTGGTCACGATCCTGTTCCACCGCTTCAAGCAGCCGGTGGTGCTGGGCTACATCGTCGCCGGCTTCCTGATCGGCCCGCACACGCCGCCGTTCGGCCTGATCCACGACGAGGAGACGATCAAGACCCTCGCCGAGCTGGGGGTGATCTTCCTGATGTTCTGCCTGGGCCTGGAGTTCTCCCTGCGCAAGCTGTTCAAGGTCGGCTCCACGGCGTTCATCGCGGCGTTCCTGGAAATCGGCCTGATGATCTGGATCGGTTACGAGATCGGCCAGTACTTCGGCTGGAACAACATGGATTCGCTGTTCCTCGGCGCAATCCTGGCGATCTCCTCGACCACCATCATCATCAAGGCACTCGGCGACCTGAAGATGAAGAACGAGCGCTTCGCCCAGCTGATATTCGGCGTGTTGATCGTCGAGGACATCCTCGGCATCGGCATCATCGCGCTGCTCTCCGGGATCGCCGTCAGCGGCAGCGTGGAAACCGGCCAGGTGTTCGCCACCGTCGGCAAGCTGACCCTGTTCATGATCGTCGCGCTGGTGGTCGGCATCCTGCTGGTGCCGCGCATCCTCGCCTACGTGGCGCGCTTCGAGAGCAGCGAGATGCTGCTGGTGACGGTGCTCGGGCTGTGCTTCGGCTTCTGCCTGCTGGTGGTGAAGCTGGAGTACAGCATGGTGCTGGGCGCCTTCCTGATCGGCGCGATCATGGCCGAGTCGCGGCAGCTGGCGCAGATCGAGCGGCTGGTGGAGCCGATCCGCGACATGTTCAGCGCGATCTTCTTCGTCGCCATCGGCTTGATGATCGAGCCGCAGATCCTCCTCGACTACGCCTGGCCGATCGCCGTGATCACCTGCGCCGTGGTGATCGGCAAGATCGTCACCTGCAGCCTCGGCGCGATCGTCGCCGGCAACGACGGGCGCACCTCGCTGCGCGTCGGCATGGGCCTGTCGCAGATCGGCGAGTTCTCTTTCATCATCGCCGCGCTGGGCATCAGCCTGCAGGTCACCAGCGATTTCCTCTATCCGGTGGCGGTGGCCGTATCGGCGATCACCACGCTGCTCACGCCCTACCTGATCCGCGCCGCCGACCCGCTGTCGGGCAGGCTCGCACAGGTCATGCCGGAGCGCGTGTCGCGAGTCTTCGCGCTGTACGGCGACTGGCTGCGCAGCATCCAGCCGCAGGGCCAGAGCGCGGTGCTCGCCGGGATGATCCGCAAGATTCTCATGCAGGTGGGGGTGAACCTCGCCATCGTGGTGGCGATCTTCCTCGGCGGCGCCTATTTCGCCGCCAGCCTGGCGGATTACCTGGCGCCCTGGGTGGCGCAGGAAAACCTGCAGAAGGCGCTGATCTGGGGCGCCGCGCTGTTGCTGGCGCTGCCGTTCCTGATCGCCGCGTACCGCAAGCTCAAGGCGCTGTCGATGCTGCTGGCGGAGATGAGCGTGCGCCCGGAGAAGGCCGGGCGGCATACGGCGCGGGTGCGCAAGGTGATCGCCGAGCTGATCCCGCTGCTGTCGCTGGCCGGGATCATGCTGCTGGTGATGGCGCTGTCGGCGAGCATCCTGCCGACCGGCGAGCTGCTGATCGTCATCGGCCTGCTTGCCGCCGGGGTGATCGCGCTGCTCTGGCGCTGGTTCATCCGCGTGCACTCGCGCATGCAGATCGCCCTGTTCGAGACCCTCGAAAAGCCCGAGCAGCCGCATTGAGCCGGCTGGACGCCCCGGCGCTGCTTGCGTAGGGGCGAACTCGTTCGCCAGCGGCTCTACGGTAGAGCGCCGATCAGCTCTCCAGCCAGACGTCGCGCGCCCAGTGCCACACCGAGTCCCAGGTCTCGTCGGTGAGTTCGCCGTCGTCGCCGTCCCACAGGGTGACCTGGCCTTCGATGTCGACCACGTAGTAGTCGCGACCGTCCTGGCACAGCGGCACCAGATCGCGCGGCAGGCCCAGGTCCCAGGCGGTAGCGGCGACGTCCGGCAGGTAGGTGTGCGACTGCGGGTCGGTGGCTGTGACCGGCTCGAGGCGGCCGTAGACCACGTCGCTGACCTTGAGCAGGAACTCGCGCAGCTCGAACGGCAGGTTGATCAGCAACTGCTCCTCGATCTCCACCAGCTGGTCGTCGTCCGGCAACTCCAGCGGCACCGGCACCGGCTCGTTCTGTTCGCGCAGTTCTTCGATGACTTCTTCCACGGCAGGCTCCTCCCGATGAATTGGATGCGCTTTATACAGTAGCGTGCCCGCCGGGAAAAACCTGAGTGCGCGGAATCGCCCGTCGGCGTATTTCCGGGCATGAAAAAACCCGGGCAAGCCCGGGTTTTTCGAACGGCGTTCGGCGGATCAGTTCTGCCGGATGCCCGCCACCAGCCACGGCTGGTTCTCGCCCTGGGCGCGTTCCATGCGCCAGCTTTCGCTGAACGCTTCGCCCTGGTCGAAACGCGAGGTCTTGGCGACGCCGGCGAAGGTCAGGGTGGCGACCGTCTTGTCCGGGTTGTCGTCGAGGCCGTCGAGCTGCACCTGCAGGTCGTCGACGTAGGTGGACTGGAAGCCGTCGCCCAGGTCGGCGCGCTCGCGCTTGAGGAAGTCGAGCATCTGCGGGGTGACGAACTCGGCGATCTTGTCCATCTCGTTGGCGTCCCAGTGCTGCTGCAGGGACATGAAGTGCTCGCGGGCGGCTTCAAGGAAGCGCTGTTCGTTGAACCAGGCCGGCGCGTCGATCACCGCTGGCGCGGCGCTGGGCGCCAGCGAACCGCCGAAGATGTTGCGGTTGGCGGCCTGCGGTTCTACCGGCATTTCACGCTGGAACGGCGCATGGCCCGCCGGGGCGACGCTCGGCTGCTGCTGGCGGCGGCGCGCGGCGAGGAAGCGGAAGATCAGGAAGGCGATCGCGCCGAAGATCAGCATGTCGAACAGTTGCAGGCCCTGGAAGCCGTCGCCCATGAACATCGAGGCGAGCAGGCCGCCGGCGGCGATACCGGCCAGCGGGCCGAGCCAGCGCGACGCGCCACTGGCGGCGCCTGTCTGGCGGCCGGGGGCGGCAGCGGCCGCGTTGTTCTGCGCCGGCTGTTGCATCTGACGGCTCTGGTGGCTCGGCGCGCTGCCGAAGGATTTGCCGCCACCGAAGCGCTTGGCGGCGTTGACGTCGAGACTCAGGGTCAGGGCGACGCAAAAGGCCAGGGCAAGGCTGAGAAAACGTTGCATGTGGGTATCCCATTCATTGATCTACGCGCGCCATCTTGAACAGCCGGCCCGGACAAGGCCAGCCGCAGAGTGTTTCGGGCTTTTGCCTGCGGCGCGCGGGGGGCTCTATTGCGCAGCTTTCAGCAACCCCTGTGGGCGGCGTCATCACAGCGCAGGCTGGCTCTGCTTCACTGCTATACAGCATTCGCGGCGAATGCCGATAACCCGACTACCCGCCCGGCCCGGTTCGGCCGTACCCGAGGAATGGCAATGCGACTGATGCTGAAGACCAAAGTGCTGTTGCTGGCGCTGCTGCCGGTGATCCTGCTGGCCATCGTGCTGAGCCTGGCGACGGCGAAGATCCTCCTCAGCTTCGCCGACGACGAAGTGAACACCACGCGGGCGCGGCTGATGGAGGAGAGCCGTCAGGAACTGCAGCACTACATGCAGATCGCCCTGGGCAGCGTGCAGAGCCTGTACGACGCCTCCGCCGACGGTGATATGGCCGCCCGCGAGCAGGCCATCGCGATCCTGGCGAAGATCAAGTACGGCAAGGACAGCTACTTCTTCGGCTACGACTCGAACATGGTCCGCCTGTTTCGCGGCGACAGCCCGGTGGACGTCGGCAAGAGCCTGAAGGGCCGCAAGGACCCCAATGGCGTGCTGGTCAACGACGAGCTGGTCAACGTGGCGAAGAACGGCAGCAATTACGTGCAGTACGCCACCGCGCTGCCCGGCAACGAAAGCATCAACGTGCCCAAGCTCGCCTACAGCTACTTCCTGCCGAAGTGGGACATGGCGCTGGGCACGGCGGTCAACCTGGACCGTATCGAAGGGCAGCTGAGCGAGGTGCGCGCCAGCATCGACGAGCGCATCCGCAGCATCGTCACCAGCATCGCGGTGATCGCCGTGGTACTGCTGATCCTCTGTGGCATCGCCGGCGTGACCCTCGGCAACACCTTCCTCAAGCCGCTGCGGCAGATGAAGGGAAACCTCGACGACATCGCCGCGGGCGAGGGCGACCTGACCCGCCGGCTGCCGGTGAGTGGTGACGACGAGCTGGGCCAGCTGGCCACCTCGTTCAACCGCTTCGTCGACAAGATCCACGGCCTGGTGCGGCAGATCGCCGACATGACCGGGCAACTCACCGGCCTGGTCGGCGAGGTCTCCGCGCAGGTGCAGCGGGGCGAACAGGCGATGGACCGGCAGCGCCAGGAGACCGACCAGGTCGCCACCGCGATCAACGAGATGTCCGCCGCCGCCCAGGAAGTGGCGCACAGCGCGCAAGGCGCCGCCGAGGCCGCGCGCAAGACCGACGACGAAGGGCAGTCGGCCAAGCGCGTGGTGGACAACAGCGTGGCCAGCATCCACGCGCTGGTCGGCGACATCCGCAGCAGCGGCGTGTCGCTGGACAGCCTGCAGCAGGACGTGCAGTCGATCGTCAGCGTGCTGGCGGTGATCCGCTCGATCGCCGAGCAGACCAACCTGCTGGCGCTCAATGCGGCGATCGAGGCGGCGCGCGCCGGCGAGGCCGGGCGCGGCTTCGCCGTGGTCGCCGACGAGGTGCG
>DIEE01000131.1 GCA_002418465.1 Pseudomonas sp. UBA5782 | reverse complement strand
AAGCCCGCCGACGCCCAGCCCGGAGAACGCCTCGGCGGTGCGCTGCAGGTTCGCCGTCAGGGTAGCCAGCGCGACCTCGCGCGACAGGCCCTCGGCCAGGCGCCCGGCGAGCACGTTGACCCAGCGCGGACGCAGCACGCGAGCGTACTCCAGCGCCAGCGCCAGGCCCTCGTCGAACTGCGCCTGGCGCTGCGGCACCGCGGCCAGCCCCGGCCCGCCGTTGGGCATGTCGCCGGCAGGCAGGTTAAGCAACACCAGCGGCAGGCCGACGTGGTCGAGGGCGTCCTTGAGTTCCAGCGCCGGCACTTCGTAGGGGAACTGCACCTCGACACCGTCGAAACCGGCCGCGAAGGCAGCCTCGACGCGTTGCAGCAGCGGCAGTTCGAAGAACATCAGCGACAGGTTGGCAGCGATCTTCATGCATCTACCTCGCGATATTGCTCGATCAGGGTGGCCAGGTCGCGACCGAGGAAGCCCTGGCCGCCATGCAGGCGCATCAGTTGTGCGGCGAGGCCGCTCATGGGTGTCGCCGAGCCCTGTTCACGGGACAGCTTGACCGCCGCATCGAGGTCCTTGAGCAGGGTGCGCACGTGCCAGCGGATCGGCTCGAAGCGTCGCTCGGCCATCTGCGGGGCGAGAATCTGCAACGGCCTGGAATCGGCGAAGCCNNCAGCAGGCCGGCATCGACGCCCGAGCGCTCGGCCAGGGCCACCACTTCGGCGATCACCAGGGCGTTGCAGGCGACGATCATCTGGTTGCAGACCTTGGTCACCTGACCGGCACCGACCTCGCCCATGTGCGTCAGGCGCTGGCCGAGGTGCGCCAGGATCGGCCGCAGCCGCTCGATGTCCGCCGCCTCGCCACCGGCCATGATCGCCAGGCTGCCGGCCTCGGCGCCGGCGGTGCCTCCGGAAACCGGCGCATCGACCCAGCGCATGCCGCTGCGCGCGGCCAGTTCGGCGGCCATCTGCCGGGTAGCGGCGGGATCGAGGCTGGAGAAATCCACCAGCAGCTGGCCGGGGCGCGCGCCCTCGACGATGCCGCCGGCGCCGAACACCACCTCGCGCACTGCCGTGGTGTCGCTCAGGCAGAGCATCACCACATCGCTGTCGGTGCAGAGGGCGGCGGGATCATCGGCATGGATCGCGCCGGCGGCGATCAGCGCCGCGGCCTTTTCCGGGCTGCGATTCCACAGCCGCAACGGATAGCCGGCCGCCAGCAGGCGGCGGCTCATGGGCTGACCCATCAGGCCTGTGCCGGCGAAGGCGAGCCTCGGCAAGGAATTCATCGGTGGCGCTCCAGCGTAAACGGGGGCTTATCCTAGCCCGGCCGGGTCGCGCCTAGAACCGCTCCGAACGTCTAGCGCCGCTGCGACGGCGCCGAAAACGGGCGTCTTAGAGGCCGTCCTGGCCGAGGTGGTCGAGGTTCATCGGTTCGCCGGGCTTGAGGTCGAGCAGGCGGCGGATGTCGGCGAACATCGCGTCGAAATCCTTGTGATCGACGAACACGCTGCCGAAATGCGGCTGGCGCCCGTGGCTTTCGGCGATGCGACTGATCTTGGTGGCGAAGTTGAAGGCGTCGTCGCGGTGCAGCTCGAAGGTCTCCTCGAAGGCCTTGCCGTCCACGTCGCCCTTCATGAGCATGTGCAGCATCGGCCCTTCCTGAGCGTCGCGGCGCACTTCGTAGTGCACGTCGATGGAGAATTCCTGCCCGTCCGGCAAGCCCGGGAAGCTGAGGTGGTGCAGATGCAGATGGCCCGGTTCGAACATGGGGTGCTCCCGTAAGGCATAAAGGATCGGACTGCTCGCCCGTGGAAAGTTTCAGTGCCCGGCGCGCTGGCCGTCGCGTTCCTGCACCAGCACCCAGGGCGCCACCACCACCGCCCACAACGGCGGATCGCGGGCGATCAGGTCTTCGGCAAGGGCATCCTCGATCTTGCCCAGCGCGCCGCCTCGCATCCATGCGCCGACCTTCTCGCCGTCGTCCTCGGCCACCGCCTGGGCAACTTCGACCAGATCCAGCGCGGCGGCGACCCAGAGCAGTGCGCCGCGGGCGAAAAAGGGCTGCAGTTCGGCCCAGCTGATGGCGGCGGTTTCGCCGAGAAGCTTGGCGTAGAGCGTTTCGTCGGAGCCGGTCATGGACTCACCTGTGGCTGTCGCGGAGGCGAATGATAATGCCCAGGGCGCGGCGCGCCAAACCGTCGCGGCCCGAGCGCGATGAGCTGCGCCGCCAGCGCAGCGGCTCGAAGCCGCCCCGCGTGGTTCGCCCGGCCGGTCGGTCGATCTATGCAAACGGCATGCGAGACGAGGAATTTGCGACGGAATTTTGTACACTTGGCGGGTTTAGACGACACCCCCCTCCGTTCCGCCTGGCGCCTCGACTTCTAATGCCGTCGAGCGCCGCCTTACACTGTACCGGTACAGTCGTACGGCATGGCCGGAGGGTCTACCGTTCGGTTCCACGGCCTGCCGCGCAGAGCCGACACAACCAAAACACCAGAGAGTGGAGCATCAATGAACAAGGCTACCAAACAGCTTTCCAAACTGTTCGCCGCCATGGCCCTGGCCGGCGCTGCCAGCTATTCCGTTGCCGCCGACACCATCAAGATCGCCCTCGCCGGTCCGGTGACCGGTCCGGTCGCCCAGTACGGCGAAATGCAGTTCATCGGCGCCAAGATGGCGATCGAGCAGATCAACAAGGCCGGTGGCGTCAACGGCGAGCAACTCGAAGGCGTGGTCTACGACGATGCCTGCGACCCGAAACAAGCGGTCGCCGTGGCCAACAAGATCGTCAACGACGAAGTCAAATTCGTTGTCGGCCACCTCTGCTCCAGCTCCACCCAGCCGGCTTCGGACATCTACGAAGACGAAGGCATCCTGATGGTCACCCCGGCCGCCACCAGCCCGGAAATCACCGCGCGCGGCTACAAGCTGATCTTCCGCACCATCGGCCTGGACAGCCTGCAGGGCCCGACCGCCGGTGCCTTCATCGCCGACCACGTGAAGCCGAAAGTGGTTGCCGTGATCCACGACAAGCAGCAGTACGGCGAAGGCATCGCCACCGCCGTCAAGCAGACCCTTGAAGCCAAAGGCGTCAAGGTCGCGATGTTCGAAGGCATCAACTCCGGCGACAAGGACTTCTCCTCGCTGATCGCCAAGCTCAAGCAGGCCAACGTCGACTTCGTCTACTACGGCGGCTACCACCCGGAACTCGGCCTGCTGCTGCGCCAGACCAGTGAAAAAGGCCTGAAGGTCAAGTTCATGGGTCCGGAAGGCGTGGGCAACAAGGAAATCTCGGCGATCGCCGGCCCGGCTTCCGAAGGCCTGCTGGTCACCCTGCCGAAATCCTTCGACCAGGATCCGAAGAACCAGGCGCTGGTCGAGGCCTTCAAGGCGAAGAACCAGGACCCGACCGGTCCGTTCGTGTTCCCGGCCTACGCCGCCGTTCAGGTCATCGCCGAGGGCATCAAGAAAGCCGGCAGCACCGACACCGACAAAGTCGCTGCCGCGCTGCGCGCCAACAACTTCGACACCCCGACCGGCAGCCTCGGCTTCGACGAGAAGGGCGATCTGAAGGACTTCAGCTTCGTCGTCTACGAATGGCACCAGGACGGTACCAAGACCGAAGCCAAGTAAGCGTCACGCTTGAAACCCAAAGCCCACTGCGTTCGCGCAGTGGGCTTTGTCTATCCGCATATTCCGGACATCCACGCGTCACGAGCGCCGCAGTACGGGATGTTCCAGGAGTCAGGTAATGCCCGAGCTCTACCACTACCTTCAACAGCTGGTCAACGGTCTCACCGTTGGCAGCACCTATGCCCTGATCGCCATCGGCTACACCATGGTCTACGGCATCATCGGCATGATCAACTTCGCCCACGGCGAGGTGTACATGATCGGTTCCTACGTGGCGTTCATGGCCATCGCCGGCCTCGCCATGTTCGGCATTCACAGCCTGCCCGTGGTGATGATCGCGGCCTTCGCCGCCAGCGTCATCGTCACCAGCGCATACGGCTACAGCATCGAACGGGTCGCCTACCGGCCGCTGCGCGGCAGCAACCGGCTGATCCCGCTGATTTCGGCGATCGGCATGTCGATCTTCCTGCAGAACGAGGTCCTGCTGACCCAGGACTCGAAGGACAAGGCGATCCCCAACCTGATCCCCGGCAACCTGGTGTTCGGCGAAAACGGCGTGACGATCTCCTACATGCAGATCCTGATCTTCGTCGTCACCACCCTGACCATGCTCGGCCTGACGCTGTTCATCTCGCGTTCGCGCCTGGGCCGCGCCTGCCGTGCCTGCGCCGAAGACATCAAGATGGCCAACCTGCTGGGCATCAACACCAACAACATCATTGCCCTGACCTTCGTCATCGGCGCTGCCCTGGCCGCCGTCGCCGCGGTGCTGCTGGGCCTGCAGTACGGCGTGATCAACCCGCACCTGGGCTTCCTCGCCGGGATCAAGGCGTTCACCGCCGCGGTGCTCGGCGGCATCGGCAGCATCCCCGGCGCCATGCTCGGCGGGCTGGTACTGGGCGTCGCCGAAGCCTTCGGCGCCGACCTGTTCGGCGACCAGTACAAGGACGTCGTCGCCTTCAGCCTGCTGGTTCTCGTCCTGTTGTTCCGGCCGACCGGCATCCTGGGCCGCCCGGAGGTTGAAAAAGTATGACTGCACACAAACTCAAGACCGCGTTCTTCAGCGCCCTGCTGGTGATCGCCGTGGCCTACCCGGTGCTCGGCCTCAAGCTGACTACCGTGGGCATCGGCCTGCAGGTGCAGGGCGCCAGCGCCACCACCCTGTGGATCATCGCCGGTTGCGCCGTGGCGATGTTCGTCTGGCAGCTGTTCCGCCATCACCTGGCCGCCGGCTGGGCCGCCAGCCCGAACCTGCCGAGCGTACCGGCCGGTGCCGGCAACTTCCTCACCCTGCCGTCGACGCAGCGCTGGATCATCCTGGCGCTGGTCATGCTCGCGCTGGTCTGGCCGTTCTTCGGCTCGCGCGGCGCGGTGGACATCGCCACGCTGATCCTGATCTACGTGATGCTCGGCCTCGGCCTGAACATCGTCGTCGGCCTGGCCGGCCTGCTCGATCTCGGCTACGTCGGCTTCTACGCCGTCGGCGCCTACAGCTACGCGCTGCTGTCGAGCTACTACGGCTTCGGTTTCTGGATCTGCCTGCCGATCGCCGGGGCGATGGCCGCGCTGTTCGGCTTCCTGCTCGGCTTCCCGGTGCTGCGCCTGCGCGGCGACTACCTGGCGATCGTCACCCTGGGTTTCGGCGAAATCATCCGCATCCTGCTGCGCAATCTGACCAGCATCACCGGCGGTCCCAACGGCATCAGCAACATCGAGAAGCCGACCCTGTTCGGCCTCTCCTTCGAGCGCAAGGCCGCCGAGGGCATGCAGACCTTCCACGAGTATTTCGGCCTGGCCTACAACTCGATCAACAAGGTGATCTTCCTCTACCTGATCGCCCTGCTGCTGGTGCTGCTGACCCTGTTCGTGATCAACCGCCTGCTGCGCATGCCGATCGGCCGCGCCTGGGAAGCGTTGCGCGAGGACGAGATCGCCTGCCGCGCGCTGGGGCTGAACCCCACCGCGATCAAGCTCTCCGCGTTCACCCTCGGCGCCTGCTTCGCCGGTTTCGCCGGCAGCTTCTTCGCTGCCCGCCAGGGCCTGGTGACGCCGGAATCCTTCACCTTCATCGAGTCGGCGATCATCCTCGCCATCGTCGTGCTCGGCGGCATGGGTTCGCAGCTGGGGGTGATCCTCGCCGCCATCGTGATGATCCTGCTGCCCGAGCTGATGCGTGAGTTCAGCGAGTACCGCATGCTGATGTTCGGCGCCCTGATGGTGCTGATGATGATCTGGCGTCCGCAGGGCCTGCTGCCCATGCAGCGTCCCCACCTGGAGTTGAAACGATGAGCCAGCCGATTCTTGAAGTGAGCGGGCTGTCCATGCGTTTCGGCGGCCTGCTGGCGGTCAACGGCGTGAACCTGCGCGTCGAGGAAAAACAGGTGGTCTCGATGATCGGCCCGAACGGCGCCGGCAAGACCACCGTGTTCAACTGCCTGACCGGCTTCTACAAGCCGACCTCCGGCAGCATCCGCCTCGCCGGCGAGCAGATCGAGGGCCTGCCGGGCCATCACATCGCGCGCAAGGGCGTGGTGCGGACGTTCCAGAACGTGCGCCTGTTCAAGGACATGACCGCGGTGGAAAACCTGCTGGTGGCGCAGCATCGCCACCTCAACACCAACTTCCTCGCCGGCCTGCTGAAGACGCCGGGCTACCGCCGCAGCGAGCGCGAGGCGATGGATTTCGCCGCGCACTGGCTGGAGCGGGTCAACCTGACCGACGTCGCCAACCGCCCGGCGGGCACCCTCGCCTACGGCCAGCAGCGCCGCCTGGAAATCGCCCGCTGCATGATGACGCGCCCGCGCATCCTCATGCTCGACGAGCCGGCCGCCGGCCTCAACCCGCGCGAGACCGAAGACCTCAAGCAGCTGATCGGCGTGCTGCGCGACGAGCACAACGTCACCGTGCTGCTGATCGAGCACGACATGCACCTGGTAATGAGCATTTCCGACCACATCTTCGTGATCAACCAGGGCACGCCCCTGGCCGACGGCACGCCGGCGCAGGTCCGCGACAACCCGGACGTGATCAAAGCCTATCTGGGGGAGGCGTAATCCAATGCTGTATTTCGATAACGTGTCCACCTTCTACGGCAAGATCCAGGCGCTGCACGGCGTCAGCGTGGAAGTCCGCAAGGGCGAGATCGTCACCCTGATCGGTGCCAACGGCGCCGGCAAATCGACTCTGCTGATGACCCTCTGCGGCACGCCGCAGGCCACCAGCGGCAGCATCCGCTACGAGGGCGAGGAGCTGGTCGGCCTGGAAACCCCGCTGATCATGCGCAAGAGCATCGCCGTGGTGCCGGAAGGGCGCCGCGTGTTCGCCCGCCTGACCGTCGAGGAAAACCTCGCCATGGGCGGCTTCTTCGGCAACAAGGCGGACAACCAGCAGCAGCTGGACAAGGTGCTGCACCTGTTCCCGCGGCTCAAGGAGCGCCTGGCGCAGCGCGCCGGCACCATGTCCGGCGGCGAGCAGCAGATGCTCGCCATCGGCCGTGCGCTGATGAGCAAGCCCAAGCTGCTGCTGCTCGACGAACCGTCGCTGGGCCTGGCGCCGATCATCATCCAGCAGATCTTCGACATCATCGAACAGCTGCGCGAAGATGGCGTGACCGTGTTCCTCGTCGAGCAGAACGCCAACCAGGCGCTCAAGCTCGCCGATCGCGGCTACGTGCTGGAGAACGGCCGGATCGTCATGCAGGGCAGCGGCCAGGAACTGCTGCACGACCCGAAGGTGCGCGACGCCTACCTCGGCGGCTGATCCAGCACGCCATAAAAAACCGCTCCCCCGGGCGGTTTTTTCTTTCCGGCCCTAACAACATCCCTGACGTAGCTCGCGCGCCACCGCCGCGATATCGAGGCAGATCTCGCGCTCGCGCGCCGGCTCCAGCCGATCGACCGGAACCGACGTGCTCACCGCCAGGCGCTTGCCGGTGGGCGTCTCGCCGACGAACACAGCGAAACACACCAGCCCGCTGGTGACTTCTTCCCGCTCCACCGCCAATCCGCTACGGCGAACCTGCTGCAGCTGGCTCAACAAGGCATCCCGCCGCGTGATGGTCCGCTCGGTGACCGGCACGAGCGCCTCCGGCAACAGGCGGATCAACTCTTCGTCGGGCAACTGCGCCAGCAACGCCTTGCCCAGTGCACAGGCGTGGGCGGAAAGCCGCGAACCGAGGTCTGAGACCAGCCGCACCGGCCGCGACGCATCCTCGCGGGCGATGTAGACCACCTCCGCGCCGTCCAGGACGGCCAGTTGCACCACCTCCTGCTGGCTCTCGACGAACTGCAGCGCAGCGCGGCGGAAGGTCGTCTGCAGACTGTCATGGCGCAGGTAGCTGGCGCCCATGGAATACAGGCCGATGCCGATCAGGAAGCCGTCGCTCTTCTTCTCGATCCAGCGCAACTGCTGCAGGGCATCGAGCAGCAGGTAGAGCGTGCTCTTGGGCAACCCGGTAAGGGTGCTCAGCTCCGCGGCCGACACGGGCGTGGTTCGACCGGAAAGCACCTGCAGGACCTGCTGGGCACGGTGGATGGCGGGTACGCCTGACATGGTGATCTCCTGGGTTAATTCCAATATTTTGGAATTATAAACAATATAGTGGACTTGGCCAGTCGCGAAACTTAGAGTGGGGACCAAGTAGATCAGCGATGGATAAAAACAATGGTTCGCGATACTTATCTCCCCGTCGACCTGGACGCCGCCTTGCTGCTGGGTCGCGCCTGGCTGGGTGCCCCCACCGACGGCCCCGCCGTGATTACCGTTCGCGGCGATCGGGTCGTCGACCTCAGTGAACATGTCAGCACCGTTTCCGAATTGCTCGACCACCCAGAATGCGTCGCCATCGTGCGCGATGCGCCAGGCAAGACCGTCGGTTCGCTGGACGCTCTGCTCGCCAACAGCCTCGCCGGCCACAGCCAGGCGCCCTATCTGCTGGCACCCTGCGACCTGCAGCCGGTCAAGGCGTCCGGCGTCACCTTCGCGGTGAGCCTGCTCGAGCGGGTGATCGAGGAGCAGGCCGGTGGTGATCCGTCGAAGGCCGACGACATCCGCCAGTCGATGTACGAACTGATTGGCGGCGATCTCTCCTCGGTGCGGCCCGGTTCCGCCGAGGCGCAGGCACTGAAGACCGAATTCCAGCGCCGGGGCATCTGGTCGCAATATCTGGAAGTCGGTATCGGCCCGGATGCCGAGGTGTTTTCCAAGGCGCCACCGATGGCCAGCGTCGGCTTCGGCGCGGCCATCGGTTTGCACCCGGATTCGACCTGGAACAACCCCGAGCCGGAAATCGTGCTGGCCATCAGCAGTCGCGGCGACGTAGTCGGCGCCGCGCTGGGGAACGACGTCAACCTGCGCGACATCGAAGGGCGTAGCGCGCTGCTGCTGACCAAGGCCAAGGACAACAACGCGTCCTGCGCCATCGGCCCGTTCATTCGGCTGTTCGACGAGCGCTTCGACATGGATGCCGTGCGCTCGGCGGAGGTATCGCTGCGCATCGAAGGCCGGGACGGCTTCGCGCTGGACGCGGTCAGCTACATGAGCGAAATCAGCCGCGACCCGCTCGCCCTGGTGCGCCAGACCATCGGCACGCACCACCAGTATCCCGATGGCGTGATGCTGTTCCTCGGCACCATGTTCTCGCCGACCCAGGACCGCGACGCCCCCGGCGGCGGCTTCACCCATCACATCGCCGACCGCGTGAGCATTTCCTCGCCGCGCCTGGGCAGCCTGGTCAACGAGGTCGGGCTGTCCACGGAGGTCGAACCCTGGCGCTTCGGTCTGCGCGCGCTCTTTTCCCACCTGTCCAAACGGCTCGAAGGCTGAGCCGCTCTAGAAGTACGGAGACAACACATGGCTGACAACAATAAATCCAGCATCCTGGCCGGCTACAAGGTGGTGGACTGCACCATCGCGATGGCCGGCCCCTTCGCCACCCAGCGCCTGGGCGACCTCGGTGCCGACGTGATCAAGGTGGAGCCGATCGCCGGCGAATGGCAGCGCCATCTTCCCGCTGGCGGCGCCAAGGGCAACCGCATCAACGTCTCGTTCCTCTCGCTGAATCGCAACAAGCGCTCGCTGTCGGTGGACCTGAAGTCCGACGACGGTCGCGCGGTGCTGATGGACTTGGTGAAGAGCGCCGACGTGTTCGTGCAGAACTACCGGCCCGGCGTGGCCAAGCGCCTCGGCGTGGATTACGAGACGTTGTCGGCGATCAATCCGTCGCTGGTCTACGTCTCGCTCTCCGGCTATGGCGAGGACGGCCCCTACGTCAATCGTCCGGGCCAGGACCTGCTCCTGCAGGCGATGTCCGGCGCCATGCTCTCCAGCGGTCGCGCCGGCGAACCGCCGGCACCGGCCGGGCAGTACCTGGTCGATGCGGTAGCCGCCTCCACCGCCTTCGAAGCGGTGCTGGCGGCGCTGCTGCACCGCGAGCGTACGGGCGAAGGCCAACTGGTGCAGGTCAACATGCTGGACGCCATCACCACGCTGCAGATGCAGGAGCTGTCTGTGTACACGGTGGCCGGAGTCCCGCAGACGCGCTCCGCCGAGCCCCACGCCCACGTCTACATTCGCGCGCCCTACGGCGCCTTCGCCACCCATGACGGCTACATCGTGCTGGCCTTCCCCTCGCTGAAAGCGCTGGGCGAAGCCATCGACGAGCCCGAACTGGCAGGCCTCAACGACGATGACGACGCCTGGTCCCATCGCGACCGCATCTTCGCCCTCACCCGTGAGCGGCTTGCCACCCAGACCAGCGCCCACTGGCTGCAGCTGTTCGACGAGGTCGGTATCTGGGCCGGGCCGGTTTACAGCTACGCCGACCTGCTTGACGACCCGCAGATCCGTCACAACGGCACTTTCGTCGAGTATGAGCACCACACCGAGGGACGCATCAAGGTTCCCGGCTTCCCCTACAAGTTCTCCAAGACGCCGGCCGCCATCACCCAGGGCGCGCCGCTGGTGGGCCAGCACACGCGGGACGTGCTGCGCGAGATCGGCTATCTGGACGAGCAGATCGAGCGCCTGCTGGCCAGCCGCGTGCTCAACGAAACGCTGGAGTGACGCCGTGCCGACCCGACACTACAAGGGCATCACCTGGGACCACCCGCGCGGCTATAACGCCCTCGCCGCCTCGGCCAGACTGCGCCTGCCGGAAGGCTTCTCGATCGAATGGGACAAGCACCCGCTCGAAGGCTTCGAGTCGCACCCCATCGAGGATCTGGCCGAGCGTTACGACCTCATCGTGCTCGACCATCCGCACGTCGGCGAAGGCGTGCGCAGCGGTGCGCTGACGCCGCTGGATGCGCTGTTCGATGCCGCGCAGTGCGCGCTGTTCGCCAGCGGCTCGATCGGCGCCAGCTACGCGTCCTACGCCTACGCCGGGCACCAATGGGCACTGCCGCTGGACGCCGCCACCCAGGTTCTGGCCTACCGCGCCGACCGGCTGGATGGCCCGCCGCCCGCGAGCTGGGACGCGGTGCAGGCGGTCGCCGAACGCGCGCCGGTGGCGCTTTCCCTGGCCGGACCGCATGCGTTTCTGTCGTTCTGCTCGATAGCGGTGGCGTTCGGCGAAGCGCCGACGTCGATCGATCCGGAGCGCTTTCTCGGTGACGAAACCGCGCGCCGCGTGCTGGAACTGATGCAGCGCCTCTACCACAGCGCGCCGGCGCCGAGTCGCGCGCTCAACCCCATTGGCCTGCTGGAGAATATGGCCAGCACCGATGACGTGGCCCTGTGTCCGCTGATCTACGGCTACGTCAATTACGCCGCCGCGCAACCAGCGCCACGCAAGTCGGTGAGCTTCGCCAATGCGCCCCTGGCACTCGCTGGAGGATTGCCCGGCTCCACGCTGGGCGGTACCGGCCTGGCCATCAGCCGCCGCTGCGAGGCGGACGCGAACCTGCTCGCCTACCTCGGCGAACTGATGTCACCCGGCGTGCAACGCACCTTCATTCCCGACCACGACGGCCAGCCAAGCCTGCGCGAGGCCTGGGCCGATCCGGCGCTGAACGCACGCTGGGGAAACTTCTACCGCGACACCGCACGCACCCTGGAAACCGCCTGGGTCCGGCCGCGCTACGACGGCTTCATCGCCTTCCAGTCGAAAGCCTCGGCAGTGCTGCGCGAAGCCCTGGCCGAGCGGGAAGCGCCTGCGACGACCCTCGAACGCATCCAGACCCTGTTCCACACCAGCCGAAAGCCGGGCGCGGAGAACTGACGAACACGACGCCCTGCCTCGTACCGATCCAGCGTCATCCGGACGCGTGCTCCACATAACAATAATTCTGGAGGTATCACATGACGGCTTCGACAACGCTCAACGCTCGCTCCGCAACCGATGCACCGGTGGACAAACGCGGGCTGCGCTCCGCGGTAACCTCCGCGGTGATCGGCACAGCCCTCGAATGGTATGACTTCTACATCTACGCGACGGCCGCCGCGCTCATCTTCAACAAGCTGTTCTTCCCCGACCTCTCGCCGCTGGCCGGCACCCTGGCGGCGTTCGGCACCTATGCGGTCGGCTTCTTCGCGCGGCCGCTGGGCGGCATCATCTTCGGCCGGATCGGCGACACCCGCGGGCGCAAGTTCGTGCTGGTGGTGACGCTGCTGATCATGGGCCTGGCGACCATGGCGATCGGCGTGCTGCCGACCTTCCAGACCATCGGCCTACTGGCGCCGGCACTTCTGCTGACCCTGCGCATCTTCCAGGGCCTCGCCGCGGGCGCGGAGTTCGGCGGCGCGGTGACCCTCGCCGCGGAATATGCGCCGGCCAACAGGCGCGGCTTCTATGCCAGCCTGCCGGCGCTCGGCGTGTGCATCGGCACCCTGAGCTCGGCGGGAATCTTCTACTTCGTGTCCAGCATGATGAGCGAGGCGGACTTCCTCGATTACGGCTGGCGCATCCCCTTCCTGCTCAGCTTCTTCGCCGTGGCCGCCGGCATCTACGTGCGCCTGAAGGTCAGCGAGTCGCCGGTGTTCGAGAAGCTCAAGGCCGCAGGCAACGTCAGCGAATCGCCGATCAAGGACATGTTCCGCGAGTCCGGCAGCCGCTTCTGGATGGCCTTCTGCGCACGTTTCGCGGAAAACGTCTCGGGCTACTTCTTCCAGGTCTGGACGCTCACCTACATCACCACCGAGCTGATGGTGTCGCGCAGCGTGGGCCTGACCGGCGTGCTGATCGGCGCCTCGCTCGGGCTGATCACCATCCCTGCGTTCGGCGCGCTGTCCGACCGCATCGGCCGCAAGCCGNNCGCAAGCCGGTCTACCTGGCGGGCACGGCGCTGTTCACCTTCGGCGTGCTGCCCTATTTCTGGCTGCTCAACACCAAGGACCCGGTGACCATCGTCTGCACCATCGTGTTTGCCATGGGCTTCTCGAACTACGCGATGCTGTCCACCCAGGGCGCGTTCTTCAACGAACTGTTCACCGCGCGCACCCGCTTCACCGCGATATCCATCGTCCGCGAGACCTCGGCGGTACTCGCCGGCGGCATCGCCCCGCTGATCGCCACCGGGCTGCTCGCCTGGGGTAACGGCAGCTACCTGCCGGTGGCCGCCTACGCGTTCGTCGTCGGCATGATCACCCTGATCGGCGTCGCCGTGGCCCCCGAAACCCGCGGTGTTTCCCTCGACCGGACCTGATCCGGCGCCCACCTGACGAGACGTTTTCACATGCACGAAAGCACAGCCAACAGCTACGACGATATCGAGATCGGCGAGCGCTTCGTCACTCCCGGCATCACCGTCAGCGAATCCCACGTACTGGGGTTCGCCGGCCTTACCGGCGATTTCATGCCGCACCACGTCGACGAAACCTTCGCCAAGGACCTCGGTTTCAAGGGCCGGCTGGCCCACGGCCTGCTGGTGCTCAGCCTGGTCGACGGCCTGAAGAACCGTGCAAAGGTGCAGTTCGACGTACTCGCCGCGCTGAACTGGCAGGACTGGCGCTTCCTGAAACCGGTGTACGTCGGCGACCGCATCCACGCGGAAATCCAGATCCGCGACAAACGCCCGACCCGAAACGAAACCCGGGGCATCGTCACCCTGGCCATCCGCGTGCTGAACCAGGATGGCGAAGTGGTGCAGGAAGGCGAGAACCAGCTGATGCTCCTGCGCCGCCCCACGGGCGAAACGCCCGGCTGACCCGACCAGAGGATATCCAGATGCCGATCACAGGCCACAACTACATCAACGGCGCACGC
>DIEE01000159.1:736-3388 GCA_002418465.1 Pseudomonas sp. UBA5782 | reverse complement strand
GTCCTCCTCGAAGCCGAAGATCTCCCGCAACTGCGAGTGATGCACCTCGTCGCTGACCAGGTTCCAGTCCCACAGGCCCAGCTCGCTGGCTTCCAGCGCCAGGGTCAGGCGCTCCTGGCTGCTGCTCAGCGCACGGGTCGCGGCATCCAGCTCGCGGGTGCGCTCGGCGACGCGCCGTTCGAGGTCGTCGTGGGCGCCGCTGAGGCGCTGTTCGGCGCGCCGGCGCTGTTCGACCTCGCGGCCCAGCTCGCCATTCAGCAGGTCGGTCTGGCGCTTGGCCTGTTCCAGATTGGCCANNAGCAGCGCCTGGTTGTGGAAACCCTGCAGCAGGCTGCGCCAGAGCAGCCGGTTGATCTGCCAGGCCATCACCAGCAACGCCACGGCGAGAATAGCCGCCAGCACGCCGCAGGCACGCTGCGCCGGCGCGTCGCTGAGCAGCAGGTAGGTCAGGGTCGGCAGCAGGCAGGGCAGGGCGAAGGTGAGCAGCGCCGGCAGGCTGACCGCATAGGCCACGCCGGCGGAGAGGATCGCCGCGGCGATCAGCCCGTAGACCAGCGCCTGGCGGATGAACTCCTCGGCCGGCACCAGCATGATCACCGGGAACGCCAGCGCCAGCCCGGACGCCGCGGCGCCCACCAGGAACGCGCGATGCCAGCGCGGCTCGGCCTGGCGCTGCTCAGGCGCGGCGTCGAAGGCGGTCACCTGGACCAGCCGCACCACCGCCAGCAGAACCAGCCAGACCAGCCACACCGCCAGCCACAGGCTTTCCTGCGGGCTCCACAGCAGGTAGGCGCAGGCCAGCCCGTTGAGCAGCATGAACAGCGTCGGCAGCCGCGAGCCCTGATACAGCATGCGCGTGCGCTCGATGGCGATCTGGGTGGCGAACTGCTGGCCGAGAGCCCGGCCTTCGGCGGGCAGCGGCATGGTCCGGGTAGCGGCGCTCATGGGCGACTCTTTTATTGGTCTGTGCCTAGGGTCTGATCCCTCGGGAGGCCGGAGCATAACTTGAGCACAAGGTCAGGCCCAACAGCTTTTAGGATGACCGATCAGTCAGGTAAATGAGCCTGCCCGCTCCGCTTGGCACGCCGGTTTGCCCGGCCTGCCGCAGCCCCCTAGAATGCCGCGATGCCTAATGACGATCTCTCCCTGCTGCTCAACTCCCTCAACGATGCCCAGCGCCAGGCGGTTGCCGCGCCGATCGGCCGCCAGCTGGTGCTGGCCGGTGCCGGTTCGGGCAAGACCCGCGTGCTGGTGCACCGCATCGCCTGGCTGATCCAGGTGATCGGCGCCTCGCCGCATTCGCTGCTGTCGGTGACCTTCACCAACAAGGCCGCCGCCGAGATGCGCCACCGCATCGAACAGCTGCTGGGGATCAACCCCGCCGGCATGTGGGTCGGCACCTTCCACGGCCTGGCGCATCGCCTGCTGCGCGCGCACTGGCAGGAAGCCGGGCTGAACCAGAACTTCCAGATTCTCGACTCCGACGACCAGCAGCGCCTGGTCAAGCGGGTGATCCGCGAGCTGGGCCTCGACGAGCAGCGCTGGCCGGCGCGCCAGGCGCAGTGGTTCATCAACGGGCAGAAGGACGAAGGCCTGCGCCCGCAGAACATCCAGGCCGGCGGCGACCTGTTCCTCGCCACCATGCGCAAGATCTACGAAGCCTACGAGGCGGCTTGCGCGCGCGCCGGGGTGATCGACTTCTCCGAGCTGCTGCTGCGTGCCCTGGATCTCTGGCGAGACAACAAGGGCGGCCTCCTCGACCACTACCGCCGGCGCTTCCGCCACATCCTGGTCGATGAATTCCAGGACACCAACTCGGTGCAGTACGCCTGGCTGAAGATCCTCGCCCAGGGCGGCGACAGCCTGATGGTGGTGGGCGACGACGACCAGTCGATCNNGATCTACGGCTGGCGCGGCGCCAAGATCGAGAACATCCAGCAGTTCTGCGACGACTTCGCCGACGCCCAGACCATCCGCCTGGAGCAGAACTACCGCTCCACCGCGAGCATCCTCAAGGCCGCCAACGCGCTGATCGCCAACAACCAGGGACGCCTCGGCAAGGAGCTCTGGACCGAGGGCGGTGACGGCGAGCCGATCGGCCTCTACGCCGCCTTCAACGAACACGACGAAGCCCGCTACGTGGTCGAGAACATCGAGCGTGCGGTGCGCGACGGCGCGCTGCGCAGCGAGATCGCCATCCTCTACCGCTCCAACGCCCAGTCGCGGGTGCTCGAGGAAGCGCTGCTGCGCGAACGGATTCCCTACCGCATCTACGGCGGCCAGCGCTTCTTCGAGCGCGCCGAGATCAAGAATGCGATGGCCTACCTGCGCCTGATCCACCAGCGTGGCAACGACGCCGCGCTGGAGCGGGTGATCAACGTGCCGGCACGTGGCATCGGCGAGAAGACCGTCGAGACGCTGCGCGAATTCGCCCGCGCCCAGGACCTGTCGATGTGGGCCGCGCTGCACCAGGCGGTCGGCACCAAGGTCATCGGCGGTCGCGGCGCCAGCGCGCTGAACGCCTTCGTCGAACTGGTCGACACGCTGGCGCTGAAGGTCGAGGGCCTGCCGCTGCATTCGATGGCGCAACTGGTCATCGAGCAGTCCGGGCTGCTCGCCTACCACCGCGACGAGAAGGGCGAGAAGGGCCAG
>DIEE01000159.1:0-567 GCA_002418465.1 Pseudomonas sp. UBA5782 | reverse complement strand
CGCCGCCTGGCCTACGTCGGCATCACCCGGGCCATGCGCCAGCTGGTGGTGACCTACGCGGAAACCCGCCGGCTCTACGGCAGCGAGACCTACAACAAGGTCTCGCGCTTCGTCCGCGAGATTCCCCCGGCGCTGGTGCAGGAAGTGCGCCTCTCCGGCAGTGTCAGCCGGCCCTACGGCCAGCAGGCGCGTGGCGGCGCCTCGATGTTCGACGGTGCGGAAGTGCCGGACACCGGCTTCAACCTCGGCCAACGCGTCCAGCACGCGCTGTTCGGCGAGGGCGTGATCCTCAACTTCGAAGGCTCCGGCGCCCAGGCCCGGGTGCAGGTGAACTTCGACGGCGAAGGCAGCAAGTGGCTGATGCTCGGCTACGCCAAGCTGCAACCGCTCTGACCTCACTGCACGGGAGCCACGCCCTGCGGCTCCTGGCGGGCATCAGATCCTGAACTGACGCACCAGCGCGCCGAGCCGCTCGCCCAGCTGCGACAGGCTGCGCGCGGTCTGCGCGCTCTGCCGGGTTTCGTCGGCGACGGTTTCCACCGCCACGGCGATCTGGTGCACGCTGCG
>DIEE01000168.1 GCA_002418465.1 Pseudomonas sp. UBA5782 | reverse complement strand
CAGGTTGATCAGCTTGGAGATCGCCTTCTTCTTCATCGGCTGGTTGACCACGTCGTACGACAGGCCGGCCGGGACCACCTGGAACAGCAGCGCGCGGCCGACGGTGGTGTCGACGATGCGGGTGTTCTTGACGGTGCTGCCGTCCTTCTGCTTGACGGTCTCGTTGATGCGTACTTTCACCCGGGCGTGCAAGGACGCTTCGCCGGCGCGGAACACGCGGTCGACTTCCTGCAGGTCGGCGAACACGCGACCTTCGCCCTTGGCGTTGATGGCTTCACGGGTCATGTAGTACAGACCCAGAACCACGTCCTGCGATGGAACGATGATCGGCTCGCCGTTGGCGGGCGAGAGGATGTTGTTGGTCGACATCATCAGCGCACGCGCTTCGAGCTGGGCTTCCAGCGTCAGCGGCACGTGGACGGCCATCTGGTCACCGTCGAAGTCGGCGTTGTACGCGGCGCAGACCAGCGGGTGCAGCTGGATGGCCTTACCTTCGATCAGTACCGGCTCGAACGCCTGGATGCCCAGACGGTGAAGCGTCGGTGCGCGGTTGAGCAGTACGGGGTGTTCGCGAATCACTTCGGCGAGAACGTCCCAGACTTCCGGCAACTCGCGCTCGACCATCTTCTTGGCAGCTTTGATGGTGGTGGCGAGACCACGCATTTCCAGCTTGCCGAAAATGAACGGCTTGAACAGCTCGAGCGCCATCTTCTTCGGCAGACCGCACTGGTGCAGACGCAGGGTCGGGCCCACGGTGATAACCGAACGACCCGAGTAGTCGACGCGCTTGCCGAGCAGGTTCTGACGGAAACGACCTTGCTTGCCCTTGATCATGTCGGCCAGGGACTTCAACGGACGCTTGTTCGAGCCCGTGATGGCGCGACCACGACGGCCGTTGTCGAGCAGGGCGTCGACGGCTTCCTGCAGCATGCGCTTTTCGTTGCGCACGATGATGTCCGGAGCGGACAGGTCGAGCAGGCGCTTGAGACGGTTGTTCCGGTTGATCACCCGACGATACAGATCGTTGAGGTCGGAGGTCGCGAAGCGGCCGCCATCCAGCGGAACCAGCGGACGCAGGTCCGGCGGCAGAACTGGCAGAACGGTCAGCACCATCCACTCGGGCAGGTTGCCCGAGCCATGGAAAGCTTCCATCAGCTTGAGGCGCTTGGACAGCTTCTTGATCTTGGTTTCCGAGTTGGTCTGCGGAATCTCTTCGCGCAGGCGGCCAATCTCGTGCTCCAGGTCGATCGCGTTGAGCAGCTCGCGAACGGCTTCGGCGCCCATGCGCGCGTCGAACTCGTCGCCGTGCTCTTCGAGGGCTTCGAAGTACTGCTCGTCGTTCAGCAGCTGGCCCTTCTCGAGGGTGGTCATGCCCGGATCGATCACCACGTAGCTCTCGAAATAGAGCACGCGCTCGATGTCACGCAGGGTCATGTCCAGCAGCAGGCCGATACGGCTCGGCAGCGACTTCAGGAACCAGATGTGGGCGACCGGCGAAGCCAGTTCGATGTGCGCCATGCGCTCACGACGAACCTTGGCCAGCGCGACTTCGACGCCGCACTTCTCGCAGATCACGCCGCGGTGCTTGAGGCGCTTGTACTTACCGCACAGGCACTCGTAGTCCTTTACCGGGCCAAAGATCTTGGCGCAGAAAAGACCGTCACGTTCGGGCTTGAAGGTACGGTAGTTGATGGTCTCCGGCTTCTTCACTTCACCGAAGGACCACGAACGGATCATCTCGGGCGAAGCCAGACCGATACGGATCGCATCGAACTCTTCGACCTGACCCTGGTTTTTCAACAGATTCAGCAAGTCTTTCAAGGCCTTTCCTCCTCACGGAGCAGGGAGCGGGCTATGCCGCCCCGCTCCCGATGCGCGTCGCGTGTTATTCGGTTTCCAGTTCGATGTCGATACCCAGCGAACGGATCTCTTTGATCAGCACGTTGAAGGACTCCGGCATGCCGGGCTCCATGCGGTGATCGCCGTCCACGATGTTCTTGTACATCTTGGTCCGGCCGTTCACGTCGTCCGACTTGACGGTGAGCATTTCCTGCAGGGTGTAGGCGGCGCCATAGGCTTCCAGTGCCCAGACCTCCATCTCCCCGAAACGCTGACCGCCGAACTGCGCCTTGCCGCCCAGCGGCTGCTGGGTGACCAGGCTGTAGGAGCCGGTGGAACGCGCGTGCATCTTGTCGTCCACCAGGTGGTTCAGCTTGAGCATGTACATGTAGCCGACCGTGGTCGGGCGCTCGAACTGGTTGCCGGTACGGCCGTCGATCAGACGCATCTGGCCGCTTTCCGGCAGATCGGCCAGCTTCAGCATGGCCTTGATCTCGCGCTCCTTGGCACCGTCGAACACCGGCGTTGCCATCGGCACGCCACCGCGCAGGTTCTTCGCCAGCTCGAGGATCTCGTTGTCACCGAGTTCGTCGAGGTTTTCCTGACGCCCGCCGATCTCGTTGTAGATCTCGTGCAGGAACTTGCGCAGCTCGGCGACCTTGCGCTGCTCTTCGAGCATGCGGTTGATCTTCTCGCCCAGACCTTTGGCCGCAAGACCGAGGTGGGTTTCGAGGATCTGGCCGACGTTCATACGCGACGGTACGCCCAGCGGGTTGAGGACGATATCGACCGGCGTGCCATTGGCATCGTGCGGCATGTCTTCGACCGGCATGATCACCGAGACCACACCCTTGTTACCGTGGCGGCCGGCCATCTTGTCGCCCGGCTGGATGCGGCGCTTGATGGCGAGGTAGACCTTGACGATCTTCAGCACGCCCGGAGCCAGGTCGTCGCCCTGCTGCAGCTTGCGCTTCTTGTCTTCGAACTTGTCGTCGAGCAGCAGACGGCGGTCGGAGATGTAGGCCTGGGCCTTCTCCAGCTGCTCGTTCAGTGCATCTTCGGCCATGCGCAGTTTGAACCACTGGCCACGCTCGAGACCGTCGAGGAACTCGTCGGTGATCTCGGCACCCTTCTTCAGGCCAGCGCCGCCTTCGGCCTTGGCACCGACCAGGGCGGAGCGCAGACGCTCGAAGGTGGCGCCTTCGACGATGCGGAATTCCTCGTTGAGGTCCTTGCGGATCTCGTCGAGCTGCATCTTCTCGATGGACAGCGCGCGGCTGTCGCGCTCGACGCCGTCACGGGTAAAGACCTGGACGTCGATGACGGTGCCCTTGGTGCCGGTCGGCACGCGCAGGGAGGTGTCTTTGACGTCGGAAGCCTTCTCACCGAAGATCGCGCGCAGCAGCTTCTCTTCCGGAGTCAGCTGGGTCTCGCCTTTCGGGGTGACCTTGCCGACCAGGATGTCGCCAGCGCCGACTTCGGCACCCACGTAAACGATGCCCGCTTCGTCCAGCTTGTTCAGCGCCGCCTCACCCACGTTCGGGATGTCAGCGGTGATTTCCTCTGGGCCGAGCTTCGTGTCACGCGCCACACAGGTCAGTTCCTGGATGTGGATGGTGGTGAAGCGATCTTCCTGGACCACACGCTCGGAGAGGCAGATGGAGTCCTCGAAGTTGAAGCCGTTCCACGGCATGAACGCGACGCGCATGTTCTGACCGAGCGCCAGCTCACCCATGTCGGTGGACGGACCGTCGGCGAGGATGTCGCTGCGCGAAACCTTGTCACCCTTGCTCACCAGCGGACGCTGGTTGATGCAGGTGTTCTGGTTGGAACGGGTGTACTTGGTCAGGTTGTAGATGTCGACGCCGGCTTCACCGGTCTCGACTTCGTCGTTGTTGACGCGAACCACGATACGGCTGGCATCGACGGAGTCGATCACGCCGCCACGACGGGCCACGACGCAGACGCCGGAGTCGCGCGCCACGTTGCGCTCCATCCCGGTACCCACCAGCGGCTTGTCGGCACGCAGGGTCGGCACGGCCTGACGCTGCATGTTCGAGCCCATGAGCGCGCGGTTGGCGTCATCGTGCTCGAGGAACGGAATCAGCGATGCGGCGACAGAAACCACCTGCTTCGGCGACACGTCCATCAGCGTCACGTCTTCCGGCGCCTTGACGGTGAACTCGTTCAGGTGACGCACGGTAACCAGCTCGTCGACCAGACGACGGCCCTCCAGCTTGGCGCTGGCCTGGGCGATCACGTGGTCGGCTTCTTCGATCGCCGAGAGGAACACGATCTCATCGCTGACTTCGCCGTCCTTCACCACGCGGTACGGGCTCTCCAGGAAGCCGTACTGGTTGGTGCGGGCGTAGGCCGCCAGGGAGTTGATCAGACCGATGTTCGGACCTTCAGGAGTCTCGATCGGGCACACGCGGCCGTAGTGGGTCGGGTGTACGTCGCGGACTTCGAAGCCGGCGCGCTCACGGGTCAGACCGCCCGGGCCGAGTGCGGAGACACGGCGCTTGTGGGTGATCTCGGAGAGCGGGTTGTTCTGGTCCATGAACTGCGAGAGCTGGCTGGAACCGAAGAACTCCTTCACCGCCGCCGCAACTGGCTTGGCGTTGATCAGGTCCTGCGGCATCAGGCCTTCGCTTTCGGCCATCGACAGGCGTTCCTTGACCGCACGCTCGACGCGCACCAGGCCAACACGGAACTGGTTTTCGGCCATCTCGCCGACGCAGCGGACGCGACGGTTACCCAGGTGGTCGATGTCATCGACGATGCCCTTGCCGTTGCGGATGTCGACCAGGGTCTTGAGCACGGCGACGATGTCTTCCTTGCTCAGTACGCCGGAACCTTCGATCTCGGTACGACCGATACGACGGTTGAACTTCATCCGGCCGACGGCGGACAGGTCGTATCGCTCGGCGCTGAAGAACAGGTTGTTGAACAGCGTCTCGGCGGCGTCCTTGGTCGGCGGCTCGCCGGGACGCATCATGCGGTAGATCTCGACCAGGGCTTCCAGTTGGTTGCCAGTGGAGTCGATCTTCAGCGTATCGGAAATGAACGGACCGCAGTCGATGTCGTTGGTGTACAGCGTCTCGATGCGCACGACCTGAGCCTTGGCGATCTTCGCCAGCAGGTCGGTGGTCAGCTCGGTGTTGCACTCGGCGATGATTTCACCGGTAGCCGGGTGCACGATGGCCTTCGCCGTGGTGCGACCGAGGACGTATTCCAGCGGCACTTCCAGCTCTTTCAGGCCGGCCTTGTCGATCTGGTTGATGTGGCGCGCGGTGATCCGGCGGCCTTGCTCGACAATGACCTTGCCCTTTTCATCCTTGATGTCGAAGGCGGCGATTTCGCCACGCAGACGCTGCGGCACCAGTTCCAGGTTGAGGTTCTCGCCCTTAACGTGGAACAGGTTGGTGTCGTAGAACGCGTCCAGCACCTCTTCGGTCGAATAGCCCAGCGCGCGCAGCAGAACGGACGCCGGCAGCTTGCGGCGACGGTCGATACGGACGAACACGGCGTCTTTCGGGTCGAACTCGAAGTCCAGCCAGGAACCGCGATAAGGAATGATCCGCGCCGAATAGAGCAGCTTGCCCGAGCTGTGCGTCTTGCCGCGGTCGTGGTCGAAGAACACGCCCGGCGAACGGTGCAGCTGGGAGACGATGACGCGCTCGGTACCGTTGATGATGAAGGTACCGTTCTCGGTCATCAGGGGGATTTCCCCCATGTAGACTTCCTGCTCTTTGATGTCCTTGATCGCTTTGTTCGACGATTCTTTGTCGAAAATGATCAGGCGCACCTTCACGCGCAGCGGCACGGCGAAGGTCACGCCGCGAAGGACGCATTCCTTGACGTCGAAAGCCGGCTCGCCCAGGCGATAACCGACGTATTCCAGCGCGGCGTTGCCGGAATAGCTGATGATCGGGAAAACGGACTTGAAGGCCGCATGCAGGCCGATGTCGCGGAACTGATCCTTGGTCGCTCCCGCCTGCAGGAACTCGCGATATGAATCCAGTTGGATTGCCAGGAGGTAAGGCACATCCATGACGTCCGGCAACTTGCTAAAGTCCTTGCGGATACGTTTTTTCTCAGTGTATGAGTAAGCCATCAGCGTTCCCCAGCTTGGTCACCTGCTTGTTTGGCTTCTCCCGGCGGGAGTAGCCAGAAACTCTTGCAAACCCCAGGTTTGCTCCACCCCGAAGGTGGGTCGTCATAGGCAGCAACCGCGGGACGCTGCCTATAACGGAAAAAGGCCGGTGGCATTTGCCACCAGCCATCAGCCTTAAGCGAGTCGCTCGGGCTGTAGACGCAAGGTCGTCGCTTACTTGAGCTCGACTTTGGCGCCAGCTTCTTCCAGAGCCTTTTTAGCGGCTTCGGCTTCTTCCTTCGAAACGCCTTCTTTGACCACGCCCGGGGCGCCGTCAACCACTGCCTTGGCTTCTTTCAGGCCCAGACCGGTCAGTTCGCGAACGACCTTGATGACGTTCACTTTCTTTTCGCCGGTTTCGGTCAGCATGATGGTGAATTCGGTTTGCTCTTCGACAACGGCAGCAGCAGCGGCCGGGCCGGCAGCAGCAGCTGCAGCAGCGGTAACACCGAACTTCTCTTCCATCGCCTTGATCAGCTCGACGACTTCCAGAACGGTTTTCTGGCCGATTGCTTCGATGATGTCTTCGTTAGACAGAGCCATGACTCTAATTCCTGTATTGGGTGACAGCCTTCGCGGCCATCTAATTTGATTGAGCTAGAAAAGGATCTGCGCAGCCTTAGGCGGCGGCGGCGGATTCTTTCTGGTCGCGAACAGCCGCCAGTGTACGAGCCAGTTTGCTGGTAGCGCCTTGGATCACGCTCATCAGCTGGGAAATGGCTTCGTTGTAGGTCGGCAGGGTTGCCAGTACGTCGATCTGAGCGGCCGAAAGGAACTGGCCTTCGAACGCAGCTGCCTTGATCTCGAACTTGTCCTGACCCTTGGCGAATTCCTTGAACAGGCGAGCAGCAGCGCCCGGATGTTCGTTGGAAAAAGCGATCAGGGTCGGGCCTTTGAACACGTCGTTGAGCACGTCGTACTGAGTGCCTTCAACGGCGCGGCGCAGCAGGGTGTTACGTACGACTTTCACGTACACACCAGCTTCGCGGGCCTCTTTACGGAGTCCGGTCATTGCGCCCACAGTCACGCCACGGGCATCAGCCACGACAGCGGAGAGAGCAGCTTTGGCAGCTTCGTTGACTTCAGCGACTATGGCCTTCTTGTCGTCGAGCTTAATTGCCACGGGTTTACTCCTGGATATTACCGTTTGGTCCGACCGGAGCCGGACGACGTTTGGTGTCTGATTCGGTATGAATCGGGAGCACCATCTGCGTAGGTTTGGAAAATCCCTTTTTAAGGCTTGCGCCACCTACGGTCTTGGATAGCCCCCGCCAGGCAGGGACCCCAATAGTTGCGAGCGGCGGCAAACCGACGCTCGACTTGAATACTTACGCGTCCAGGGAGGCTTGGTCGATCTGCAGGCCCGGACCCATGGTGCTGCTCAGGGTAACGCGCTGCACGTAGATGCCTTTCGAGGTCGACGGCTTCAGACGTTTAAGATCGGACAGCAGGGCTTCGACGTTCTCTTTCAGCTTGACCGGTTCGAAATCGATCTTGCCTACGGAGGCGTGGATGATGCCGTTCTTGTCGGTACGGAAACGCACCTGACCCGCCTTGGCGTTACGCACGGCGGTGGCCACGTCCGGAGTCACGGTACCGACTTTCGGGTTCGGCATCAGGCCGCGCGGGCCCAGGATCTGGCCCAGTTGACCGACAACGCGCATGGCGTCCGGCGAAGCGATGACGACGTCGTAGCTCAGGTCGCCGCCCTTCATCTCGGCAGCCAGTTCGTCCATGCCTACGCGGTCGGCGCCGGCAGCCAGAGCAGCTTCAGCGCCCGGACCCTGGGTGAACACGGCAACGCGAACGCTTTTACCGGTGCCGTTCGGCAGCACGGTGGCGCCACGTACGACCTGGTCGGATTTACGCGGGTCAACGCCAAGGTTGATCGAGATATCGACCGACTCTTTGAACTTGATGGTCGAGAGCTCGGCCAGCAGCTTGGCGGCGTCTTCGAAACCATATTGCTTGCCGGCTTCGATCTTCTCGGCAATCGTCTTCTGGCGCTTGGTCAGCTTAGCCATTTACACACCCTCCACGTTCAGGCCCATGCTACGAGCGGAACCGGCGATGGTACGCACGGCCGCATCCATATCAGCAGCGGTAAGATCGGCATTCTTGGTCTTGGCGATCTCTTCCAGCTGAGCACGGGTAACGGTGCCGACTTTCTGGCTGTTCGGACGCGGCGAACCACTGGCGATACCGGCCGCTTTTTTCAGCAGGACGGAAGCTGGGGTGCTTTTGGTTTCGAAGGTAAAGCTGCGATCGCTGTACACGGTGATGATCACCGGAGTAGGCAGACCTGGCTCCATACCCTGGGTACGGGCGTTGAACGCCTTGCAGAACTCCATGATATTGACGCCGTGCTGACCCAGGGCCGGACCGACCGGCGGCGACGGGTTAGCTTGTGCAGCCTTCACTTGCAGCTTGATGTAAGCCGTAATTTTCTTAGCCATGTATAACTCCAGTTACGGGTTCCAGCGCCCTGAGGCTCCCCGGTTGCTTTCGCGTTTATCCCAGTGACGAAAAAACCCCGCAACCTTCGGCTGCGGGGTACGGGATTCAGTTGCCAGTTATGCTTTCTCGACCTGGCTGAATTCCAGCTCCACCGGAGTGGAGCGACCGAAAATGAGCACGGCGACTTGAATCCGGCTCTTCTCGTAGTTGACCTCTTCGACCACGCCATTGAAGTCGGCAAAGGGGCCATCGGTAACACGCACTGTCTCACCCGGCTCGAACAACGTTTTCGGCTTGGGCTTGTCGCCGCTGTCGGCGACACGACGCAGGATGGCGTCAGCTTCTTTATCGGTGATCGGCGCAGGCTTGTCAGCAGTACCACCGATGAAGCCCATGACACGCGGAGTATCCTTGACCAAGTGCCAAGTACCCTCATTCATGTCCATCTGCACCAGAACATAGCCGGGGAAGAACTTGCGTTCGCTTTTGCGCTTCTGGCCATTACGCATTTCCACGACTTCTTCCGTGGGAACCAGAATCTCGCCGAACTCTTCTTCCATGCCGGCCAGCTTGACGCGCTCTACCAGCGAGCGCATGACATGCTTTTCGTAACCCGAATAAGCATGCACAACGTACCAACGCTTAGCCACGGCGCACCTTTAACCAACAATCAGAGAAACCAGCCAACCCAACAGGGAGTCGAGCCCCCAGAGCAACAACGCCATGACCAGAACAACGGCCACCACGATCAACGTGGTCTGGGTCGTTTCTTGACGGGTAGGCCAGACGACTTTACGAATCTCGGCGCGCGCCTCTTTGGCGAGACCGAAAAACGAACGCCCCTTGGTGGTCTGCAAAGCCACGAACGCAGCAGCAGCAGCCAGGACCAGAAGCGCGATGACGCGATACAGGATCGGTTCAGCCGAGTAATACTGATTGCCGACCACACCCACAACCACCAGAGCGACTACTACGAGCCACTTAAGCAGGTCAAAGCGGGAGTCTTTGGCTTCAGCCTTGGCGTTCATCTATTAGGATCCTGTAAAAAAGAAGTGCCAGATCCGCATCTTGGAATCTGGCAGGCCAGGAGGGAATCGAACCCCCAACCTGCGGTTTTGGAGACCGCTGCTCTGCCAATTGAGCTACTGGCCTGTAACCGAAATCAGGCCGACCATTATGCCGGCCTGACAGACCAAGATCAACCGATTACTCGATGATCTTGGCAACCACGCCGGCGCCAACGGTACGACCACCTTCGCGAATCGCGAAGCGCAGGCCGTCCTCCATGGCGATCGGAGCGATC
>DIEE01000166.1:1308-5925 GCA_002418465.1 Pseudomonas sp. UBA5782 | reverse complement strand
TGTAGCTGCCATCCACCGACAAGGTACGCAACGTGCCGTAGCGCTCGCCCTGCCCGCTCGGGTCGTCGATGCGCGATTGGCGCGAGCGGTTGATGCCGGCATTGGCGTCGATGTTCGGCTGGCGATCGGCGTCGGCGGCGAGCGCCGCGGCACTGGCCTGGCGCGTGCGGGCATCGGCCACCTGCAGGTCGGGGCTGGAGACCAGCGCTTCGCGGATCAGCGCATCCAGCCGCGCGTCGCCAAGGCTGTTCCACCAGTCGGCACGCGGCCAGCTGGCCGGCGTCAGCCGTTCGGCGGCGAGGGTGTTCTGGCTGCGCAGCGAGGCCGCATCGAGCAGCGCACCCTGCGGCTGCAATCCGCGCGACGAGGCGCAACCGGCCAGCGCCAGGGCGATGCACAGGGCGCTGAGGGAAAGGCGTTTGCTCATCTCACTGGGCTCCCTGGTCGTCCGGCAACAGGCCGGTGGGGGTCAGGACCTTGCGCAGCAGCCGATCCAGCTCGCCGAACTCAGCGCTGCTCAGCGGCGCGGTGAGGTCGTTCAGCGCATCTGCGGCGATGCGCTTGATCTGCTGGTTGAACGCGTTGCCCTGCTCGGTCAGCAACAGGCGCACCTGGCGCCGGTCGCTGTCGCAGCGCACCCGCGTCAGCAGGCCCTTGTTCTCCAGCCGGTCGAGCATCCGCGTCATCGCCCCGCTGTCCAGCGACAGCGCCCGGCACAGGGCTGCGGGCGTATCCAGCGAGGCATCCTTCTGCTGCAACAGCAGCACCTTGAACTGCGCCGCCGTGACCCCGTGAGGCGCGAGGTGCTTGTCCAGCAGGCGATCCTTCTGCTGGTTGACCAGCGCGATCAGATGGCCGATGGAATAGCGCAGCGGGAAATTGTCGCGATCGTAGTGTTGCATCGTTCTCTGCCTAGTCAGCTATGCGCAAAGAACAATACTGCCTAGGCAGCGACCAGACCATGACAAATTCTGCAACAGTCTTTCGCCTGAAACGAACATCGCCCCTATCGCGCACCAATCACCAAATGGCGCGGCAAAGAAAAAGGCGCCCTCAGGCGCCTTCGTCATGCGTGTCGCTGGCCGGGGCCGGATCGCCCTCGCCCGCCTCGTTGAGGCGCTCCCACAACGCCTGGGCGTCGGGGAAGTCGGTGCCGTCCTCGCTGCTCAGCGCGTCCGGATCGTAGCGCCGCACGCAGCCTTCGCCGATGGTGGGCGGCGCTTTCGAGGTGGCGCGGTCGAGGGGATCGCTCACGGGCAGCTCCGTCTCAGTCGAACACGACGGTCTTGTTGTCGTGGACCAGCACGCGGTCTTCCAGATGGAAGCGCAGGCCACGGGCGAGCACCCGGCGCTCGACGTCCTTGCCCAGGCGCACCAGGTCTTCGATGCTGTTGCGGTGCGAGATGCGCGCCACGTCCTGCTCGATTATCGGGCCGGCGTCCAGTTCCTCGGTGACGTAGTGGCAGGTCGCGCCGNNGCCGATCAGCTTGACCCCGCGCAGCGACGCCTGGTGGTACGGCTTGGCGCCGACGAACGAGGGCAGGAAGCTGTGGTGGATGTTGATCACCTGGTGGGCGAAGCGGCGGCACAGGTCCGGCGGCAGGATTTGCATGTAGCGCGCCAGCACCACGGTGTCGGCCTGGTGTTCCTCGACCAGACGCGAAACCTCGGCGAACGCCGGCTGTTTGTCCTGCGGATCGACCGGCACGTGGAAGAACGGGATGCCGTGCCACTCGACCATGCTGCGCAGGTCCTGGTGGTTGGAGATCACGCAGGGGATGTCGCAGTCCAGGTCGCCGCTGTGCCAGCGGTGCAGCAGGTCGGCCAGGCAGTGCGACTCGCGGCTGGCCATCAGCACGACGCGCTTCTTCTGCGCCGAATCGCTGATCCGCCAGACCATCGAGAACTGCTTGGCGATCGGTGCGAAGGCCTGGCGGAACTCCTCCAGATCGAACGGCAGCGACTCGGCGCGGATTTCGTGACGCATGAAGAACCAGCCGCTCTGGTGGTCCGAGTGGTGGCTTGCCTCGCTGATCCAGCCGTTGTAGGTGGCCAGGAAATTACTGACTTTGGCGACAATACCGACGCCATCCGGACAGGCGATGACCAGCCGAAAAGTGCGCATTTCTTTACTCCAGATTCACAAAGGCGGCCATTCTAGCCACACCCGTGGAAACTTTCAGTAATTGTCGCCGGGCGCAAAGCCCCGCCCGGCCAACGGTAGGCCGGCGCGCACCGGTTAATTGTCCGGATGAAACGCCCGCGCGCGTTGGGCTTTTTCCGCGAACAACTTCGCCGCTTTTAGCGCACGCAATAAATCGCTGCCGTCGAATAACAAGCCGATAATTTAAAAAGAACCACCATTGCCGGTTTAGATGTTTACTTGGCAAACCGCCATGACTATTATTAGGCCACTATCAACCCGGACTATTTAAGGTAAGCCAATGTCGCTGATCAATGAGTACCGCGCCACGGAAGAAGCCATCAAAGAACTTCAGGAACGCCTGAACAACCTGTCGAAAGACGACAAACTGCAAAAGGAATTGGAATTCGAAGGCAAACTGCGCGCACTCATGGGCGAGTACTCCAAGTCCCTGCGCGACATCGTTGCCCTGCTCGATCCGGATGCCCGCCAGGCCAAGGCACCGCGTTCCGCCAAGGCAGCCGGCACCGCGACCACCAAGCGCGCGCGCAAGGTCAAGCAGTACAAGAACCCGAACACCGGCGAAGTCATCGAAACCAAAGGTGGCAACCACAAGACGCTGAAAGAGTGGAAAGCCAAGTGGGGCGCGGATGTAGTGGAAAGCTGGTCGACCTTTCTCGGTTGATTGAATCCAAATAAGAACGCCGGCAGATGCCGGCGTTTTTATTTGTCCGCAGCGCGCCTCACAATCCCCAGCGCACTCGCAACCCCTGCGCATATTCCTGCCACTCGCGTAACAGCGGCTGTTGTTCCGGCCTCGCGCTCGCCTGCAACTCGCGCAATGCCTGATCGAACCCGGCCAGGGTATTGGGCGCGCCGAACTCGGGCACAGTAAGGCGTGAACGACAGAACTGCGCCCAGCGTTGTTGTTCTTCCAGCGACAGCGTTTCGGCAAAGTTGCGCGCGCGATAACGGAACAACAGTTCCGGCAGCCGCGGATCGTCGAACGGCCAGTTCTCCCGCGCCAGCGCTGCCGGGTCGGCGCGACGCACGCGCTCGCACAACTGGCGATCGCGGTCGCCGATGAAACCGTCATAGAGCATCTGTTCCGGGTCCTCGCCGGCAGGGAAGGCTTCCTCGGCGTACACCAGCGCCAGCTTGTCGCGCCACAGCGCCTGCTGTTCGCCGATCCGCGCGGCGCGTGCCAGGCAGCCCGGCAGATCGACGCCGAGGCGCTCGCGGTCGGCGTCGCGCAGCACCTTGAGCGGCGCCAGCACCGGGCACTTGTTGACGTGCACCAGCTTGAGCGGAACCGGCGACTCGCCCTCGGCCAACTGGTCGCGGCGCCGGTACAGACGCTGGCGCAGCGCCTCGCCGTCGAGTTCGAGCAGGGGCAGATGATCGGCCTGCAGATCGCAGACGATCAGCGCGTTGCGATTCTTCGGATGCCAGGCCAGCGGCAGCACCACGCTCAGGTAACCGCGTTCGGCGGAGAAGCGCCCGGAAACATGCACCAGCGGCCGCAGCAGCTGGATCTGCTCATGCACGCGCTGCTTGCTGCGCAACTGATAGAGGAAGTCGTAAAGCTTCGGCTGACGCTCGCGGACCAGCCGCGCCAGGGCGATGGTCGCGCGCACGTCGGCCAGCGCGTCGTGGGCCTGGCCATGGGCGATGCCGTTGGCCGCGGTCAGCCGCTCCAGCTTCAGCGTCACCCTGCCGTCCTCCTGCGGCCACTCGATGCCTTCGGGGCGCAGCGCGTAGGCGGTGCGCAGCAGGTCGATCAGGTCCCAGCGGCTGTTGCCGCCCTGCCATTCGCGGGCGTAGGGATCGAAGAAGTTGCGGTAGAGGCCGTTACGGGTGACTTCGTCGTCGAAACGCAGGCTGTTGTAGCCGGCGACGCAGGTACCGGGAAGCGACAGCTCGCGGTGCAGACGGGTAAAGAATTCGGCTTCGCCCAGGCCCTTTTCACGCAGCAGCGCGGGCGTGATGCCGGTGATCAGGCACGCCGCCGGATGCGGCAAAATGTCTTCGCTGGGCTGGCAGTACAGGTTCAGCGGCTCGCCGATTTCCAGCAGCGATTCGTCGGTACGGATGCCGGCCACCTGCAACGGGCGGTCGCGGCGCGTGTCGATACCGGTGGTTTCGTAGTCGTACCAGAAGATGCTGGAGGTCACGGGGTCTTCCTTGAGGAGGGTGGCGGCGCCAGTCTAGCATCGCCGCGCCAGGGCCTTGCCGGCGACTCGCGCTTGCCGTGCGGCACACCGGGTCGCTAGCATGCGCCAGCCTCTCCGACCTGGTTCACCGATGCCCTCGACCGCCGCCAGCCCCCCCCCACCGGCTCCGCATCCCGCGCACCTGGATACCCGGCTGCGCATCGAGACGCCCGAAGGCATCGACCTGATCCTGCGCCCCGCCAGCCTGGTGCCGCGCGCCCTGGCCTTCGCCATTGACCTGGCCATCCGCGGGCTGATCCT
>DIEE01000166.1:0-1051 GCA_002418465.1 Pseudomonas sp. UBA5782 | reverse complement strand
CCGCGACCGCCCCGCCGAACGTCCGCCGCTGGCGCCGGCCGAGCCGCTGCGCGCGCCCTTCGCGATGAGCCTCGAGGAACAGCGCGCGCTGCTCGAGTTCGCCTAGCGCCAGGACGGCCTGTCCGTCGCGCGCCGCGCCGAGCTGGCGGCGATTCTCGCCGAACCCCTCGGGGTTCCCGCCGAGCAGGCCGAGGCGCGGATCAACGGCATCGCCCACGGCCTGTTGGGGTCGGCATGAAGCAGAGCCTCTTCGAAAGCCGCTACCAGGCTGAATGGCAACGCTTCGCCACCCGGCTCGAAGCGCTCGAACGCGGCAAGGCCACGCGCGAGGACTGCAAGGATTTCGCCGCCGCCTACCGGCAGCTCTGCCAGCAACTGGCGCTGGCCCAGGCGCGCGGCTACAGCCCGCACCTGATCGAGCTGCTGCAGCAACTGGCGATGCGCGGGCACCAGCAGTTCTATCGCCACCGCAGCCAGCTCGGCGCGCGCCTGCTGGGTTTTCTGTTCGGCGGCTTTCCGCGCCTGGTACGTGCCGAGTGGCGCAGCGTGACCCTGGCCTGCGGGCTGTTCTTCGGCAGCCTGATCGGCATGGGCCTGCTCACCTACTTCTTCCCCGACCTGATCTACAGCCTGATGGACCCGGACCAGGTACAGAACATGGAGTCGATGTACGACCCTGACGCGCACCGCCTGGGGCGCTTCGGCGAGCGCGATTCCAGCGACGACTGGGCGATGTTCGGCTTCTACATCATGAACAACATCGGCATCGCCTTTCAGACGTTCGCCAGCGGCCTGCTGTTCTGCCTCGGCAGCCTGTTCTTCCTGCTCTTCAACGGGCTGACCATCGGCGCGGTGGCCGGGCACCTGACCGAGATCGGTTACATCAGCACCTTCTGGTCGTTCGTCATCGGCCACGGTGCCTTCGAGCTGACCGCCATCGCCTTCTCCGGCGCCGCCGGGCTCAAGCTCGGCTGGGCGCTGCTGGCGCCGGGCCGGCTGACCCGCGGCGAGGCGCTGCGCCAGGCCGCCAGCATCAGCGTGCAACTGGTCG
>DIEE01000213.1:3414-3858 GCA_002418465.1 Pseudomonas sp. UBA5782 | reverse complement strand
ACCACGCTGATCGACAACGGCGAGCTGGAGCGCGCTGCCGGAGAAACGCTGCAGCCGGTGCATTCGCGGGTGATGCTGTGCGGCAATCCGCAGATGATCGAGGACACCCGCGCGCTGCTGAAAACCCGCGACATGCAGCTCTCGCTGAGTCGGCGGCCGGGGCAGGTGGCGGTGGAGAACTACTGGTAGCGGCGAAGATGCTGTTACGTTTTTCTGCTTAGCGTTCGCTGCGCCGGCCACTAGGATCGCGGTTCCTTTCTCTGGAATCCGCCCATCGATGGACAGTGACTTACCCCGCCCGGCCGTTGACCGATCGCCCTTGCACCCCTTCGTTCGCCACGGAGGGTCGCTCTGATGGAATGGATCGCCGACCCGACGGCCTGGCTGGGCCTGCTCACGCTGATCGTCCTGGAAATCGTCCTGGGCATCGACAACCTGGTGTTC
>DIEE01000213.1:0-3257 GCA_002418465.1 Pseudomonas sp. UBA5782 | reverse complement strand
GACGCGGTGTTCTCGCTGGACGCGGTGATCACCGCGGTGGGCATGGTCGAGCACCTGCCGGTGATGATGATCGCCGTGGTGATCTCCATCGGCCTGATGATCATCGCCAGCAAGCCGCTGACCACCTTCGTCAACGCCCACCCGACGGTGATCATGCTCTGTCTGGGCTTCCTGATGATGATCGGCTTCAGCCTCACCGCCGAAGGCTTCGGCTTCCACATTCCCAAGGGCTACCTGTACGCGGCGATCGGTTTCTCGATCCTCATCGAGCTGTTCAACCAGCTCGCCCGCTGGCGCCGCAAGCGCCACCTGCAGGGCCAGCGCAACATCCGCGAGCGCACTGCCCACGCGGTGCTGCGCCTGCTCGGCGGGCGTCGGCTGGAGGCCGAGGAGGTCGACGAGGAGATCGCCGACATGCTCGACGTGGGCGAGGGCGAGGCGGCGCTGTTCGGCCGTCGCGAGCGGGTGATGATCAGCGGCGTGCTGAGCCTCGCCGAGCGTTCGATCCGCACGGTGATGACCGACCGCATGCGCGTCGATCACCTGGATCTGCTGGCAGCACCCGAGGCGCTGCGCCGGGTGCTGCTGGAGTCGCCGTATTCGCGTCTGGTGGTGGCGCGCGGCGCGGCCATCGACGAACCGCTGGGCTACGTGCAGAAGAAGGAGCTGCTGCGCGAACTGCTGCAGGGCGAGCAGCCGGACATCGAGCGCCTGGTGCGTGCGCCAATCAACCTGCCGGAAAGCTGCTCGGTGCTCAACGCGCTGGAACAGATGCGCCAGGCGTCTACCCACGTGGCTTTCGTGGTCAACGAATTCGGCCATTTCGAGGGGCTGCTGACGCTCACCGACATCCTCGAGTCGATCGCCGGCGAGCTGCCGGACGCCAGCGAAGTGCAGGGGCCGGACATTCTCGAAGCGGACGGCGGCTATCAGGTCAGCGGCGCGCTGAACCTGGCGCTGCTGCGCCGGCGGCTGGGCTTCCAGGCCAGCGCCACCGACGATTACCAGACCCTCGCCGGCCTGGCGATGAGCCTGCTCGACCGCTTGCCGGTCAGCGGCGACCGCCTCGAGTACGCCGGCTGGCAGCTGCGCGTGCTGGAGGTGAAGGATCGCCGCATCGCCCGGCTGGAGTTGCGCCCGCTGAGCGCCTGAGTGTTTTGCGACGCAGACGAAAACGGCGCCCGAGGGCGCCGTTTTTTATCGCCGGTCAGTTCAGAGCGGCGGTTTGGTATCGATCGCCGGGCTGCGCTGCTCCTTGAGAAGGTCGCGAATCTCGGTGAGCAGCACTTCTTCCTTGCTCGGCGCCGGCGGTGCGGCCGGCTTGACCTCTTCGTGGTGGCGCAGCTTGTTCATCATCTTCACCGCCATGAATATCGCGAAGGCGACGATCAGGAAGTCGAACACGGTCTGGATGAACTTGCCGTAGGCCAGGACCACCGCCGGTATGTCGCCTTCCGCCGGTTTGAGGATCNNCCCCGCCGATCAGCAGGCCCAGTGGCGGCATGACCACGTCGCCGACGAACGACGAGACGATCTTGCCGAACGCGGCACCGATGATGATGCCGACGGCCATATCGACGACGTTGCCTTTCATGGCGAATGACTTGAACTCTTGAACAAAGCTCATGGGCTGCTCCTTCTGATCGGGGAAAACGGATTCTCCGAACTGGCGAGGCGTCTGGCCTCGGGCTCGGGCATGCAAGGTGTTAGAAAAGGACTGCACGGGTGCGCCGGCAGTTCCAGCCGAATCATGGCCAGTTTATGTCGGGCAGCGCCTCGAATGCGGGTTTGGCGAACAGATAGCCCTGGTAGAGGAAGATGCCCATCGCCTGGAGCGTTGCATATTCCTCGACGGTTTCGACCCCTTCGGCGATCAGTTCGATGCGCAGCTTGCGGCAGATCTGCGCCACGCTCTCGACCAGCACCTGGCGCACGCTGTCGCCGTCGATACCGCGCAGCAGTTGCATGTCCAGCTTGATCAGGTCGGGCTGGAAATCGGCCAGCAGGTTGAGGTGCGCGTAACCGGCGCCGAAGTCGTCGATGGCGGTGGAGAAACCCATCTTGCGGTAGGCGCGCAGGATGCCGGCGAGGTGATCGAGGTCCCGCACCTGCTCCTGCTCGGTGACCTCGAAGATGATCCGCTGCAGCGGGAAATCCAGCTGGCGGGCGGTTTCCAGCGTCGCGCGGATGCAGGTCTCGGCCTTGTACACGGCGTTGGGCATGAAGTTGATCGACAGCTTGCCCGGCAGCGGCAGCCTGGCCGCCCGCTGCAGCGCGGTAATCCGGCACCGCTGGTCGAACCCGTAGCGATTGGACGCATCGACCTGCTGCAGCACGCTCCCCGCCCCCTCGCCAGCGGGGCCGCGCACCAGGGCCTCATGGGCGAAGACGCTGCGGTCGCGGATATCGATTATCGGCTGAAAGGCCATGCTGATCGGCAGGTCGAAGGTCTCTCCTTCGCGACAGGCGGCGCAGGGTGAAAGGGCTTCATTCATGGGGGCTCCAGAGGTGGCGAGCAGGTCATCCGGTAGACGCGGAAGGCTGCGACAAATTCACTGACGGACGGCTGGAATCGGCTTGATCGGGGTCAAGGGAGGTCCGTTGGCGGTGGTTTACGGTTCGCCAAATTTTCAACTATGGAAGCGCAATCATGCACATCGAATATTATTCCCAGCCTAGCGAATTCGATCGGCAACGTTCCGAGTCGCTAAAACTGCGCAAGACGAACCCGCGTTTCGCCCGCCTGGCCGATCAGTTCGACGACGTCGACAAGCGTATCCTGCGTGTCGAGAACGGCGTCGAGAAACTCGACGACACCCAGCTTTCGGCGTTGAAGATGCAGCGCGTCGGTCTGCAGAAGGACCTCAGCAGCCAGCTGCGCAAGGCCAGCGGCGAATGCTGCAACTGCGGCAAGGCCTGCAGCGCCTGATTCCCCCGTAGCTCATCCGGGCCCGGACCGAACGATCGATCCGGGCTTTTTTGTGCCTGGCCTTTCTTGGCGTCGGCCGCCAGCCGTGGCGGTGCGTGCAGCAGGTATGATGGCGCATCCTTTTTTCGCTGGAGTTCGCCATGGCCAAGGCCAAGCGCATGTACGGCTGCACCGAGTGCGGCGCCACCTTCCCCAAATGGTCCGGCCAATGCGCTGAGTGCAATGCCTGGAATACGCTGGTCGAGACCATGATCGAGGGCGCGCCGTCCTCATCCTCCGGGCGTGCCGGCTGGGCCGGCGAGCAGGCGCAGCTGAAGACCCTGGCCGA
>DIEE01000033.1:8284-10610 GCA_002418465.1 Pseudomonas sp. UBA5782 | reverse complement strand
TGACGCTCTTTTCATCCACCGTTGCACCCCCCGGTGGATCGATGAGGCGCCATCCACCCTAGGGGCTGATAGATCCGCGCAGGATGGGTTAGCCGCTCAGTTGCGTAACCCATCGCCACGTATCACCCCAGCAGCGAAATGTCCGCCACGCCGAGGAACAGCCCGCGCAGTTGCGCCAGCAGCGCGTAGCGGTTGGCGCGTACCGAGGCGTCCTCGGCGTTCACCAGCACCGCCTCGAAGAACGCATCCACCGGTTGGCGCAGCGCGGCCAGGCGTGCCAGCGCCTCGCTGTACTGTCGCGCCGCCGCCATCGGCCGGACCGCCTGGTCGGCCTGTTGCATCGCCGCGTACAGGGAGAACTCCGCCGGGTTGTCGAAATAGTGCGCCTCGACGCCGGCCGGCAGCGTGCCGTCGAACTTGCCGAGCAGGTTCGACACGCGCTTGTTGGCCGCGGCCAGGGCGGCGGCTTCCGGCAGGCGGCGGAACAGCTGCACCGCCTGCACGCGCTGGTCGAAGTCCAGCGGCGAGCCCGGTTGCAGCGCGCGCACCGCCTGGTAGGCGGCGACATCGACGCCTTCGTCCTCGTAGCGCGCACGCAGGCGGTCGAAGATGAAGTCGAGCACCTGGGTGTCGAGGCCACTGGCTTTCACCTGGCCGCCGAACTGGCGGATGGCGAAGGCCACGGTCTCGTTCAGGTCGAGGTCCAGGCCCTTCTCGATGAGGATGCGCAGCACGCCGAGGGCGGCGCGACGCAGGGCGTAGGGGTCCTTGCTACCGGTGGGCAGCATGCCGATGCCGAAGATGCCGACCAGGGTGTCGAGCTTGTCGGCCACCGCCACGGCGGCGCCGGTGAGGGTGCTCGGCAGCTCGGCACCGGCGCCGCGCGGCATGTACTGCTCGTTCAGCGCCAGCGCCACGTCCTGCGGCTCGCCGCCGTTGAGTGCGTAGTAGTAGCCGGCGATGCCCTGCATCTCGGGGAACTCGCCGACCATTTCGGTGGCCAGGTCGCACTTGCTCAGCAGGCCGGCCCGCGCGGCGTTGCGCGCATCGCCGCCGACGCGCTCGGCGATGAACGCTGCCAGTTTCGAGACGCGCTCGGCCTTGTCGTAGACGGTGCCGAGCTGGGCCTGGAAGACCACCTTCTTCAGCCGCTCGTTGAAGCTTTCCAGCGGCTGCTTCTTGTCCTGCTTGAAGAAGAACTCGGCATCGGTGAGGCGCGGGCGCACCACCTTCTCGTTGCCGGAGACGATCTGCGCCGCGTCCAGGCTGTCGATGTTGGCCACGGTGATGAAGCGCGGCAGCAGCTTGCCGCCCGCGTCCAGCAGGCAGAAGTACTTCTGGTTGTCCTGCATGGTGGAGATCAGCGCTTCCTGCGGCACGGCGAGGAAGCGCTCCTCGAACGAGCAGACCAGCGGCACCGGCCATTCGACCAGCGCGGCGACTTCGTCGAGCAGCGCCGGCGGAACGATCGCGCTGCCCTGTTCGGCCGCGGCCAGTTCGGCGACGCGGCCGGCGATCAGCGCACGACGCTCGGCGAAATCGGCGATCACGTGGGCGCCGCGCAGGGTTTCGGCGTAGGCGGCCGGGCTGGCGATGCTCACCGCATCGGGGTGATGGAAGCGGTGCCCGCGGCTCTCGCGGCCGGCGGTCTGGGCGAGGATCTCGCAGTCGATCACGTCGTCGCCGAATAGCATCACCAGCCACTGCGTCGGGCGCACGAACTCTTCCTTGCGCGCCGCCCAGCGCATGCGCTTGGGAATCGGCAGGTCGTTCAGCGAGGTCTCGACGATACCCGGCAGCAGGCCGATCGCCGGCTGCCCGGGGATGCTGCGGCTGAACTTCAGCTTGGCGCCGCTGCGGTCGACCTCGGCGAGGTCGACGCCGCATTTCTTGGCGAAGCCCAGCGCTGCGGCGGTGGGGTTGCCGTCGGCGTCGAAGGCGGCCTGGATCGGCGGGCCGTCGAGGTTGACGCTGCGATCCGGCTGCTGGCTTTCCAGCTGCTCGACCAGCACCGCCAGGCGCCGTGGCGCGGCGTAGATGCGCGCGGCGGCGTAGCCGAGACCGGCGCTTTTCAGGCCCTTTTCGATGCCGGCGAGGAAGGCGTCGCCGAGGCTTTTCAGCGCTTTGGGAGGCAGCTCTTCGGTGCCCAGTTCAACCAGGAAATCCTTGGCGGTCATTACTCGGCCTCCTTCATCTTGGCCAATACTTCGTCACGCAATTCGGCGGTGGCCATCGGGAAACCGAGGCGCGCGCGGGCCTGCAGGTAGCTCTGCGCCACGGCGCGGGCGAGTGCGCGAACACGCAGGATGTACTGCTGGCGCGCGGT
>DIEE01000033.1:0-8129 GCA_002418465.1 Pseudomonas sp. UBA5782 | reverse complement strand
ACCGTAGGTGATCTCGCCGGTCACCGGGTAGCACTCGATGCCGCCGACCTGCTGGAAGTAGGTGAACTGGGTGACTTCCATGCCGTTCAGCCAGATTTCCCAACCCAGGCCCCAGGCGCCGAGGGTCGGCGATTCCCAGTTGTCCTCGACGAAGCGGATGTCGTGCACCAGCGGGTCGAGGCCGATGTGCTTCAGCGAGCCGAGGTACAGCTCCTGAAAGTTTTCCGGGTTGGGTTTGAGCACCACCTGAAACTGATAGTAGTGCTGCAGGCGGTTGGGGTTCTCGCCGTAGCGGCCGTCAGCCGGGCGACGGGAAGGCTGCACGTAGGCGGCGTTCCAGGTCTCCGGGCCGATGGCGCGCAGGAAGGTGGCGGTATGGAAGGTGCCGGCGCCCACTTCCATGTCGTAGGGCTGCATCACCACGCAGCCCTGCTCGGCCCAGTACTGCTGGAGGGCGAGGATCAGATCCTGGAAGGTGCGCACGGAGGGCTTGGTCTGGCTCAAGAAAGATCACCCGTTGAGGCTGCGACGAAAAACCGGGGAGTATACCGAAGCCGCACGCATCCCGCAGGGCGCGCGCTGCTGGCATCGCCGGCGAAAACGGAAGCCGTGGGCTCCTACCTGTTTTTTTAACCAGTGGTTTGGCTATATTGCTCATCCCTTCCTTCAGGACAACGCCCATGCCCCGCTGCTTCTGGTGCACCGACGATCCCCTCTACATCGCCTACCACGACGAGGAGTGGGGCGTGCCGCAGCACGATCCGCAGTGGCTGTTCGAGATGCTGCTGCTCGAAGGCTTCCAGGCCGGCTTGTCGTGGATAACCGTGCTGAAGAAACGTGCGCGCTACCGCGAGGTGCTGTTCGGCTTCGATGCCGAGCGCCTGGCGCGGATGACCGACGACGAGATCGAGGAACGGATGCAGGACCCCGGGATCATCCGCAACCGCCTCAAGCTGCAGGCTGCGCGGCGCAATGCGCAGGCCTGGCTGAAGCTGGAAGACCCGGTGACGCTGCTCTGGTCGTTCGTCGGCGGGCGGCCGAAGATCAACCATTTCAGCGGGCGCGGCGACGTGCCTGCGGTGACACCGGAAGCCGAGGCGATGAGTCGTGCGCTGAAAAAGCTCGGTTTCACCTTCGTCGGCCCGACCATCTGCTATGCCTACATGCAGGCCGCCGGAATGGTCATGGATCACACCCTCGATTGCGAACGGCATAGCGCTCTGTCAACGAACTGATACGGGTTGGCCACTGAAAGGCGCGATCAAGCGGAGTACAATGCGTGCCTTTTGAAAATCGGAGTCCCTCGTGGAGAAGCTCAAAGGCGCCCTGGTCGTCGGCTTTCTGCGCCTGTTCGCCCTGTTGCCCTGGCGCGTGGTGCAGGAGCTAGGTGCGTTCATCGGCTGGCTGATGTGGCGTCTGCCGACCGACACGCGCGAGGTGGCGCGGGTCAACCTGAGCAAGTGCTTCCCCGAACTGGACGCCGCGGCGCTGGAGAAACTCCTGCGCCGGAGCCTGATCGACATCGGCAAGACCCTCACCGAAAGCGCCTGCGCGTGGATCTGGCCGGCAAGGAAATCGCTGGCGCTGGTGCGTGAGGTCGAAGGCCTCGAGGTGCTGCAGCAGGCGCTCGCCTCGGGCAAGGGCGTGGTCGGCATCACCAGCCACCTGGGCAACTGGGAAGTGCTCAACCACTTCTATTGCGCGCAGTGCAAACCGATCATCTTCTACCGCCCGCCCAAGCTCAAGGCGGTCGACGACCTGCTGCAGAAGCAGCGCGTGCAGATGGGCAACCGCGTCGCGCCATCCACCCGCGAGGGCATTCTCAGCGTGATCAAGGAAGTCCGCCGCGGCGGCGCCGTGGGCATTCCGGCCGACCCCGAGCCGTCGCTTTCCGCCGGTTTCTTCGTGCCGTTCCTCGGCACCCAGGCGCTGACCAGCAAGTTCGTCCCCGGCATGCTCGACCACGCCAAGTCGCAGGGCGTGTTCCTTCATGCGCTGCGCCTGCCTGACGGTTCCGGCTACCGGGTGATCATCGAGGCAGCGCCCGAGGCGATGTACGGCGAGGATGCCGAGGCGGCGGTGGCCTCGATGAGCGAAGCCATCGGCAACTACGTGCGCGCCTACCCGAGCCAGTACATGTGGACGATGAAGCGCTTCAAGAAACGTCCCGAAGGGGAAAAGCGCTGGTACTGAGGCGACGGCTGGGCTGGGCGTGACGGGCGAACTGCGGTATTAAGTGGCCACCACGCCGAGGAGGCAGCAGTCCATGCCCAACCAGCGACGCCATCCGCGCACGCCGTTCAAGTGCAGGATCAAGGTAAGTCACCCGAGCTTTGGCGATCTCATCGCGCTGACCCGCGACCTCTCCGACGGTGGCGTGTTCATCGTCCATCCGCGGCTGGTCGAGCTCTCGCGCGGCGCGGTGGTCCGCGGTCAGGTGCAGGATCTGCCGATCGACGCACCGGTGCTGCTGATGCGCGTGGTGCGCCACGAGGAGGAAGGCATCGGCGTGATGTTCCTGCTCGACGACCAGCCCTGAGCAGCTTTCCGACGAAAATGCTTACCGCGCCACGACACTGCGGCTAGAATGCCGCCCGCTGAAATGGGTTCCCTCACCCCATCACTCCAAAAAGGACACGAGATGCCGACGTTTTCCCCCTCGGCCCGCCGCATGACGCTGGCCGGCCTGATCGCTTTCCACATCCTCATCATCATCGCCAGCAACTACCTGGTGCAGCTGCCGATCTCGCTGTTCGGCTGGCATACCACCTGGGGCGCGTTCAGCTTCCCGTTCATCTTCCTCGCCACCGACCTGACCGTGCGCCTGCTCGGCAAGGAACCGGCGCGGCGGGTGATCGCCAAGGTGATGCTGCCGGCGCTGGTCGCCTCCTACATCGTCTCGGTGCTGTTCCACGACGGCGCCTTCGGCGGTTTCGCCGCGCTGGGCGAGTTCAACCTGTTCGTCTTCCGCATCGCCCTGGCCAGCTTCCTCGCCTACGCCTTCGGCCAACTGCTCGACATCCAGGTCTTCGACCGCCTGCGGCGCATGCGCCAGTGGTGGATCGCGCCGACCGTCTCGACCATCATCGGTAACCTGCTGGACACCTTCGTGTTCTTCTCCATCGCCTTCTGGCACAGCAGCGACCCGTTCATGGCGGCGAACTGGGTGGAGATCGCCAGCGTCGACTACGCGATCAAGCTGACCGTCAGCCTGATTCTCTTCGTGCCGCTCTACGGCATCCTGCTGAACTGGATCGTCCGCCAACTGCCGCGCAACCCGGCGCTGTACCCTCGCGGCTGATCAGGCGGGAATGAAAGAAGCCGGGGCATGCCCCGGCTTTCCTTGCCTCGGCGGAGGCCGCTCAGGCGACGGATTGCGAGCCGTCGCCCGGCAGCGCGCGGGCCTGCTCGCGCAGCAGGTACTTCTGGATCTTCCCGGTGGACGTCTTCGGCAGTGCCCCGAAAACCACCGTCTTCGGCACCTTGAAGCCGGCCAGGTGCTCGCGGCAGAAGCGCATGATCTCCGCCTCGCTGACCGCCCCGGCACCCGGCTTGAGGGTGACGAAGGCGCAGGGCGTTTCGCCCCACTTCTCGTCCGGGCGCGCCACCACGGCGGCTTCCAGCACCGCCGGATGACGGTAGAGCGCCCCTTCCACCTCGATGGTGGAGATGTTCTCGCCGCCGGAGATGATGATGTCCTTGAGCCGGTCGCGGATTTCCATGTAGCCGTCGGAATGGCAGACGGCGAGGTCGCCGGTGCGGAACCAGTCGCCCCTGAACGCTTCGTCGGTGGCGGTGGGATTGCCCAGGTAGCCCTTCATCAGCGTGTTGCCGCGCATGAAGATCTCGCCGATGGTCTGGCCGTCGTGCGGCACCGGTTGCAGGGTCTGCGGATCGGCGACCATCAGCCCTTCCAGGGTCGGGTAGCGCACGCCCTGGCGCGCCTTGAGGCGCGCGCGCTCGTCCAGCGTCAGCGCGTCCCACTCGCCGTGCCAGGCGCACACGGTGACAGGCCCGTAGCTTTCGGTGAGGCCGTAGGCATGGGTGATCTGGATGCCCATCGCCTCCACCGCGCCGATGACCTTGGCCGGCGGCGCGGCGCCGGCGACCATCGCCGACACCGGGTGGCCGAACGGTGCGCGCTCGGCTTCCGGCAGGTTGGCCAGGGCGTTGAGCACGATCGGCGCGCCGCACAGGTGGCTGACGTGGTGCTCGCGGATCAGCGCCATCACCCGTTGCGGGTCGACCTTGCGCAGGAACACGTGGGTGCCGGCCTGGGCGGTGATGGTCCAGGGATAGCACCAGCCGTTGCAGTGGAACATCGGCAGCGTCCACAGGTAGACCGGATGCTGGCCCATGCTCCAGGCCATCTGGTTGCCGATGGCGTTGAGGTAGGCGCCGCGGTGGTGATAGACCACACCCTTGGGGTTGCCGGTGGTGCCCGAGGTGTAGTTCAGCGACAGCGCATCCCATTCGTCGCCCGGCCACTGCCAGGCGAATTCGGGATCGCCTTCGGCGAGCAGCGCTTCGTAGTCCAGCGTGCTCAGCGCTTCGCCCTGGCCGTACTCCGGGTCGTTCACGTCGATCAGCAGCGGCGGTCGTTCGAGCATCGCCACGGCGGCGTGGATGACGTCGCGGAATTCGCGGTCGACGATCAGCGCCCTGGCTTCGCCGTGGCCGAGCATGAAGGCGATCGCCTCGGCATCCAGGCGCACGTTGAGCGTGTTGAGCACCGCGCCGAGCATCGGCACGCCGAAGTGCGCCTCCAGCATCGGCGGGGTGTTGGGCAGCATCGCCGCCACCGTGTCGCCGTGGCCGATGCCATGCGCGGCCAGCGCCGACGCCAGCCGCCGGCAGCGCGCGTAGGTCTGCGCCCAGGTACGGCGCAGGCTGCCATGGATGACGGCGAGGTGTTCGGGATGGACCTGCGCGGTGCGCTCGATGAAGCTCAGCGGCGAGAGCGCCATGTGGTTGACGGGGGTCCTGGACAGACCCTGGGTGTAGATCGACATGCGGGCACCTGCGGCGATGTTGTTAGCTCTGCAGCGTCCGGCGGCGATGCCGGACGGCGGTGGTCGCAGATCACTATGCCGCATTCTATCGGCAGCCACAGGGCGACTTTCGGAGGGGACGGCCTGGTGCCGGGCCGCAGGATGTCGCCTGTGCGGGCGGGCCTCAGGCCTTGTCCAGCTTGCGCAGGAACACCGTCATCTCCTTCTCCGCCTGCTTGTCGCCGTGCGCCTGCGCGGCCTGCAGGCCCTGAGTCCAGGCCTCGCGCGCGGCGGGCTTGTCGCCGGCCTGCTGCAGCGCCTTGCCGAGCAGCTTCCAGGCGGCGGAGTACTTGGCATCCAGTTCGACGCAGCGGCGCAGGTGCTCGGCGGCGCGGGGGAAGTCGCCGGCGTCCAGGTAGCCCTTGCCGAGGCCGAAGCGCAGCAGCGAATTGTCGACGCCCCTGGCGAGCATCTTCTCCAGCGATTCGAGCATGCGTACCTCGTGGAAACGGCGGCGCGGGCGCGCCGCCGTAAGGGTCAGAAGAACGTCAGGCCGGCCTGGAACAGGCGCTCGACGTCGCGGATGTGCTTCTTGTCGACGAGGAACAGGATTACGTGGTCGCCGGACTCGATCAGCGTGTCGTCGTGGGCGATCAGCACCTGCTCGTCACGCACCACGGCGCCGATGGTGGTGCCCGAAGGCAGGGCGATTTCCTCGACCATGCGCCCGACCACCTTGCTCGACCGCGAGTCGCCGTGGGCGACGATCTCGATCGCCTCGGCGGCGCCGCGCCGCAGCGAGTGGGCGCTGACGATGTCGCCGCGACGCACGTGGGACAGCAGCGAACCGATGGTCGCCAGCTGCGGGCTGATCGCCACGTCGATGTCGCCACCCTGGATCAGGTCGACGTAGGCCGGGTTGTTGATGATGCTCATCACCTTGCGTGCGCCGAGGCGCTTGGCCAGCAGCGAGGACATGATGTTGGCCTCGTCGTCGTTGGTCAGGGCGAGGAAGATGTCGGCGTCGGCGATGTTCTCCTCCAGCAGCAGGTCGCGGTCCGAGGCGCTGCCCTGCAGCACGATGGCGCTGTCCAGCGAATCCGACAGGTGGCGGCAGCGCGCCGGGTTCATCTCGATCACCTTCACCTGATAGCGGCTCTCGATGGCCTCGGCCAGGCGCTCGCCGATCTGCCCGCCGCCGGCGATCACCACGCGTTTGTAGTCGTTCTCCAGGCGGCGCATCTCGCTCATCACCGCGCGGATGTGGCCGGTGGCGGCGATGAAGAACACCTCGTCGTCGGCCTCGATCACCGTGTCGCCCTGCGGCGTGATCGGTCGGTTGCGGCGGAAGATCGCCGCCACCCGGGTGTCGACGTTCGGCATGTGCTCGCGCAGCTGGCGCAGCTGCTGGCCGACCAGCGGCCCGCCGTAGTACGCGCGCACCGCCACCAGCTGGGCCTTGCCATCGGCGAAGTCGATCACCTGCAGCGCGCCGGGGTACTCGATGAGGCGCTTGATGTAGTTGGTCACCACCTGCTCGGGGCTGATCAGCACGTCCACCGGGATGGCGTCGTTGTCGAACAGGCCGGAGCGCGTCAGGTAGGCCGATTCGCGCACCCGGGCGATCTTGGTCGGGGTGTGGAACAGGGTGAAGGCGACCTGGCAGGCGACCATGTTGGTCTCGTCGCTGTTGGTCACCGCCACCAGCATGTCGGCGTCGTCGGCGCCGGCCTGGCGCAGCACCGTGGGAAACGAGCCGCGGCCCTGGATGGTACGGATGTCCAGGCGGTCGCCGAGGGCGCGCAGGCGATCGCCGTCGGTGTCGACCACGGTGATGTCGTTGGCTTCGCTGGCGAGGTGCTCGGCAAGCGTGCCGCCGACCTGGCCGGCACCGAGGATGATGATTTTCAACCGATCTCCTTGCTCGCCGGCGTCGCGGCGATCTTCACCAGCTTGGCATAGTAGAACCCGTCATGGCCGTCTTCCCGTGGCAGCAACTGGCGGCCGTGCGGCTGTTCGATGCCGAAGCCGCCAGGGATCGCCAGTTCGCGCGCGCCCGGCTGGCGGGCGAGGAAGGCGCCGATCACTTCGCTGTTTTCCGTCGGCAGCACCGAGCAGGTGGCGTAGAGCAGCACGCCGCCGACCTCCAGCGTCGGCCACAGCGCGTCCAGCAACTCGCCCTGCAGGGCGGCCAGCGCCGGGATGTCCGCCGGCTGGCGGGTCAGCTTGATGTCCGGATGACGACGGATGACGCCGGTGGCCGAGCACGGCGCATCGAGCAGGATGCGCTGGAACGGCCGTCCGTCCCACCAGGCGGCGGTGGCGCGGCCGTCGGCGGCGATCAGGCGCGCATTCAGGCCCAGTCGGGCGAGGTTCTCGCGGGTGCGCACCAGGCGTTTTTCTTCCAGGTCGATGCCGAGCACGTCGATCGTCGGTTCGGCTTCCAGCAGGTGGCAGGTCTTGCCGCCCGGCGCACAGCAGGCGTCGAGCACCTGTTGGCCGGGCGCCAGCTCGAGCAGGTCGGCGGCCAGTTGCGCGGCTTCGTCCTGCACGCTGACGCGGCCCTCGGCAAAGCCCGGCAGGGTCTTCACGTCGCGCGCTTCGAGCAGGCGCAGGCCATCGCGGCTGAATTCGCAGGACTCGGCGGCGATGCCGGCGGCGTGCAGTTCGGCGAGGTAGGCATCGCGGGTGCCCTGCTGGCGGTTGACCCGCAGGATCAGCGGCGGATGGGCGTTGTTCGCCGCGCAGATCGCCTGCCACTGCTCGGGCCAGAAGCCCTTCAGGGTCTTCTGCAGCCAGCGCGGGTGGGCGCTTTGCAGCACCGGATCGCGCTCGAGGCTGGCGATCAGCGCGTCGCCATCGCGCTGGGCGTTGCGCAGCACGGCGTTGAGCAGACCCTTGAGCGAAGACTTCTTCAGGCCGTCGGCGCAGGCGACGGTCTCGCCGATCGCGGCATGCGGTGGAATGCGCGTATGGAACAGCTGGTAGAGGCCGATCAGCAGCAGCGCCTCGACATCGCGGTCGGCGGCCTTGAACGGCTTCTGCAGCAGTTTCTCGGCGAGCAGCGCCAGGCGCGGTTGCCAGCGCGCGGTGCCGAAGGCGAGGTCCTGGGCCAGGCTGCGGTCGCGGGCGTCGACG
>DIEE01000270.1 GCA_002418465.1 Pseudomonas sp. UBA5782 | reverse complement strand
GAGGTCCGAATAGCCGGTGAGCAGGATGCGGATGCTGTCCGGGGCGATCTCGCGCGCGCGTTCGAGCAACTCGGCGCCGCTCATCTGCGGCATGCGCTGGTCGCTGACGATGATCTGCACCGGCTCGCTGCGCAGGCGTTCCAGGGCGCGCAGCGGATCGCTCTCGGTAAGCACCTCGTAGTGCCGGCGGAACTGCAGGGAGAGGCTGCGCAGGATGCGTTCCTCGTCATCGACGAAGAGGATGCGGATGGGCGTGCTCATGGATCAGGCGCTCCGTTTCAGTTCGGTGGCTCGACTGCGTGGCAGGCGAATGAGGAAGCGCGTACCGCGCCCGACTTCCGAGGCCACGCGGATGCTGCCGCCGTGGTCCTGGATGATCTTGAAACTGATGGAAAGCCCGAGGCCGGTGCCCTGGCCGACCGGCTTGGTGGTGAAGAAGGGGTCGAAGATGCGTTCGCGCACCTCCGCCGGCATGCCGCGCCCGCTGTCCTGCACGGAGATGAACAGCGCCTCGGCGTCGGCCCAGCTCTTCACCTTGATCTGCCCGTAGCTGTCCATCGCCTGGGCTGCGTTGGTGAACAAATTGAGCAGCACCTGGTTGATCTGCGAGGGCGCGCAGGCGATGCGCGGCAACTCGCCGAGTTGCTGGATCACGCGGGCCTTGTCCCTGAGGCTGTTGGAGGCGATCAGCAGGGCGCTGCGGATGCAGTCGTTGAGGTCGACTTCCTCGCTCAGCGCGCGGTCGAGGCGGGAGAAATCCTTCAGCCCGGCGACCAGCTCGCCGATCTGCCCGAGGCCGTAGAGAGTGTCGGCGAACAACTGGTCGAGGTCGTCGGCCAGGGCTTCCGGGGCGGCCTGCCGGCGCTGCTCCGCGGCCTTCTCGAAGGCGTCGCTGAGGCGCTGCTCGTCGCACGCCGGATCGTTCAGGCAGTCGGCCAGCTCGGCCTGGCTGGCGGCCAGGCGCAGCAGTGGCTCGCTCAGCTCGTTGATCAGTTGGACGTTGTTCCTCACGTAGCCCAGCGGGGTATTCAGCTCGTGGGCGACGCCGGCGACCATCTGCCCGAGCGAGGCCATCTTCTCCGACTGCACCAGTTGCGCCTGGGATTCCTTGAGTTCGACCAGCGCCCGGCGCAGCACCTGGTTGCGCTGGGCGATGCGGTCGTCCATCGCCTTGAGCAGGTCGAGCACCGTGCCCAGCCCGCGGTAGCGGCCGTCGCCATCGACGAGGATGAAGTCCTCGGTGATCGGGTAGCGCAGCTGGCTGGTGATCTGCCGCGCCGCCTCTTCGAGATCCAGCTCGAGGCTGACCAGCAGCGGCGTCGGGTTCATCACGTCGAGCACCGGACGGCGGCCCCAGAGGTCGCGGCCGAAGCGCTGCATGAAGATGTCCTGCAGCCCGTAGCGGCTGACCAGGCCCAGCGGGCGCTCGTCCTGATCGACGATGGGCAGCGACAGGAACGACTTGTACTCGCTGGTCAGCAGGCGGTCGGCGACCGCGCTGATGCTCATCTGCGGTCCGAGCGGCGCGACTGCCCTGAGCAGCCGCGCCAGGGTGATTTCTTCGGCCATGACGATCACGTTCCCTATGAAGATGATCGCCAGTCAAACAGCGCCAAGTTGCCGTCGTGTGACACGTCTGGCATTGCCCGTCACTTTCATCGAAAGTTCACCCGAATTTCATGAACACGGAGTCTTGATGAACGAAGCAGTGGAGGCTTTCTACGCAGGCTGCGTGCGGGTGCTGCAAGGCGATGCCGTGCTGATCGCGCAGTTGCAGGCACAGGGCTTCGCCTGCGAAGCGGGCTACTGGGCGTTCTCGCTGCCGGCGGTGCAGGCATGGCTGGAGGGGGAGGGGACGGATTGCCAGGGCTGGCTGAAGCGGCTCTACGCCAGTGATTTCAATGCGCGCCTGGGGGCGCTGGGCGGCGAGGTGGTCATCGCGGAAAACCGCGGCAAGCTCGAACGGAGTCTCTATTGCCTGCGGCGGATCGAAGGCAAGCCGGCGTGAATCGCACGCCCCGTGACCGATGCGCTCGGCATGGGGCGTGCGGCGGCGTCAGGCGTTGCTTTGGCCGCGGCTGAAGAACCAGGCGCTGACCAGGCCAAGGGCGGCCCAGAACAGGGCGTTGGTCAGCAGCGAGGCGTAGATGAACTCGTGGGCCAGGGCTTCCGGCGCCAGGCTCTCGTGAGCTTCCGGCTGCGGCGCGCCGATCAGGTGCGGCAGCGCCAGCAGTACCAGGCCGACGATGCGTAGCACCCAGCTGCGGCCGAAGGCGATCAACCCCAGGCCCACGGCTGTGGCGAGCGCGGTGCCGATCCACCAGTACTGGCGCAACAGCAGGTCGGCGGCGGCGGTGCCCGGCACTTCCGGCGGCAGGCCGAGGGACGGCGCCAGGTTGAACACGGCGAAGCCGCCCAGGCCCCAGAGCAGGCCCTGCCAGGTCTTGCCCGGTGCGCGCAGGGTATAGAGCCCGGCGAGCATCAGGGCGAAACCGACCGCCACGACCAGGTTGCCGAGGCCGGTGAACAGGGTGCGCTGCAGGCCGTCTTCCGGGCTCCAGGCTTCGGCATCGTGCTCATGGGCTGGTGCGCCGGCTTCGTGGCTGTGCTCGACCTGCTCGCTGGCGCCGGCGTTTTCGTAGGTTTCCGCCTGCAGGATCAGCGGGCTGACCCAGAAGCTCTGCAGCAGGGTCAGGAAAACGGCTGCCAGCAGCCCGGAGAAGCCCGCCGTCTGGGCGATTCGCTTGATCATCGGTCGATCCTCAGTGGCAGGGGAAGGCGGCGCTGTGGCGGGTGTCATGGGCGGCGTTGTGCACCAGCTCCATGTGCGAGAACCCGGCGAAATAGATCAGCGCGGCACCGACCAGGATGCTGCCGACGGACAGCGTCAGGCGTTGCGAGAGGGGAAGCGTAACGGCAGTGCCGGAGGGCAGCGTGCGGCTTGTCATGATGAAAGACCTTCCAATGAGTCGAGTGATCGGCACGCGTGGAAGGACGCAAGAAGGGCAGGCCGATGCGGTGTTTGGAACGCGGCGATTCCACTCGGACTGCAACGGGCCTGCTTCCGGCGCGCCCCGCCCACCGCGGGTTGCCAAAAGGATTCCAGGCCGGTCTCCGGGCTGACGAGGCGGCGTTGTACGTGGCGTACAGGCCTGAAGTCTTCACCTTCCCGGATCGCGATCCAGTGGTCTGTCGAAGGCTTCGCTCGCTTACCGTTGCGGGGGCAGCGCCGGACTCGTTCGATCGCCTGGATCGGACCCACCGGCTTCCCGTTTAACCTCGCGCCAGCAGCTAAGCGGCGCGAGACACCTGAAAAACACGCGCTAGCTCAGCATGACGGCGACGCCTCGTCAACCGAACCGGCGCTGGTGCGATTGCCCCGCGCCCGGCTAACGGCTACCCTGCCGGCCAACGAACAGGTGCCCCGAGCGCGACCGCGCGAGGGGCTGAAACGGGAAGTCCGGTGACCTCGGGGGTAAACCCCTGGAGCATTCCGGCGCAGCCCCCGCTGCTGTAGAGCCTGACGACGCCGCACGATGCCACTGACTCCGGTCGGGAAGGCGCGGTTTTCGGATGAAGGTGAGCCAGAAGACCGGCCTGATTCGAGAACAAGGTACGTACCCCGGGGTGTGGGTGGTTGCCGGTGCTGTCGTCTGCCTCGTGCAGCCTTCCTCAGTCTCGTCATCTCCTCGCGCGATGCCTGCGCATCGCGTCCCTGCCCGTGGTTCGTGTCACCGAATCCTGCTCGCCCCTGCGGCGGCGCATGGGCCTGGAGTGTGCAGCGATGATCGACGAACAGAAGAAGCAGAACCACGCCGAGCGGATGAAGCGCAAGAAGGAGGTGGTCGACGCCGGCATCGAGCGCGCCCAGGTGGAGCGCGGCATCGTCGTGCTGATCACCGGCAACGGCAAGGGCAAGAGCACCTCCGGCTTCGGCACCCTGTATCGCGCCCTCGGCTACGGCCATAGGGCCGGCGTGGTGCAGTTCATCAAGGGCACCCAGGCTTCCGGCGAAGTCACCTACCTGCGGCAGAACGCACCGCTGGTGGAGTACCACGCGATGGCCACCGGCTTCACCTGGAACACGCAGAACTGGGACGCCGACAAGCTTGCCGCCGACGAAGCCTGGACCCACGCCTCGCGCATGCTCGCCGACCCGCGGCTGAACCTGGTGCTGCTCGACGAGCTGACCTACATGCTCAAGTACAACTACCTCGACCTGGACACCGTGCTCGACGCCATCCGTGCGCGCCCGGCCAGCCAGAGCGTGATCATCACCGGTCGCGCGGCCAAGCCCGAGCTGGTCGAACTGGCCGACACGGTGAGCGAGATCCGCGACGTCAAGCACGCCTACAACGCCGGCGTGAAGGGCCAGGCGGGTATCGACTTCTGATGGGGATCGGCGTGGTCTGGCGCGCGCTTTCGGGGGCGCCGCGAGCTTCTGGGCGAACCCGTCTGGCTACCGGGCCGGGTCTCCGTGCAGGGGCGAACCCGTTCGCCTGGCAGGCTATGGATTGGCGAACAAGTTCGCCCCTACAGACAATTCGTGAAACCCAGTCCACCGCGGCGTCACTGCATCGGCGAGGTGACTCTGCAGGGGCGAACGTGTTCGCCTGGCGGAGCTTCGTCGGGCTGCTGCTGGGGCTGGCGTTCGCCCCGCTGGCCAGCGCCGCCTCGTTGCCGACGGTGGTCTCGACCAACCTCTGCGCCGACATGCTGGCGCTGAGCCTGGCGGCGCCCGGGCAGCTGCTTTCGGTGTCGCGCAAGAGCCAGGATGCGCGGGTGTCGTCGATGCCTGAATTGGCCCGGCAGTTTCCCGCCAACGACGCCAGCGCCGAGGAAATCATCGCCCTGCACCCGGACATCGTGCTCGCCTCGCGGCGCTGGCAGACGCACAACCGCGCCGAGCTGCTCGCGCGTCACGGCATCCGCACCCTGGTGCTGGCGTACCCGACCACCTGGCAGCAGATCTTCGACAGCACCACTTCCGTCGCCACGCAGATCGGCCGGGAGGAGGCCGGCGCCGCGCTGGTCGCCGATGTGCAGGCCCGCCTGGCGCGGCTGCGCGAACATCCGCGGCCGTTCAGCGCGCTGTACCTGCGCAGCAACGGCGGCAGCGCCGGCGCCAACACCTACGTCGACAACGTGTTCCAGGCGGTCGGCGTGCGCAACCACATGGCCGACGTCGGCCGCTCCGGCTGGGGTCGCTATTCCCTGGAAGACCTGGTCGCCCGCCCGCCGGACGTGTTCGTCACCGCCGACCTGCTGGTCGACGACGGCTACGCCAAGTCCGCCTACTCGCGGCATCCGCGCCTGCAGCAACTGATGGCCTCGAAGCCGGTGGTCAGCATCGGCGGCAACCGCTGGGGCTGCAGCGACTGGCAACTGGTGATCGCCGCCGAAGACCTCGCCGCCCAGCTCGACCGCCTGGACACGCCGCGATGACGCGCCTCGCCCCGAGCCTGCTCAACCTGCTGTTGCTGGCGGCGCTGGCGCTGCTGTTCCTGCTGTCGCTGGGCATCGGCTCGGTGTCGCTGACGCTGTGCGAGGTTGGCCACGCGCTGTTCCGTTCCAGCGCGGAAGCGGCGGACCTTGCCGACGTGCTGGTCCAGCAGCGGATCATCGTCAACGAGATCCGCCTGCCGCGGGTGCTGCTGGCGATCCTCGTCGGCATGTCGCTGGGCACCGCCGGCGCCGCCATGCAGGGCCTTCTGCGCAATCCGCTAGCCGAGCCGGGCCTGCTCGGGGTCAGTTCCAGCGCCAGCCTCGGCGCGGTGCTCTGCCTCTACTACGGCGTCAGCGCGCTGAGCCCCTGGCTGGTGCCGGCCTCGGCGATGGGCTGCGCGGCGCTGGCGACCCTGGTGCTCTATGCCATCGCCCGGCAGCGGGCGAGCAACCTGACGCTGATCCTCTGCGGCGTGGCGCTGTCGTCGCTGGCGGCGGCGGCGACCTCGCTGGCGATCAACCTGGCGCCCAACCCCACCGACATGCAGGACATCGTGCTCTGGCTGATGGGCTCGCTGAGCGACCGCAGCTTCGCCGATATCCGCCTGTGCCTGCCGTTCATCGCCGCCGGGCTGTTGCTGCTGTTCGCCTGCGGCCCGCAGCTGGACGCGCTGACCCTCGGCGAGGACGAGGCCAGCAGTCTTGGCGTCAACCTGCCGCGGCTGCGCGTACAGATTATCCTCGGCACCGCGCTGTGCGTCGGCGCCAGCGTCGCGGTGACCGGCTCGATCGGTTTCGTCGGCCTGGTGGTGCCGCACCTGCTGCGCAAGGCGGTCGGCTATCACCCGTCGCGCCTGCTGTTCTCCAGCGCCCTCGGCGGCGCGTTGCTGCTGCTGGCGGCGGACATCGTGCTGCGCCTGGTCAGCGGCGAGCAGGAGCTGATGCTCGGCGTGGTCACCGCGATGATCGGCGCGCCGTTCTTCCTCTATCTGCTGCTGCGAGGGAGCGCCTGATGTTGTGCGCGCAGGGGCTGGAAGTGCGCCGTGGCGAGAAGCCGGTGCTCAGTGGCATCGACCTCGAATTGCGTCCGGGCGAGGTGCTCGGCGTGCTCGGCCCCAATGGCGCCGGCAAGAGCACGCTG
>DIEE01000241.1 GCA_002418465.1 Pseudomonas sp. UBA5782 | reverse complement strand
AGCAGCGCCAGCACCACCAGGCTGGGCAGCCAGCCGGGCTGGAAGCGCCGCCGGGCGCCGGCCCGTAGGCCGGAGAGCGAGTGACTATACTGCACCGCGTTGCCCCTCCTCGGAGTCCGCCATGCTCAAGGCCGCGATCCTCCTGTTGCTGCTCGCCACACTGGCCAGCCTGTTCAGCGGGCTGTTCTTCCTGGTCAGGGACCAGGGCCGGGGCCAGCGTCTGCTCGGCTCCCTCTACCTGCGCGCCACCTTCGCCGCGCTGACCCTGGCGCTGGTGGCCTGGGGTTTCTACAGCGGCCAGCTGACTTCGCAGGTGGGCTGGTAACCAGCCCCAACGAACCGGTCTGTCGCCGGTCCCGTTCCCGTAGGGCGGGTGCAACCCGCGGGGCCGAGGCCCAGCGAACCGCTCGCTACGCGGGTTTCACCCGCCCCACGTTGTGATCAGAGCACGTAGACGAAGACGAACAGCCCGATCCACACCACGTCGACGAAGTGCCAGTACCAGCTCGCCGCCTCGAAACCGAAATGCTGATCGGCGCTGAAATGGCCGCGCAGGATGCGCACCAGCATCACCGTGAGGATCAGCGCGCCCATGGTCACGTGGGCGCCGTGGAAGCCGGTGAGCATGAAGAAGGTGGCGCCGTAGATGCCCGAGCCGAGGGTCAGGCCCAGCTCGTGGTAGGCCTCGATGTACTCGGTGACCTGCAGTGCGATGAAGCTCGCGCCGAGCAGGATGGTCGCCCCCAGCCAGAGCTTGAGCGGCTTGCGCTGGCCCTTCTTCAGGGCGTGGTGGGCGAAGGTCACGGTGAAGCTGGAGCTGACCAGCAGCAGCGTGTTGATCAGCGGCAGCTTCCACGGGTCGATCACGCCCTTGGGCGCCGGGAAGAGTTTCGGGTCGGGGTTGTTCAGCAGCGGCCAGCTGTACTCGAAGTTCGGCCAGAGCATGTGCGCCACGCCCTTGGCGCCGTCGCCGGCCAGCCAGGGGCCGGCCCAGTAGCGCACGTAGAACAGCACGCCGAAGAAGGCGGCGAAGAACATCACCTCGGAGAAGATGAACCAGCCCATGCCCCAGCGGAACGAGCGGTCCATCTGCGCGCTGTAGAGCCCGGCGCGGCTCTCGCGCACGACGTTGCCGAACCAGCCGAACAGCATGTAGGCGATGAACAGCGCACCGACGAAGAAGATCAGCGGCCCGTGGGATTTCTCCCGTGCCGCCGACAGGTCGTTGAACCAGGTGCCCAGGCCGAACACCGTGATCAGCAGGCCGAGGGTGGCGATGATCGGCCATTTGCTCTGCGCCGGGACGTAATAGTCTTCATGCGGTGGCGTCATTTTTCTTCTCCTTGGCCCCTGATCAACCGCCGTTGAGGGCGACAGGCGGCTTGCGCGCGGTGATGTCGAACAGGGTGTAGGCCAGCGTCAGGTGATGCACGTCGCGCGGCAGGTCCCGGTCGACGATGAAGCGCACCGGCATCTCGATGCGCTCGCCCGGCTGCAGCACCTGCTGGGTGAAGCAGAAGCATTCGGTCTTGTGGAAATACGCCGCCGCTTCCGAGGGCGCGATGCTGGGGATCGCCTGCGCGGTCATCGGCCGGTCGCTGGGGTTGCGCGCGACGAAGAGCATCTCGCCCACCGCACCGGGGCTGAGCACCAGCTCGTCGGCCTTGGGATGGAATTCCCAGCCCATGTCCGCCGAATTGGTGGCGAGGAACTGCACGCGCACCTGCCGCGCCTCGTCCACCGCCTGGCGGCCCTGGTAGGCATTGGCGGACGGCTTGCCGTTGATGCCGAAGGCGTCGCACATCACGTCGTAGAGCGGCACCAGGGCGAAACCGAAGGCGAACATCGCCGCCGCCAGGATCAGCAGTCGGCTGACCAGGCGGCGGGTGGAGACGGGCTCGCTCATGGCAGCACCTCATCGCCCGGCCCCTTGCGATGCTCGTGCACCGGGTTCATGTCCGGCGGCACCTGGAAGGTGTGGTAGGGCGCCGGCGAGGGGATCGTCCATTCCAGGCCTTCGGCGCCGTCCCAGGGTTTGGCCGGGGCCGGTTTGCCGCCGCGGATGCACTTGATGACGATGAACAGGAAGAAGATCTGCGTGGCGCCGAAGGTGAAGGCGCCGATCGAGGAGATCATGTTGAAGTCGGCGAACTGCAGGTTGTAGTCCGGAATCCGCCGCGGCATGCCGGCGAGGCCGACGAAGTGCATCGGGAAGAACGCCATGTTCATGCCGACGAAGCTCAGCCAGAAATGCAGCTTGCCGAGGGTCTCGTCATACATGTGCCCGGTCCACTTCGGCAGCCAGTAGTAGGCCGAGGCGAAGATGCCGAAGATCGCGCCGGGCACCAGCACGTAGTGGAAGTGCGCCACCACGAAATAGGTGTCGTGGTACTGGAAGTCCGCCGGGGCGATGGCCAGCATCAGCCCGGAGAAGCCGCCGATGGTGAACAGGATGACGAAGGCCACGGCGAACAGCATCGGCGTCTCGAAGCTCAGCGAGCCCTGCCACATGGTGCTCACCCAGTTGAACACCTTCACCCCGGTGGGCACGGCGATCAGCATGGTCGCGTACATGAAGAACAGCTCGCCCACCAGCGGAATGCCGACCACGAACATGTGGTGCGCCCAGACGATGAACGAGAGGAAGGCGATGGCCGCGGTGGCGTAGACCATCGAGGTGTAGCCGAACAGCGGCTTGCGCGAGAACGCGGGGATGATCGAGCTGACCGCGCCGAACGCCGGCAGGATCATGATGTACACCTCGGGGTGACCGAAGAACCAGAACACGTGCTGGAACAGCACCGGGTCGCCGCCGCCGGCCGCGCTGAAGAAGCTGGTGCCGAAGTGGATGTCCATCAGCATCATGGTCACCACGCCGGCCAGCACCGGCATCACCGCGATCAGCAGGAAGGCGGTGATCAGCCAGGTCCAGACGAACAGCGGCATCTTCATCAGCGTCATGCCCGGCGCACGCAGGTTGAGGATGGTGGCGATCACGTTGATCGCGCCCATGATCGAGCTGATGCCCATCAGGTGGATGGCGAAGATGAAGAAGGTCACGCTTTCCGGCGCGTAGGTGGTCGACAGCGGCGCGTAGAAGGTCCAGCCGAAGTTCGGCCCGCCGCCTTCCATGAACAGCGTGCTCACCAGCAGGCCGAAGGCCGCCGGCAGCAGCCAGAAGCTGAAGTTGTTCATCCGCGGCAGCGCCATGTCCGGCGCGCCGATCATCAGCGGAATCATCCAGTTGGCCAGGCCGACGAAGGCCGGCATCACCGCGCCGAAGACCATGATCAGGCCGTGCATGGTGGTCATCTGGTTGAAGAATTCCGGCTGCACGATCTGCAGCCCCGGCTGGAACAGCTCGGCGCGGATCACCATCGCCATCGAGCCGCCGAGCAGGAAGGCGCAGAAGCTGAACCACAGGTACATCGAGCCGATGTCCTTGTGGTTGGTGGTCAGCACCCAGCGCATCAGCCCCTTTGCCGGGCCGTGCTGGTGATCGCCGTGGGCCTGTTCGACATGGCCCGGTTCTACGCGACCCGGTTCGATGACTGCGCTCATGTCGTCACTCCTCGGATTGTTTCAGGGCCAGCACGTCTTTGGGCGTGACCATGTCGCCCTTGGCGTTGCCCCAGGCGTTGCGCTCGTAGGTGACCACCGCGGCGATGTCGACTTCCGAGAGCTGCTTGCCGAACGCCGCCATGGCGGTGCCGGGCTTGCCGTGGAAAACGATGCCCAGGTGCGCCTCGATCGGGCCGGTGGCGATCTTCGAGCCTTTCAGCGCCGGGAACATCGGCGGCAGGCCCTGGCCCTCGGGCTGGTGACAGGCCGCGCAGGTGGTGTGGTAGACCTTGTCGCCGTGGGCCACCAGCTCTTCCAGCGTCCAGTCCTTGGCGGTGAGCTCCTTGACCTTGGCCGCTTCGGCCTTCTTCTCGCCGAGCCAGGCGGCGAAGTCTTCCTTGCTCTTAGCCTCCACCACCACCGGCATGAAGCCGTGGTCCTTGCCGCACAGCTCGGTACACTGGCCGCGGTAGATGCCGGGCGCATCGATGCGCGTCCAGGACTCGTTGATGAAGCCGGGAATCGCGTCCTTCTTCACCGCCAGCGCCGGCACCCACCAGGAATGGATGACGTCGGCGCCGGTGATCAGGAAGCGCACCTTGGTGCCGACCGGCAGCACCAGCGGCTCGTCCACTTCCAGCAGGTAGTGCTCGTCCTTGGTCTGCTGGTTGTTGATCTGCTCGCGCGGGGTGGCCAGGTTGCTGAAGAACTCGACGTCCTGGCCCAGGTACTTGTAGTGCCACTTCCACTGGTAGCCGGTGACCTGCACGTCCAGTTCGGATTCGGATGGGTCGTAGATGTGGATCAGCGTGCGCGTGGCCGGCACCGCCATGACGATCAGGATCAGCAGCGGAACTACCGTCCAGAGGATCTCGACGCGGGTGTTCTCGTGGAAGTGCGCGGGCTGCTGCCCGGTGGAGCGGCGGTGGATGATCATCGACCAGAACATCGCGCCGAAGACCAGCACGCCGATGACGACGCAGATCCAGAAGATGGTCATGTGCAGGTCGAAGACCGAGCGGCTGACCTCGGTCGCGCCGGGCTGCATGTTCACCGTCCAGGCCGCCTGAGCCTGGCCGATCAGCAACCACGGCGACGTGCACATCCAGACGCGTGGATGTCGCATCATTGCGGGTTCCCCTTCTTGTTCTTGTTATTTCCGCCAGCATTGCCGGTGGCCAAGGGAACGGCTGCGAGACTACGGACTTCGACGGCCGACAAACCTCGGCAGGTGCACGCCGGGCTTCATCAGGTAACGCCTTTCGAATCCGAGTATAGACGCCGACTTTGTGCCCGCAACGCAGGCGTTGCGCGGCGTTCGCCGTTATATCCCGCCCGTATAACTGTGATGTAATTATGCCGAACCGGTCTGATAGCGCCGGCTGGAACGACTATGTTGTCTGCTTCATTCGCAGTCCCGGAGCCCCCATGAACACCCTCGCCTTGCGCGACCTGATCCAGCGTGCCCAGCGTGAAGAAGCCGGCAGCGGCGACCTTGCGCGCCAGCTGGAAGCCCAACTGCTGCGCCTGCACCCGGCGATCCAGCTGGGTGTGCACGATCATCGCGGGGTGCTCACGCGCTTCGTCGAGCGTTACGTCGAGCAAGTTCCGGCGATGCTCGATGCGGCCGCCCGGGTCGCCGGCGACGCCGGGATCGAGGCGCAGGTGCAGCCGCTGCTGGCAATCGCCGGCGAATTCTTCATCGACCACGACGCGACGGATCGCCGCGCGCTGGCGGAACTGCTCGACGCCGCCTACCTCGCCCACCGCCTGGTCGAGGAGATCAACGACCGCTACATCGCCCACCTCGGCCGCCCGCTGATTCCGCTGGATACCACGGTGGCCAACCTGATCGCCCACCAGTTGCTCGGCGAGGGCTACGCCAACCGGCTGGACCAGGCGGTCGCCGCCGCGGTGGCGGAGCGCCTCGACGCCGAGGTGTTCGCGCGCGCCTCGGTGCAGGCCTACCGGTTGCAGCTGGAGCTGCAGGAAGCCGGCGCCGACTGGCCGTCGCTGGCGCGCCAGCTGGGCGTCACCCTGGCGCTCAACCTGGCCGAACTCGCCGAAGGACTGCCGCGCCCGAGTGCTACCGAAGACGACTCGACGCCGCCTACAACAGGCTCATCTGCCTACCGGGCACACTGAACAGGCTGCAATCCAGGCCATCGTCGCCGCTGCGCTTGTCCAGCCCCAGCTTGCGGCTGGCGAGCTTGAAACGCTGCGCCAGCAGATTGGCGAAAGGCCCTTCGCCACGCATCCGCGTACCGAAGCGGCTGTCGTAGTTCTTGCCGCCGCGGGACTGGCGGATCAGGCTCATCACATGCTCGGCGCGCTCGGGAAAGTGCGCCGCCAGCCATTCCTCGAACAGCCCGGCGATCTCCAGCGGCAAACGCAGCAGCACGTAGCCGGCCGAACGCGCGCCGGCGTCGCGCGCGGCCTCCAGCATCGCTTCCAGCTCGCGGTCGTTGATCATCGGAATGATCGGCGCGGTCATCACGCTGACCGGTATGCCGTGCTCGTGCAGCGTGCGCATCGCCCGCAGCCGCGCGCCGGGCGAGGCCGCACGTGGTTCCATGATGCGTTTCAGCTCGTCGTCCAGGGTGGTCAGGCTGAAGGCCACGCTGACCAGGCGCTGGCTGGCCAGCTCCTGCAGCAGGTCGAGGTCGCGCAGGATCAGCGAGCCCTTGGTGATGATGTGCAGCGGGTGCTTGTGACGCAGGAGGATTTCCAGCGCGCGGCGGGTCAGGCGCTGCTCGCGCTCGATCGGCTGGTAGGCGTCGGTGTTGATCCCCAGGGCGATCGGCTGCGGCACGTAGCCGGGCTTGCCCAACTGTTCCTCGAGCACGTCGGCGAGGTTGCTCTTGGCGATCAGCCGGGTCTCGAAATCGATCCCCGGCGAGAGGTCCCAGTAGGCGTGGCTGGGCCTGGCGAAACAGTAGATGCAACCGTGCTCGCAGCCGCGATAGGGATTCACCGAGCGCTCGAAGCCGACGTCCGGCGAGCTGTTGTAGCTGATCACCGTCTTCGCCCTTTCGCTGCGCACCTCGGTGGCGCGGCTGAGCGGCACGTCCTCCTCGTACCAGTCGCTGCGCTCGGCCTCGCTGCGGGTCGGCGCGAAGCGGTTGTGCGGGTTGCTCGCGGTTCCGCGCCCGCGTGGCGGGACAACACTCATGCTCGGCCTCTTCATAACTGTTCATGCATACAGTATTTAAACGGATTCACGCGCGCGCCGCAGCACCGTTCGGCAGTCCGTGGCGGCGAATCGCTGTCGCTGGAGGCCGAACGAACCGCCGGAACCCCCGACCGGCGGCGCAGTCGCATATCAACGAACGCCCGTTCGACTCGTGCAAGGAATCCGCATGCCCGCCCGCCGCCCTTCTGCCTCGCTGCGCTGCCTCTCCGCCACGCTCGCCTTCGCCCTGCTCGGCGGCTGCGGCGATGAGGCGCCGCGCGAAGAGCAGAAGCCGCGGGTCTTCGTGCAGCAGGTGGAAGTCGCCCCGCACGAGGCCAGCGCCACGCTGACCGGCGACGTGCAGGCGCGGGTGCAGACGCAGCTGTCGTTCCGTGTCGGCGGCAAGATCATCGAGCGCCTGGTGGAAGTCGGCGACTCGGTCAGCGCCAACCAGGTGCTCGCCCGCCTCGATCCACAGGACCAGCGCAATAACGTGGCCGCCGCCGAGGCCGCGGCGGATGCCGAGAGGGCACGCCTGAAGCAGGCCGAGGCCGACCTCTGGCGCCAGCAGAAGCTTTTGCCCAAGGGCTACACCAGCCGCAGCGAATACGACTCCGCCCTCGCCGCCCAGCGCAGCGCGAAGAACTCCCTGGCCGCCGCCGAGGCGCAGCTGGCCAGCGCACGCGAGCAGCTCTCCTACACCGACCTGGTGGCCGAGGCGGACGGCGTGATCACCGCGCGCCAGGCCGAGGTCGGCCAGGTGGTGCAGGCGACCGCGCCGATCTTCGGCCTGGCCCGCGACGGCGAGCGCGACGCGGTGTTCAACGTCTACGAATCGCTGGTCGCACCGCCAGACGAAGCCGTCGAGGTGGCGCTGCTCGACAATCCCGCGGTGAAGGCGCGCGGCCGGGTGCGCGAGGTGACGCCGACGGTGTCCGCGCAGAGCGGCACGGTGCAGGTGAAGATCGCCCTGGAAAACGTCCCGGACGGCATGCCGCTGGGCGCCACGGTGACCGCGCGGATCGCCGCCGACGAGCGCAGCAGCGTGGTGCTGCCGTGGTCGGCACTGACCAAGAAGGAAAGCCGGCCGGCGGTGTGGCGGGTTGGCGCCGACGGCAAGGCAGAACTGCAGGAGGTGCAGGTGGCGCGCTATGCCACCGGCGAGGTGGTGATTGCCGATGGCCTGCAATCCGGCGCGCGGGTGGTGATCGCCGGCGGCCAGCTGCTGCATCCCGGCCAGCAGGTGGAGATCGCCGAGCAGGAGCAGAAGCCATGAGCGCGCGGTTGCCGGCCGGCCTGCTGGCCATTCTCGCCCTCGCGGGCTGCGGCAACGACGAACCGGCGCCGGAGCCGGTACGCCCGGTGCTCTACAGCGAGGTCCAGGCGCAGACCGAGCAGAGCCTTGGCCGCTTCGCCGGGACCATCCAGGCGCGCTACGAGACAACCCTGGGCTTTCGCGTCGGCGGGCGCATCGCCCAGCGCCTGGTGGATGTCGGCATCGAAGTGAAGGCCGGCACTGCGCTGGCGACCCTCGACCCCACCGACCAGCAGAACGCATTGCGCGCCAGCCAGGGCGATCTGGCGCGCAGCGAAGCGCAGTGGATCAACGCCCAGGCCAACGCGCGCCGGCAGCAGGAGCTGTTCGACCGTGGAGTCGGCGCCAAGGCCACCCTGGAGCAGGCGCAGACCGAACTGAAGACCCTCGCCGCGGCGCGCGACCAGGCCGCCTCCAGCGTGCAGCAATCCCAGGACCGTCTCGGCTACAGCACCCTGCAGAGCGACTACGACGGCGTGGTCACCGCCTGGCACACCGAAGCCGGGCAGGTGGTCGCCGCCGGGCAGGAAGTCGTGACCCTGGCGCGCCCGGACGTGAAGGAAGCGGTGTTCGACCTGCCGGCCAACCTCGCCGACCGGCTGAGCCCCGCGCTGCGCTTCGATGTCGCCGCGCAGCTCGATCCGGAGGCGCGCACCACCGGCACCCTGCGCGAGATCGAACCGCAGGCGGATTCCGCCACCCGCACCCGCCGCGTGCGTCTGACCCTGGCCGACACGCCGCCGGCGTTCCTGCTCGGCACGGCGATCAGCGTGACGCTGCAGCAGAAGGTCGCGCCGCGCAGCCAGCTGCCGCTCAGCGCGCTGCAGGAAATCGATGGCAAGACCCGCGTCTGGGTGATCGACCCGGCCAGCAAGACGGTGTCGCCGCGCGAGGTGACGCTGCTCGCCCGCGATGAACGCAGCATCACCGTGGACGGCCAGTTGCAGCCCGGCGAGCGGGTGGTGATCGCCGGCATCAGCCAACTCAAGCCCGGCCAGGCAGTGAAAATGGACGAGGGCGTACAGCCATGACGGACCGCGACGAGCAACGCAACGACGGCCACGACGAAAACCCCAGGGGCGGCGGCTTCAACCTCTCGGAGTGGGCGCTGCGCCACCAGTCGTTCGTCTGGTACCTGATGTTCGTCGGCCTGCTGATGGGCGTGTTCTCCTACAAGAACCTCGGCCGCGAGGAAGACCCGTCGTTCACCATCAAGACCATGGTGATCCAGACCCGCTGGCCCGGCGCCACGGTGGACGAGACGCTCAACCAGGTCACCGACCGCATCGAGAAGAAGCTCGAGGAACTGGACTCGCTGGACTACGTGAAGAGCTACACGCGCCCCGGTGAGTCGACCATCATGGTCTACCTGCGCGATACCACGGACGCCAAGGAAATCCCGGAAATCTGGTACCAGGTGCGCAAGAAGGTCGACGACATCCGCGGCGAGTTTCCCCAGGGCATCCAGGGTCCGGCGTTCAATGACGAGTTCGGCGACGTGTTCGGCTCGATCTACGCCTTCACCGCCGACGGCCTGAGTTTCCGCCAGCTGCGCGACTACATCGAGCAGGTGCGCGCGGAGATCCGCAGCGTCGAGAATCTCGGCAAGGTGGAAATGGTCGGCGACCAGGACGAGGTGATCTACCTCGACTTCTCCACCCGCAAGCTGGCCGCCCTGGGCATCGACCAGGCGCAGGTGATGCAGAGCCTGCAGGCGCAGAACGCGGTGACGCCGTCCGGCGTGATCGAGGCCGGGCCGGAGCGGATTTCCGTGCGCACCAGCGGCCAGTTCGCCTCGGAGAAGGACCTGGAGCAGGTCAACCTGCGCCTCGACGACCGCTTCTACCGGCTCTCCGACATCGCCCAGATCCGCCGCGGCTTCGTCGACCCGCCGCAGGTGCTGTTCCGTTATGACGGCAAGCCGGCCATCGGCCTGGCCATCGCCATGAAGGACGGCGGCAACATCCAGGTGTTCGGCAAGGCGCTGCACGAGAAGATGGACGCGCTGACCGCCGAGCTGCCGCTGGGCGTCGGCGTACACAAGGTCTCCGACCAGGCCGAAGTGGTCGAGGAAGCCGTCGGCGGCTTCACCCGCGCGCTGTTCGAGGCGGTGGTGATCGTGCTGATCGTCAGCTTCGTCAGCCTCGGTGTGCGCGCCGGGCTGGTGGTGGCCTGCTCGATCCCGCTGGTGCTGGCGGTGGTCTTCGTGTTCATGGAATACAGCGGCATCACCATGCAGCGGATTTCCCTCGGCGCGCTGATCATCGCCCTCGGCCTGCTGGTGGACGACGCGATGATCACCGTGGAGATGATGGTCACGCGCCTGGAGGAAGGCGATTCGCTGAAGGAGGCGGCGACCTTCGCCTACACCTCCACCGCCTTCCCGATGCTCACCGGCACCCTGGTCACCGTCGCCGGCTTCGTGCCCATCGGCCTCAACGCCAGCTCGGCGGGCGAATACACCTTCACCCTGTTCGCGGTGATCGCCGTGGCGCTGCTGGTGTCCTGGGTGGTGGCGGTGTTCTTCGCCCCGGTGATCGCCGTGCACATCCTGAAGAAGAACGTGAAGCCCAAGTCGGACCAGCCCGGGCGCATCGCCCGCGCCTTCGACGGCGGCCTGCTGCTCGCCATGCGCCACCGCTGGTGGACCATCGGCCTGACCCTGCTGCTGTTCGCCGCCGCGCTGTTCGGCATGCGCTTCGTGCAGAACCAGTTCTTCCCCTCCTCCGACCGCCCCGAAGTGCTGGTCGACCTCAACCTGCCGCAGGGCGCCTCCATCAACGAAACGCGCCAGCAGGTCGACCGCCTCGAGGCGACGCTCAAGGACGACCCGGACATCGCCCGCTGGAGCACCTACATCGGCCAGGGCGCGCTGCGTTTCTACCTGCCACTGGACCAGCAGCTGCAGAACAGCTTCTACGCCCAACTGGTGATCGTCAGCCACGACCTGGAAGCGCGCGGCCGGCTGATGGAAAAACTCCGCCAGCGCCTGCGCCAGGACTTCGTCGGCGTCGGCAGCTTCGTCCAGCCGCTGGAGATGGGCCCGCCGGTGGGCCGGCCGATCCAGTACCGCGTCAGCGGCAAGGACATCGACCAGGTGCGCAAGCACGCCCTAGACCTTGCCGGCCTGCTCGACGCCAACCCGAACATCGGCGAGATCGTCTACGACTGGAACGAGCCGGGCAAGGTGCTGCGCATCGACGTCGCCCAGGACAAGGCGCGCCAGCTCGGGCTGTCCTCCGAGGACGTGGCGAACATCATGAACAGCGTGGTCACCGGCGCCAGCGTCACCCAGGTGAAGGACGACATCTACCTGATCAACGTGATCGGCCGCGCCGAGGACGCCGAGCGCGGTTCGCCGGAAACCCTGGAGAACCTGCAGATCGTCAACGCCAGCGGCGTGTCGATTCCGCTGCGCGCCTTCGCCACCCTCAGCTACGAGCTGGAGCAGCCGCTGGTCTGGCGCCGCGACCGCAAGCCGACGATCACCATCAAGGCGGCGGTCAACGGCGAGATCCAGCCGACCGACCTGGTCACCGAGCTGAAGCCTTCGATCGAGGAATTCGCCGGCAAGCTGCCCAGCGGCTACCGCGTCGCCACCGGCGGCACGGTGGAGGAAAGCGGCAAGGCGCAGGGGCCGATTGCCAAGGTGCTGCCGCTGATGCTGTTCCTCATGGCGACCTTCCTGATGATCCAGCTGCACAGCGTGCAGAAGCTGTTCCTGGTGATCAGCGTGGCGCCCCTGGGGCTGATCGGCGTGGTCCTGGCGCTGGTGCCGACCGGTACGCCGCTGGGCTTCGTGGCGATCCTCGGGGTGCTCGCGCTGATCGGCATTATCATCCGCAACTCGGTGATCCTGGTGACCCAGATCGACGCCTTCGAACGCGCCGGCTATTCGCCCTGGCGCGCGGTGATCGAAGCGACCGAGCACCGCCGCCGGCCGATCCTGCTGACCGCCGCGGCGGCCAGCCTGGGAATGATCCCGATCGCCCGCGAGGTGTTCTGGGGGCCGATGGCCTACGCCATGATCGGCGGCATCTTCAGCGCGACGCTGCTGACCCTGCTGTTCCTCCCGGCGCTGTACGTGGCCTGGTACCGGATCAGGGAAGACGACGCCGACGAGGCGCCGGCGAAAAGCGCCTGACATGGCGCCGCCGAGCGCTCGGCCGTGCTCGGCGAGCGCTCTGGCCCGGCCCTCGCGCCGAACTCTGCCGGCGTAGCACCGGTCCACTTCGGGTGAACTAACTCAAAGGGGGAACGCTGCGGATGCCGATCGACTGGAAAGACTACGTTTCCAATCCCTGGCTGCAACTGCTGGTCGCCGCACTGGTACTGATGGTCGTGGTGAGCATTGCCACGCGCATCGCGGTGGCCGTGCTGAAGCGGGTGGCGAAGCATTTTTCCTTCGCGCGGATTCTTTTGGAACACGTCGAGCAACCGCTGCTGACGGTGGTGCCGCTGCTGGCGCTGCAGGGCCTGCTCGGCTCGGCCAGCGACGAGCTGCTGTGGATCAACGGCCTGCGCCACCTGACCACGCTGGCGCTGATCGCGGCGATCACCTGGTTCTTCATGGGCTGCGTGCGCGCCGTCGAGCAGAGCATCCTGATCAAGCACCCGCTGGACATCCGCGACAACCTCAATGCCCGGCGCATCCAGACGCAGACCCGCGTGCTGGTGCGCACGCTGTGGTTCCTGGTGCTGCTGGTCGGCGTCTCGGTGATGCTGATGACCTTCCCGCCGGTGCGCCAGATCGGCACCACCATCCTCGCCTCCGCCGGCCTCATCGGCCTGGCCGCCGGTCTCGCCGCCAAGCCAGTGCTGGGCAACCTGATCGCCGGCCTGCAGATCGCCGTGACCCAGCCGATCCGCATGGACGACGTGGTCATCGTCGAAGGCGAGTGGGGACGCATCGAGGAAATCACCGGCACCTACGTGGTGGTGCGCATCTGGGACGACCGGCGCATGGTGCTGCCGCTGCAATGGTTCATCGAGAACCCGTTCCAAAACTGGACCCGCAAGGACGCCAGCATCCTCGGCTCGGTGTTCCTCTGGGTCGACTACCTGATCCCGCTGGAACCGCTGCGCAGCGAGCTGCAGCGACTGTGCGAGGAAATCCCGCACCTGTGGGACGGCCGGGTGAGCATCCTGCAGGTCACCGACACCTCGGAGAAGGCCATGCAGCTGCGCATCCTGGTCAGCTCGCCGGACGCCTCGCTGAACTTCGACGCGCGCTGCTACGTGCGCGAGAAGCTGATCGCCTTCATCGGCCGCGAGTTTCCGCAGTCGCTGCCGCAGCTGCGCACCGACATCCACAGCGACCTCGACCGCGGCAAACCCACGCCGCCGCCGGAACAGGCCCCGCCCACCGAGCCGGACCGGCAGCCACCGGTGTGAGCGCTCCGGGCGACGGCTCGGAGGTTGGACGGTTGGCGAACACGTTCGCGCCTACAGGAGCTCCATGCTGCAGAACTCACGATTTCCGTAGGGGCGAACCTGTTCTCCGGCCATCCACCGATTGTCCCGCCGAGCGCGCTCAGGCAGGCTTGCCCATCCCTTCCGACGGACACCGACATGCCCAGGCTCGCCCCCACCCTCCTCTCGCTCTGCCTGCTTGGCACTGTCCCGCCGGCCTGCGCGGGCGGCCTGCAGGTCGTCTGGCCGGCCGGCTGGGAAGTCAGCGAGATGCCGGCACCGCACTCGCCCTTCGAGGACGGCGTGACCGGTGAGCGCCAGCGCGCGGTGAAGCTGCAGGCCGACGGCTCGCAGGCGCTGGTGCTGGAACTCACGCGCATGCCGCTGGCCGCCGGCGCCGAAGTGAACCTGGAGAACCTGCTGACCGAGATGCGCAAGGGCCTGCAACTGGGCTTCGCCCGGAGCGGCCTGCTGGCTAGTTGCAGCAAGCCGCAGGCGACCACCCTCGGCCACATCACCGCCCACGAGGTGGGCTGCACCATCAGCCAGCAGGGCAACCCGGCGCTCAAGCAGACCCTGCTCGCCGCCCGCGGCAACGCCACCATCTACTCGCTGACCTACGCCATGCCGGTGGAACGCGAAAGCGAAGTCGCCGGCGAGGTACAGGCCCTGCGCGACAGCCTGGATTTCGATTAGAGCGTCCCGGCAGCGCACCTCTGGCTTCCATAGGATAGGTCGAGCGCAGCGATACCCATCGCAGGACCGCCTCGATGGGTATCGTCGCTTCGCTCCTCGACCCATCC
>DIEE01000246.1 GCA_002418465.1 Pseudomonas sp. UBA5782 | reverse complement strand
CGCGAGCCACGCCGGCAGCGGCTGGCGGCGCAGTTCGGCATAACGCAGGCGGAGCTTCTGGTAGGCCTCGGTATTCGGACGCGCCTCGGCGAAGGCCTGGGCCGGATCGGCCAGGTGCGCCTCGGCCAGTTGCAGCAGCGGGCCGCGGTCGAGCACCGGCTGGCTGCCCTCGGGCTGCCAGATCGGCTCGACCTTGGCCTGCTCCAGGCGGCCGAACGCCAGGGGACGCAGCGCCTGCAGATAGGCGCTGGAGGCGAGCACCTCGGTGCAGGCGGACAACTGCGGCGAGGGCTGCTCGAACTGCGCCAGCTGGCGCAGCGGATGCACCTGATAGGCCTGCGGATCGAGACCGTCGTCGGCCAGATCGTCGAGCTGGGTGAACAGCCGCTGCAGACGCTCGCCGGTCCAGGCCGGCTGGAAGCCGCGCTGCAGATAGAAGGCCTGCAGCCAGTCGCGGTCGGCCTCGTTCAATGCCGGCGCCGGTTGCACGCAGCTGAAATGGCTATCTGCCAACTGCTGCTGGAGCGGGTTGACGACGACCTCCTGCGCCCGGGCGAGCGGCGCAGCCAGCACCAGGGCAATCAGACCAGCTGTACGTTTATTGAGCAACTTTTCGACTCCGAACGACGGCGTGCCTGCTAGAATCCGCGCACTTCGCGGTACGCCGCAGGCATGAAGATTGCGAGGCACAACGACCTCAAGAGACGGAACCGGCCGCTGAACGCCGGCAGACCGCACTACAGAGACCTACCTGCATGATGACAATTTTTCGACGGCTCGGTTTGGCTGCCGTCTGCATGGGGATGCTGGCGAACCCGCTTTCGGCGGCGCCACGGCTGCCGGACCCGCTGGTGGAAAACCTCGCCAGCCAGGCACCGCAACTCAACCGCAAGATCCTCCAGCACGCCATTTCGGCGATGCGCTGCGCCATCAACAACGGCGCACAGCCGGCCCAGCGCCTGGCGATCATCGATTTCTCGCGACCGTCCAGCGAACGCCGGCTGTGGATCTTCGACCTGTCGAGCAACCGCCTGGTGCTCAGCGACCTGGTCGCCCACGGGCAGAAGTCCGGGGAGAACCTGGCGACGCGCTTTTCCAACGTCGAGGGCAGCAATCAGTCGAGCCTGGGGCTGTTCCGCACCCAGGAAAGCTATATCGGCAAACATGGCTACTCGCTGCGCATGGACGGCCTGGAGCCGGGCATCAACGACCGCGCCCGCGAGCGCGCCATCGTCATTCATCCGGCCGATTACGTGAGTCCCGCGCTGATCCGCAGCCAGGGTCGCATCGGCCGCAGCCTCGGCTGCCCCGCAGTACGCCCGGAAGTGGCGCAACAGGTGGTGGACAGCCTCAAGGGAGGGCAGTTCATGTTCTCCTACTACCCGGACCAGCGCTGGCTGCAGTCGTCGGTCTACCTGAACTGCCAGCCCAAGCTGGTCGCCAGCCTGGCCGCCGCCCGCGGCGGCTGAACCAGCTCCGCCGCGAGGGTGCGCCGCTAGCGGATGTGCGCCGCGTGGTTGGCGCGCACCGCCTTCACCAGGCACTTGCCCAGCTCCGGCGCGGAGAACTTGGTGAGCACGTCGTTGGCCCCGGCTTCCCTGGCCCGGCCGGCGCTCATGGTGGCGTCCAGCGAGGTGTGCAGCAGCACGTAGAGTTCGCGGAAGTCGGGGTGCCGACGCAGGCTCTGGGTGAAGCTGTAGCCGTCCATCTCCGGCATCTCGATATCCGAGACGACGATGTTGATCGCATCCTCGCTGCCGTGCAGCGCCTCGAGGATCGACATTCCCTCGCGCGCGCTGTGCGCGGTGTGGCAGACCACGCCCAGGTGCTGCAGCGAAATCAGCGACTGATGCAGCGCGACCTGACTGTCGTCCACCACCAGTACTCTGGCCTCCGAGAGCAGCTGCGCATCCTCGGTATCCAGGTCGTCCACGCCCAGTTCGATCGGCGCCGGCGCGATGCCGTGGATGACCTTTTCGATATCGAGAATCTGGATCAGCTCACCATCCACCTCAGCGGTGCCGGTGATGAACGACTTGCGCCCCGAACCGTAGGGCGGCGGACGGATGTCGCTGGTGCGGCAGTGGATGATCCTGGTCACGCCCTGCACGTGCAGACCCTGGGTGGAGCGGCTGACCTGGGTGACGATCAGGCAGCCGGCGGCGGGATCGCTGAGCGGCTGCTCGCCGATCGCCCGGCTCAGATTGATCACCGAGAGGGCGACGCCGCGCAGGGTGGCGATGCCTTCCACGTGCGGGTGCGAATCCGGCAGGTGGGTCAGGCGCGGGCAGGGAATGATCTCGCTGACCTTGAGCAGGTTGATCGCCATCAGCTTGCCGCTGCGCAGGGTGAACAGAAGCAGGGAGAGCGCGTCGCTCTTGGCGAAGGATGAAGACATGAGGCTCCCGTGGGGCAGTTGGGTGATCGGGCCGCTGCGCGACGCACGAAAACTCGGACACCAGGGGTTATCGGCGGGCGGCACACAGACTTCAGCGAGGAAGCGATCTTACCCGCTGAGCATAGCCGCAGCATGATGGCGGACAGTTCGGCAACGCAAAAGGAACTGCCGGAAACCGCCACGCGCCCCGTGTGGGACGCGGATGGCATGGGGCGCAAGAAGCGCCCCCCGGAGGCGCCGATCAGGTGATCGGCGCGGGATTGAACAGCACCAGGTCGTTGTGCAGCACGTGGCGCTCCGCCCAGGTCTGCTGGCGGCCGCTGGCGACGTCCAGGTAATAGCGGAACAACTCCCAGCCCAGTTCCTCGATGCTCGCCCGGCCGCTGGCGATGCGCCCGGCGTCGACGTCGATCAGGTCGGGCCAGCGCTCGGCCAGCTCGGTGCGGGTGGATACCTTGATCACCGGCGCCATGGCCAGCCCGTAGGGCGTTCCGCGACCGGTGGTGAACACGTGCAGGTTCATCCCGGCGGCGAGCTGCAGGGTACCGCAGACGAAATCGCTGGCCGGCGTGGCGCAGAAGATCAGACCCTTGCCGCTGACCCGCTCGCCAGGGCCGAGCACGCCGTTGATCGCGCTGCTGCCGGACTTGACGATCGAGCCGAGGGATTTCTCGACGATGTTCGACAGCCCGCCCTTCTTGTTGCCGGGCGTGGTGTTGGCGCTGCGGTCGGCTTCGCCGCTCTGCAGGTAGCGGTCGTACCAGTCCATCTCGCGCACCAACGCGTCGGCCACCTCGGTGTTCTGCGCGCGCGAGGTGAGCATGTAGATGGCGTCGCGCACTTCGGTGACTTCCGAGAACATCACCGTGGCGCCGGCGCGAATCAGCAGGTCCGAGGCGAATCCCAGCACCGGGTTGGCGGTGATCCCGGAGAAGGCGTCGCTGCCGCCGCACTGCATGCCGAGGATCAGCTCGGAGGCCGGCACGGTTTCGCGGCGGCGCTGGTCGAGCTTCTGCAGGCGCGCCTCGGCCAGCGCCATGATCTGCTCGATCATCTCGACGAAGCCGTTGCCCGAGTCCTGCAGGCGATACAGCCACTGCTCGGAGAGGTCGACGGACGGATCGTCCTCGTGCATCACCTGGCCGGCCTGGAGCTTCTCGCAGCCGAGGCTGATCACCAGTGCCTCGCCGCCCAGGTTCGGGTTGCGTGCCAGGTTGCGCACGGTACGGATCGGGATGTAGGCGTCGCGCGCGGTGATCGCCACGCCGCAGCCGTAGCTGTGGGTCAGCGCCACCACGTCGTCGACGTTGGGGTATTTCGGCAGCAGTTCCTTGCGGATGCGCGAGACCGCGTGGTCGAGCACGCCGGTGACGCACTGCACGGTGGTGGTGATGCCGAGGATGTTGCGCGTGCCCACGGTGCCGTCGGCGTTGCGGTAACCCTCGAAGGTGAAGCCTTCCAGCGGCGGCAGCGAAGACGGCACCGCGTCGGACATCGGCAGGCTGTCCAGCGGCGGCGCCGACGGCATGTCGAGCTGGGTTTCCTTCACCCAGCTGCCCTGGCGCAGGGTTTCGCGGGCGTAGCCGATGACCTGCCCGTAGCGCAGCACCGGGCCGCCCGCGGGAATGTCGCGCAACGCCACCTTGTGGCTCTGCGGAACGCCTTCGATCACCGTCAGGCCATCGGGAAAGCGGCTGCCGGCGGCCACGCCCTGGTCGTTCACCACGACCACGACGTTGTCGTCATCGTGCAGACGCACGTAACGCGGGGAATCGGAATGTTCGATCAACTGCATGGGTTGGCCCTTGTTGTCGTTTCAGGCTGTCTCGGGTAACTGCCCCCCGGCGCGAACCGGGAGCGTTCACGATCCGGCGACTCTAGCGCGCCGAACCGTGAACGGGGTGAACGTCAGCTGCGCGCGTCGGCCAGTTTGCCATCCACCACCTGGGCGCCGGCGTCGCCGTCGTCGTCATGCAGCACCACGCGCTGGATCTTGCCGACGATGACCAGGTAGCTGAACACCGCCAGTACCGCGTTGGCACCGACGAACACCAGCGCCCACTTGAACGAACCGGTGGCGGCGATGATGTAGCCGATGACGATCGGCGTGGTGATCGAGGCGATGTTGCCGAAGGTGTTGAACAGGCCGCCGGAGAGGCCGGCGATCTGCTTGGGCGAGGTATCCGCCACCACCGCCCAGCCGAGCGCGCCGATGCCCTTGCCGAAGAACGCCAGGGTCATGAAGCCGACTACCATCCAGTCCGCCTCGACGTAGTTGCAGAAGACCATGGTGGTCGACAGGGTCAGGCCGCAGACGATCGGCAGCTTGCGCGCGAAGGTCAGCGAATGGCCCTTGCGCAGCAGGTAGTCGGAAATCAGCCCGCCGAGCACCCCGCCGATGAAGCCGCAAATGGCCGGCAGCGAGGCGATGAAGCCCGCCTTGAGGATGGTCATGCCGCGCTCCTGCACCAGGTAAACCGGGAACCAGGTGAGGAAGAAGTAGGTGATGGCATTGATGCAGTACTGGCTCAGGTACACGCCCAGCAGCATGCGGTTGGTCAGCAGCTGGCGCACGTAGTCCCAGCGCGGTCCGTCGTTCTTGCGGGTCTGGTCCATGTCCACCAGGCCGCCGTTCTGCTCGATGAAGTCGATTTCCGCCCTGTTGATGCGCGGGTGTTCCTTGGGGTTGTAGATGGTCTTCATCCAGATGCCGGAGAAGATGATGCCCAGTACGCCCATGACCACGAACACGTGCTCCCAGCCCATCGCATGGACGATCCAGCCCATGATCGGGGCGAACAGTGCGGTGGCGAAGTATTGCGCGGAGTTGAAGATCGCCGAGGCCGTGCCGCGTTCGGCGGTGGGGAACCAGGCGGCGACGATGCGCGCGTTGCCGGGGAACGATGGCGCCTCGGCGAAACCGACCATGAAGCGCAGGACAAACAGCGTGGTGACCGCCCAGGCCACCGGCAGACCGCCGACGAAGCCCTGCATCAGGGTGAACAGCGACCAGATGAAGATGCCGGCGGCGTAGACCCTCTTCGAGCCGAAGCGGTCGAGCAGCCAGCCGCCGGGAATCTGCCCGAGCACGTAGGCCCAGCCGAAGGCGGAGAAGATGTAGCCGAGGGTCACGGCGTCGATGCCGAGGTCTTTCTGCAGGCTGGAGCCGGCGATGGAGATGGTGGCGCGGTCGGCATAGTTGATCGTGGTGACCAGGAACAGCATCAGCAGAATCAGATAGCGGACGTGAGTCTTCTTGGTGTCTTGCACAGCGGTTACTCCCACTTTTGTTTTTGTGGCGGGGTCTACTGGTTCGTTTGCCGCCATCCGTGCGGCCGGCGAGGCGCGTTTTTTCGCGTGCCTCGCCGCGGTGTCGCTGCGGGCCGGCGCCGATCGACGCCGTTCCGCTTACTGCTGCTGTCCTCAGAACCTGTTCACGATCTCGCGAGCTAGAGCCATACAAGGCAAAAAACGGGTGAGGGCGCGGAGTTTACGAGCTGTAAATGAGCGTCCGAGCCCGTCTTTTAACGCAGTAGGGCCAACGCGCAGCAGATCATGAACAGGTTCTCAGCCGATGTAGGTGGTCTTCACCGTGGCGTAGAACTCACGGGCATAGCGCCCCTGCTCGCGAGCCCCGTAGGACGAGCCTTTGCGACCGCCGAACGGCACGTGGTAATCGACCCCCGCGGTGGGCAGGTTGACCATCACCATGCCGGCCTGGGAGTGGCGCTTGAAGTGGTTGGCGTACTTCAGCGAGGTGGTCGCGATGCCGGCGGAGAGGCCGAACTCGGTGTCGTTGGCCATCGCCAGCGCCGCCTCGTAGTCGGCCACGCGGACGATGTTGGCCACCGGCCCGAAGATTTCCTCGCGGCTGATGCGCATCTGCGCATCGCTATCGGCGAACAGCGTCGGCGCCAGGTAATAGCCGTCCTTCGCGCAGCTCACGCGCTCGCCGCCGGACACCAGCCGCGCGCCCTCTTCCAGGCCCAGGGCGATGTAGCGCAGGTCCTGCTCGAGTTGCGCCTGCGACACCACCGGGCCGACGTGAACGCCCGGCTCCAGCGCGTGGCCGACCTTGATCGAACGCATGCGCTCGGCCATCGCCTCGACGAAACGGTCGTGGATGCCGGCGGTGACGATCAGCCGGCTGGACGCCGTGCAGCGCTGGCCGGTGGAGTAGAAGGCGCTCTGCGTGGCCAGTTCCACGGCGACGGAAAGGTCCGCGTCGTCGAGGATCACCTGCGGGTTCTTGCCGCCCATCTCCAGCTGCACCTTGGCGCCGCGGGCGACGCACTGGGTGGCGATGCTGCGACCCACGCCGACCGAACCGGTGAAGCTGATGCCATCCACGCGGCGATCGCCGACGATGGCCTCGCCGACCACCCGACCGGCGCCCATCACCAGGTTGAACACGCCGGCCGGGAAACCGGACCGCGAGATGATCTCGGCCAGCGCCCAGGCGCAGCCCGGCACCAGGTCCGCCGGCTTGAACACCACGCAGTTGCCGTAGGCCAGCGCCGGGGCGATTTTCCATGCCGGGATGGCGATGGGGAAGTTCCACGGGGTGATCAGGCCGATCACGCCCAGCGGCTCGCGGGTCACCTCGACGCTGACGCCGGGGCGTACCGAGTCGAGCAGGTCGCCACTCTGGCGCAGGCACTCGCCGGCGAAGAACTTGAAGATGTTGCCGGCGCGAACCACTTCACCGATCGCTTCGGGCAGCGTCTTGCCTTCCTCGCGAGCCAGCAGCGCGCCCAGCTCCTCGCGGCGGGCGAGGATTTCCAGGCCGACCTTTTCCAGCGCATCGGCGCGCGCCTGGATACCCGACACCGACCAGGCCGGGAACGCACGGTGCGCGGCCTCGATCGCCTGGGTGACCTGGGCCGCATCGGCCTGGGCGTATTCGCCGATCGAGTCGGACAGGTCCGACGGGTTGATGTTGTCGGTGTAGCCGACGCCGGCAACCCATTCGCCGCCGATGAGATTGTCGAATCGTTGTGCCATGGAGAAGCGTCCTCTTATTGAGCGCCCTGGGTGCTCATCAGGGCTTCCAGCGCCTCGTACTCGGCGGGCAGCAGGTCGGTCAGCGGCGCACGCACCGGGCCGGCGTCGTAACCGGCGATCTTCGCCCCGGCCTTGACGATGCTCACCGCGTAGCCGCTGCGGCGGTTGCGGATGTCCAGGTACGGCAGGAAGAAATCGTCGATCAGCTTGCCCACGGTCTCGTGGTCGTCGGCGGCGATGGCGCGGTAGAAGTCCATCGCGGTGCGCGGCAGGAAGTTGAACACCGCCGAGGAGTAAACCGGCACGCCCAGCGCCTTGTAGGCGGCGGCATAGACTTCCGCGGTCGGCAGGCCGCCGAGGTAGCTGAAGCGGTCGCCGAGGCGGCGGCGGATCGAGACCATCAGCTCGATGTCGCCCAGGCCGTCCTTGTAGCCGATCAGGTTCGGGCAGCGCTCGGCCAGTTGCTCGAGCAGCGCCGGGGTCAGGCGGCAGACGTTGCGGTTGTAGACCACCACGCCGATGTCCACCGAACGGCAGACCTGCTCGACGTGCGCGGCCACGCCTTCCTGGCTGGCTTCGGTGAGGTAGTGCGGCAGCAGCAGCAGGCCCTTGGCGCCCAGGCGCTCGGCTTCCTGCGCGTACTGGATGGCCAGGCGGGTCGGGCCGCCGACGCCGGCGAGGATCGGCACGCTGCTGGCGCAGGTATCGACCGCGGTCTTGATCACCGAGCCGTATTCGTCCGGCGCCAGGGAGAAGAACTCACCGGTACCGCCGGCGGCGAACAGCGCGGTAGCACCGTACTGGGACAGCCATTCCAGGCGGCGCACGTAGCCGGCCGGGTTGAATTCACCGGCGGCGTCGAAGTCGGTGACCGGGAAGGACAGCAGACCGGAGGAGAGGATGGACTTGAGTTCTTGTGGATTCATTATGCGAACACCCTGTAAAGCGATGAGGAAAGATACGACCAGCACGCGTCATGTCGTATGTCATCGTACAACTATGATCGGGAAATACAAGCACCACTCGAACGCCTACGACCTTGGTCTATAGCGTGGGTGAAAAAGCCTTTTCAAGGTCAATGCGACGGTATTCCAGAGGAAACGGAAGCCATGAGCCGATGCGAGTCATAGGACAACAAGCCACCAATTGGCTTGTTCCGTAATGACTCGTCGCCTCCCCCGGCAGGAGCCAGCCCGTAGGGTGGATCGCGCCTCATCGATCCACGGCGGCGCAACGGCGGAGGATCGGGCTTCCCGTAGGGACGAAGGTGCTCGCCCGGCTCGGCTGCGTATGGCGAACGTGTTCGCCCCTACAAAAGCGGATGCATTCCGGGATCACCGTAGGGCGCGCCTCATCGATCCACCGGGCGGTGTAACGGTGGATGAAAAGAACGTCATCGCCCTACAGGGGCAGCCGGAGTGTCTGCTGTATCACAGTGCGCGGGCGGGCAGATCCGCGACCACGCCGAATCACACATCCACCCGCCCGCGCCCGGCCTTGATCGCACCGCGCTTGGCCTTGCCTTCCAGGCGGCGCTTCTTCGAACCCAGAGTGGGCTTGGTCGGTCGGCGTTTCTTCTCCACCTTGCCGGCATCGCGGATCAGCTCGGCCAGGCGCTCCAGAGCGTCGGCGCGGTTCTGCTCCTGGGTGCGGTACTGCTGCGCCTTGATCACCACCACGCCCTCGGCGGTGATGCGGCTGTCGCGCAGCGCCAGCAGGCGTTCCTTGTAGAACGGCGGCAACGACGAGGCCTGGCTGTCGAAGCGCAGGTGCACGGCGCTGGAGACCTTGTTGACGTTCTGCCCGCCGGCGCCCTGGGCGCGGATCGCGGTGAGTTCGATCTCGTCATCGGGCAGGTGGACGGCGTTGGAGACTTCCAGCATGGCGTGCGTTCGTCGTTGGGCGGGTGGCTACCCTACCTGAGACCGTCCCGTTTGGTCTTCGATCCGAGGAAAACACCGCCATGGAGGCGCGCCGTAGACATCCGCGGAAACCTTTTCAGCCGCGCCCTTTCCGATCAGACGAACGCCGATGGATTACCGTGGCGGCGACGATCGACGAACGAGGTGACGATGGATTCGATAACCCAGGCGGTACTCGGCGCCACTATTCAGGGTGCGCTGCTCGGCCGCTGGCAGGGACGCAAGGCACTGCTCTACGGCGCCGCGCTGGCGACCCTGCCGGACCTCGACGTGGTGATCGATTACGGCGACGCCGTGGCGGGAATGACCTACCACCGCAGCTTCAGCCATTCGCTGCTGGTGCTCAGCGGCCTGGCGCTGCTGCTGACCCTGCTGCTGCGCTGGCGTCCGCATCCCGGTTATTCCGCGGGCAGGCTGTTCGTCACGCTGTGGCTGGTGCTCGCCACCCATCCGCTGCTGGACGCCTTCACCAGCTACGGCACCCAGCTGTTCTGGCCGTTCACGCCGACGCCGACCGCCTGGTCGACGGTGTTCATCATCGACCCGCTGTACACCGTGCCGCTGCTGCTCGCGGTGATCGGCGGGCTGGTCCATGGCCTGCGCGACAAGGCCCCGCGCCTGCCGCTGCTGGCACTCGCGCTGTCCAGCCTGTACCTGGCGTTCACCGTCGCCGGCAAGCAGATGGCCGAGCAATCGGTGGAAAAGGAGCTGGCACGCCAGGGCATCCGCGCCGAAGCGCTGTTCAGCGCGCCGACGCCGTTCAACAGCCTGCTCTGGCGGGTCATCGTGCGCGACGGTGCGGACTATCACGAGGCGGTGGTCAGCTGGTTCGATAGCCAGCCGCCGCAGATCGAGCGCTTCGCCCGCGGCACCGAACTGCGCGCCGCGCTGGCCGACTCGCCACAGGAAAAACGCCTGGAATGGTTCACCGACGATTGGCTGCGCTACGACGAGATCGACGGCAAGCTGATCGTCACCGACCTGCGCCTGGGCATGACCGGCTTCCACCCGTTCCGCTTCCCGCTGGCGGAGCGGCGCGACGGCCAGTGGCAGCTGATCCCCTACGTCGAGCGCCTGCCGATGGAACGCGGCGGCGCGGCGCAGATGAAGCTGATCTGGGCACGCATCTGGCAGCAGCAACCGCCTTTACCGTTGCGCGAATGGGCGGATTCGCTGAAGCAGACGAGTCGTCCTGTGGGGGCGTGAGCCTTCGGCGCCGCGGTATTGGTGCGCGCGGCGCACC
>DIEE01000247.1:390-8664 GCA_002418465.1 Pseudomonas sp. UBA5782 | reverse complement strand
GATCAGCAGCGGCGCGCTGAGTTCGCGGCCCTCGGTGAGGGTCAGCAGCCAGCCGTCGGCGCCGCGCCTGATCTGGTCGACACGCGCATTCGGCAGCAGGTCGACGCGGGTCTCCAGCAGGCGTTCGAGCAGCGCCTCCTGCACCACGCGGTTCTCGACGATGTGGCCGAGCGATTCGGCATGCACGCTGGCGGCGGAGAAGTGGATGTTGCCGGTGCCGCTGCCGTCCCACACCTGCATGTCCTCGTAGACGCTGGCGCGACGGGCGACGACGCCGTCCCAGGCGCCGAGGCGTTCGAGGATGCGCTGGCTGGCGACGGACAGCGCGCTGACCCGCGGCTCGAAGGCGGCATCGCGGTCGAACGGCTCGAGGCTCAGCGGACCGCCATCGAGGAGGAGGATTTTCAGGCCGCTGTCCTTCAGCGCCAGGGCCAGCGCACTGCCGACCATGCCGGCGCCCACGATGATCACATCCGCTTGCATCTGCATCGTATTCCTTAGGCCATCTCGCCTGACGAGGCGGCCGCACCTGGGTTTTCGCCCGCGTCGGGCATCACGGAAGCGGCGCCTGGGCGCCGCCGAAGAAGCTGCGTTTGTACCAGTTCAGACCCTGCCGCGCCCGGCTCGGCGCGCTTATGCCGCAGCGCCGGATCAGCTGACGCGGGTGCCGAGGCCCATCGCCTGGCGGGCAAACCAGCGCTTGGCCGGCGGCAGCAGGTCGAGACCGAGCAGGCCCAGATGACGCACGCTGGAGAGCGCCGGATCGGCCGCGGTGAACAGCCGGGTGACGCGATCGGAGAAGCCGATGGTCAGCTCCTGATCGAGACGCTGGCGCGCGAGGTAGCCCTGCAGCGTCGCCAGATCACCCAGTGGCGCCTCGCTGCTCAGCAGGGTTTCCGCCAGTTCCACGGTGTCGCGCAGCGACAGGTTGTAGCCCTGGCCGGCGATCGGGTGCATGCCGTGGGCGGCGTTGCCCAGCACCACCAGATGCGAGCGCACCTGCTCCTGGGCTTCGATCAGCACCAGCGGGTAGAGGTGTCGTGCGCCGACCTGGCGGAATGCGCCGAGGCGGTAGCCGAAGGTGCGTTGCAGTTCGGCGAGGAACGCCCGTTCGTCGAGCCCGGCGAGGCGTGTGGCCTCCTCGGTCGGCCGCGTCCAGACCAGCGCGCAGCGGTCGTCGGCCAGCGGCAGCAGCGCCATCGGTCCGTCGGCGATGAAGCGTTCGAAGGCCAGCCCGCGGTGCGCCTGGCTCGGCGTGACGTTGGCAATCAGCGCGGTCTGCCCGTAGGGCGTCTTGTCGACCTGGATGCCGAGCCGCTCGCGCAGCCCGGAACGACCGCCGTCGGCGAGGATCGCGAGGTCGCAGTCGAGACCCGTCTCGTCGTCCAGGCTCAGCCGGTAGCCGTCTTCCAGCGCCTGCATGCGCTCGACCACGGCCGGGCAGCGCCAGCTGACCACGTCGCGGTCCAGCGCTTCCCACAGGCACTGGCCGAGCCAGGCGTTCTCCACCACGTAGCCGAGTGCCGGCACCCGCTCGGCGCTGGCGGAAAGGCGTGTGGCGCCGAAGCGGCCGCGTTCGGACACATGGATATCGAGGATCGGCTCGGCGCGCCGGGCGATGCTGTCCCACAAGCCGAGGCGCTGATAGATCAGCCGCGTGCCGTAGGAAATCGCCGAGGAGCGCGCGTCGTAGCTGGGCTGAAAGCTGTCGCCGGGGGCGAACGGCTCGATCATCTCGATCTTCCAGCCACGCTGCCGGGCACCGGCCTGCAGGCTCAGCGCAAGGCTGGCACCGACCAGTCCGCCGCCGATGATCGCAATGTTGGTCCTTTGCATGATCACGCCACCTCGAGCCGGGCCTGGGCCATCAGCGCTTCGATTTCATCGACGCCTTTCGGCACCCCGCCGGTGAGGATTTCGCAACCCTTGCGGGTCACCACCACGTCGTCCTCGATGCGGATGCCGATGCCGCGCCACTTCTTCGCCACGCTGGTGTTGTCCGGCGCGATGTAGATGCCCGGCTCGACGGTCATCGACATGCCCGGCTCGAGCACGCGCCACTCGCCGCCGACCTTGTAGTCGCCGACGTCGTGCACGTCCATGCCCAGCCAGTGGCCGGCGCGGTGCATGTAGAAGGGTTTGTAGGCTTCGCTGGCGATCAGCTCGTCGAGCGCGCCCTTGAGCAGGCCGAGGTCGAGCAGGCCGGCGGTGATCACCCGCACGGTGGCCTCGTGGGCTTCGTTCCAGTGGCGGCCGGGGCCGATGAACTTGAACGCCTCGATGTTGGCTTCCAGGACGATTTCGTAGATGGCCTTCTGCTCGGCGGAGAACACCCCGCTGACCGGGAAGGTACGGGTGATGTCGCTGGCGTAGCAGTCGATCTCGCAGCCGGCGTCGATCAGCACCAGGTCGCCGTCCTTCAGCGCGGCGTCGTTCTCGCGGTAGTGCAGGATGCAGGCGTTGCGCCCGGCGGCGACGATCGAACCGTACGCCGGCATCTTCGCCCCGCCCTTGCGGAACTCGTAGTCCAGCTCGGCCTCGAGGTGGTACTCGAAGAGCCCGGCGCGGCTCGCCTGCATGGCGCGGATGTGCGCGCGCGCGGAGATTTCCGCGGCCTCGCGCATCACCTTCACCTCGGCCGCGCTCTTGTACAGGCGCATGTCGTGCAGCAGGTGGTCGAGGGCGACGAACTCGTTCGGCGGCTGCGCGCCCTGGCGCGCCTTGGAGCGGATCACGTTGACCCATTCCATCAGGTGGTGATCGAACTCGGGGTTGGTGCCGATCGCGTAGTAGACGCGCTCGCGGCCTTCGATAAGCCCCGGAAGGATGTCGTCGATGTCGCCGATAGGGAAGGCATCGTCGGCGCCGAAATCGCGGATCGCGCCGTCCTGGCCGGCGCGCAGACCGTCCCACAATTCGCGTTCGGGGTTGCGCTCACGGCAGAACAGCACGTACTCGCCATGCTCGCGACCGGGAATCAGGGCGATCACCGCCTCCGGCTCGGGGAAGCCGGAGAGATACTGGAAGTCGCTGTCCTGGCGATAGACATGCTCGACATCGCGGTTGCGGATATACACCGGCGCGGCCGGCAGGATGGCGATGCTGTTGGGTTCCATCTGCGCCATCAGCGCCTTGCGGCGACGGGCGTATTCCGACTTCGGGATGCTGGTCATGGCTGGACGCCTTAGCTTCTCAGTGCAGGGAGGGTTTGCTCGCAACCGGCGCCGCGGCGACCGGCTTGGCACATTCGGTGAACAGCAGCAGCGGTGCGACGCGCAGGTATTCCATCACTTCCATGTAGTCGCTCTCGCCGTCCTCGGACTCTTCCAGGGCGCTCTGTACCTGGGCGATGGCGGCGAGGTCCTGCAGCACTTCCATCGCCTCGGCGGACAGCGCGCCGTCGCGGGCGGTCATGCCGAAGCCACCGAGGAAGCCCTGGCACCACTGGCCGAGGGCGCTGGCGCGCTCGCTCAGCGGCTCGTCGTCGCCGGGCAGCAACAGGACCACGGCGATATCGTCGCCGGTGAGCTCGCCCTTGACCATCTCCTGCAGGCCGATGAGCGCCTGGCGCACGTTGTCCTGCGGCTCGCCGCCGAGCAGCTCGGCGGCATCCTGCAGCCAGGCCGCGTGATCGAAGTCGGCGCCGGCGCAGCTGCGACCGAGCAGAAGACCATGCAGCTCGGCCGGGGAAACGGGGTGGCCGCTGCTGGAAAGCAATGCGGCGAAAGCGGTGTACGGGGAGTTCGAAGAGGGCATGGGCGGCTAGGCGCGGAAGGGCGCAATCACTAGAATGAGGGCCAGGTATCCTAGCAGCCTGACGGTCCGAAGGCAGCCCTGTCGCAGCACGCCGACGCCCGGCGTGGCCGTTTGCCGCGAGCCCTTCGCGCGACGGATCTGGCGATCACGGCCAGGCGACCTGCCGAGCGCCTGTTATAGTTCCGCCCATCAATCAGCCCAAGTAGGGAGCTCATGGAACACGCCGAACTGCAAGCGCTAGCGGGCAAGCTGGAGCTGTTGATCCAGCGCATCGAGCAGCTCAAGACGCAGAACCGACTCCTGCTGGCAAGCGAGCGTTCCTGGCGCGAAGAGCGCGCTCATCTGATCGAAAAGAACGAAATGGCCCGGCAGAAGGTCGAAGCGATGATTTCGCGCCTGAAAGCCCTGGAGCAGGACTAATGACCCAGCCAAACACCGTAAACGTGCAGATTCTCGACAAGGAATACTGCATCTCCTGCCCGCAGGATGAGCGAGCCAACCTGGAGAGCGCCGCGCGCTACCTGGACGGCAAGATGCGCGAGATCCGCACCAGCGGCAAAGTCATCGGTGCCGACCGCGTCGCCGTAATGGCCGCGCTGAACATCACCCACGACCTGCTGCACAAGCAGCAGCGCCTGGATCTGCAGGCGGACTCCACCCGCGAGCAGGTGCGCGACCTGCTGGATCGGGTCGACGAAGCTCTTGCCACCGATCCGGATGAAGCCCGCGGCTGATTGCACGGCGGCCTATTCGGGTATACTGGCCGCTGCTCCCTGGTGTGTGCGCCAGTTGGTCACGTCCCTCTCCCGATACGCAAAACCCTGGAGGCTGCACGTGGGACCCGTGTGCATGTCCGCCTGACGGAAAGCCTTACGGTCTCCTGCAGTCGCCACCTTGAACTTTCGGGTTCAAGGGTCAAACCGACAGCGGCACCTCGGGGAGTCACCTTTTCAGTCCGTGGATTCGTTCCGCGGACTCTTCGGTCATCCGCATCGGCCCGTCCTTGATGATCGCCAGCGAATCCCTCTCCCGTGCCGAATTGCGCCGCCTGCTACGTCAGCGCCGGCGCGCGCTGACTCCCCTCGAACAACGCCAGGCCGCCCGCGCGCTGTACCGTCGCCTGGCGACCCATGCGCTGTTTCGCCGTGCCCGGCATATCGCGCTGTACCTGCCCAACGATGGCGAAATCGACCCGCGCCTGCTGCTCGAGGAAGCCCGCCGACGCGGCAAGGCGACCTATCTGCCGGTGCTCAACCCCTGGCCGCGCACGCACATGGCGTTCCAGCGCGTGCGCGCGAACGAGCGGCTGCGCGGCAACCGCTTCGGTATCGCCGAGCCGGCACGAAACCCCAAGAATCAACGCAAGCCCTGGGCGCTGGACCTGATTCTGCTGCCACTGGTGGGCTTCGACGAAAGCGGCGGAAGGCTGGGCATGGGCGGGGGATTCTACGACCGCAGCCTGGCCTTTCTGCGGCGACGCAGCGGTGAGCACAAGCCGCGCCTGGTCGGCCTGGCGCACGAGTGTCAGAAGGTGGATCACCTGGCGCAGGCCAGTTGGGATGTACCGCTGCAGGCATGCGTCACCGACAGCGGATGGTACGACGGCGCCGCGCACTGCGCGAAGCGGGAGTGATCAGCGTTGTTGCTGCGGCGCCACGTTAACCGGGATGTCACCGGGGCGTTCCCACTGACTCTGGGTGTAACCGGTAGTCACCACGCCCAGACCGAACAGAATGACCAGAACCCACAACAGATCAGGTTTACGTTTCATCTAGCTGCCTCCCCCTTACAGGCAAATGTTGCGCGTCGCTCGCTGGCTTTTTTCTTGGCTCGCGGCCGTTGCCGGATCGAACGGCCGGCATTTTCCGCCAAGCCATGGGTCCGTGCAATTGGCTAGATGACCGCACGTCAGACCAAGATCGCCCACTCTGGGGCTGAATATCAGGAGCAAGGTTCATGCCGTACTGGCTGATGAAGTCCGAACCCGATGAGCTGTCTATTCGCGACCTGCAGCGCCTGGGGCAGGCGCGCTGGGATGGCGTGCGCAATTATCAGGCACGCAATTATCTGCGCGCCATGAATGCGGGCGAACTGTTCCTTTTTCACCACTCGAGCTGCGCGGAACCGGGCATCGCCGGGATCGGCAGGATCGCCGGCGAAGCCTACCCCGACCCGACGGCGCTCGACGCCGCCAGCCCTTATTTCGACGCCAGGGCGAGCGCGGAAAAGAATCCCTGGAGCGCCCGTGACGTGGAATTCGTCGAGACCTTTCCCCGCGTGCTGAGCCTGAAACGCCTGCGCGAAGAGCCGTCGCTGGCGGACATGCCACTGCTGCAGAAGGGCAGCCGACTGTCGGTCATGCCGATTGCGGAAGACGATTGGCTACGCGTGCTCGCCCTGCGTTGAGCGGTCGCATGCACTGTGCTATCACAGCAGCCAATCACCCTGGGATTCTCGATGCCTCGTAAGCGTTTCGTCTGGTCCGCACGCCTGTTGCTGCTGCTTCTGCTGATCCTGCTGTTCGGCGGTTGCGGAGTGCTTTGGCACAAGCTGCGCAGCATCCAGCAGGAGCGTGTCGGCGAGCGCGTCGCCTATCACGCGCGGGCACTGGCGCAGGAGCTGGAAAGCAGTATCGACGAGGAGGTGCAGAACCTCTCGCGCATCGCCCAGCTCTGGGATTTCCGCAAACGCATCCCGCGCGATGAATGGACGCTGAACGTCGAATTTGCCCTGCATCACTTCAAGGGCTATCAGTCGATCCAGTGGATGGCGGCCGACCTGCACATCCGCTGGCTGCTGCCGCTGGCCGGCAACGAAGCGGCGCGCAACTTCCAGCTCACCCCGAACCATCCCAACTACCCCATCGCCATGCAGGCCAAGGCCAGCGGCCAGGCGCAGTTCTCCAACAGTTTCGCCCTGGTCCAGGGCGGCCGCGGTTTCGTCCTCTACCACCCGCTGTACCTGCATGACGAGCAAGGCGTGGCGCATTTCGACGGTTTCCTCCAGGGCGTGTTCCGCGTCGAGGAACTGATGGCCGAGCTGCTTTCCGACAGCGCCGACGAGTTCAACGTGCGCCTGCTGCAGGACCAGCAGCCGATCTACACCCACGCCACCCGCGAGGCCCGCGACGACCTGCAGCAACAGGTGCCGCTGCACCTGCTGGACAACCGCTCGTTCGCCCTGCAGCTGAGCCCGACCCGCGAGCTGGTCGCCAGCCTCGACAGCCCGCTGCCCGAGTTCGTCCTCGGCGCCGGCCTGGTGATCAGCCTGCTGCTGGTGGCCGCCCTCGCCCTGGCCATGGAGAACTATCGCCGCGCCCACGCGCTGAAGGCCGGCAACCGGCGCCTGAGCAAGGAGATGCACCAGCGCGAAGAAATCGAACAGGTGCTGATCGAAAGCCGCGAGCGCCTGCAACTGGTGCTCGACCTGACCGACTCGAGCAGCGACGGGCTGTTCATCATCGACCCGAAAAGCGGCGGCCTACTGCACACCAACCGCGCCACCTACGACAGCCTCGGCTATGACGCGGAGGGCTTCGCCCGGCTGTTCAGCGAGGCCCCGGAACAGATCCTGCCCGGCTATCACGCCTGGCTCGAGGAGGTCCGCCAGGCCCAGCGCGAGGAGACTTCGCCGATCTTCCAGCGCGAGATGCGCCGCCGCGACGGCAGCGCGCGAGCCGCGGAAATCAGCGCCCAGCTGGTGGAAGTGAATGGCCACGAGTACCTGATCGGCGTGTCGCGCGACAACAGCGAACGCCTGCAACTGGAAGCGCACCTGCAGCGCCTGTCGCAGCAGGACGGCCTGACCGGACTGTACAACCGGCGCTTCTTCGACCAGCGCCTGCAGGCGGAATGGCGGCGCATGTGCCGCACCGCGCGGCCGCTGGCGCTGCTGCTGCTGGATATCGACCACTTCAAGGCCTACAACGACGCCCTCGGCCACCTCGCCGGCGACGATGCGCTGCGCCAAGTCGGCGGCCTGCTGCAACGCTGCCTGCAGCGCGAAGGCGATGTCGCCTGCCGCTACGGCGGCGAAGAGTTCGCNNCCGACGAGCACGGCGCCGAGCACGTCGCCGCGCGCCTGCACCGGCTGATCGGCGAATTGCGCATCCTCCACCCCGGCAGCCCGCTGGGGCGGATCACCGTCAGCATCGGCCTGTCCACCTCGCGCGAGGTGGCGGACAACCGCGCCGAGACCCTGATCGCCCAGGCCGACGGCGCGCTCTACCAGGCCAAGCGCGCCGGGCGCAACCAAAGCATGCGCTGGGACGCGCTTGATCCGAATCAGTGCGACCAACTGCCGCCCGTCTCAAGCTGAACATGCAAAGGCATCAGCCCCGCCGCCTATAGTGACGGGCCGATGTCTCACTCCGCAGCAGAAGGCAGCTCCCGATGACACTTCAGGGAAAATGGACGATCCGCACCGGCATTCTCGCCGCTCTCCTGATTCTCGCCGCGCTGGCCTGGCTCGAATGGCGGCCCAGTGGCCTGGAAGACGGCATCGCCAGCGGCAACGGGC
>DIEE01000247.1:0-373 GCA_002418465.1 Pseudomonas sp. UBA5782 | reverse complement strand
GGGCGCATCGCCTCCATCGAGGTGGACGAAGGCGACTTCGTCGAGGCCGGGCAAACCGTGGCGAAAATGGACACCCAGGTGCTCGAGGCGCAACTCGCCCAGGCCCGCGCCCAGGTGCGCCAGGCGGAAAACGCCACGCGCNNCGCGCACCGCGCAAGCCCAGGTCAGCCTGCGCGAAAGCGAGAAGACCACCGCCGAAGCCGTGGTGCGCCAGCGCCAGGCCGAACTCTCCGCCAGCGACAAGCGCTACGCGCGTACCGCGGCCATGGTGCAGCGCAACGCCATGCCCCGGCAGCAACTCGATGACGACCTGGCGCACCTGCAGAGCGCCCAGGCGGCGCTGGCGGCGGCGCGCTCGCAGGTGGCCTCGGCG
>DIEE01000191.1:7980-8111 GCA_002418465.1 Pseudomonas sp. UBA5782 | reverse complement strand
GCACGCGCTTCCTGGTTCGCCAGGAGGATGACGCGACGCGCGTCGTGGTGCTCCAGCACAGCGTCCGCGCCAGCCTGGATGACGGCAGCACGCGTGACCTGCTGGAAGGCCAGGCGGCGCTGCTGCGCGAG
>DIEE01000191.1:336-7964 GCA_002418465.1 Pseudomonas sp. UBA5782 | reverse complement strand
CAGCGCGCCGCCTGGCTCGACGGCCAGCTCAGCGTGCTCGACGAACCGCTGGAAGCGGTGATCGACGCGCTGCGCCCGTACAGAAGCGGGCTGATCCGTGTCGCACCGAGCGTACGCGAGCTGCGCGTGCAGGGCGTCTATCCGCTGGACGACCCGTATCGCGCGCTCACCGCCCTGGCGGAAACCCTGCCGATCCGCGTTCAGCATTACGGCCCCTGGCTGACCTTGATCGGGCCGCGAGGATGACCCGCAGGACGCACGGCGGACGATTCGATGAAAATATTTCTCATCCGTGTCCGATTTTCATCGCTCGCCCCACCTATCTCCTGATATCGCCAAAATAATCAGGAGCATCACGTGCAAAACCCATGGCCCCTCGCCGCCGCCCTCGCGCTGGCAGCGCTCACCCCCTGCGCCCACGCCCAGAGCGCAGCCGCGACGCAGCAGCAGACGCTGCACGTCGACCTGCCCGCCGGCAGTCTCGCCGCCACCCTCAACGCCATCGCCCGCCAGGCCGGCCAGGTGGTGTCGCTCGACCCGGCGCTGGTGCAGGGCAAACAGGCGCCCGCCGTGCGCGGCGACCTGAGCGCCACCCAGGCGCTGCAACAGGCACTGGCTGGCAGCGGGCTGGAATTGCGCGTGACCGAGAGCGGCAACTTCGGCGTGCAGCCCAAGGCATCAACCAACAGTGCGCTGGAACTGAACGCGGTGACGGTGACAGGCCGCTCTTTGGGTACGACCACCGAAGACAGCGGCTCCTACACCACGGGAGCGCTGACTATCGGCAAGACGGCGCAATCGATTCGCGAAACGCCGCAATCGGTGACCGTCATGACCCGCCAGGTCATGGATGATAAGAATCTGACCACCCTCGATAAGGTCATGGCCAAAACCCCGGGCCTGACCTTCAGCCAACGCAACTACGGCGCTCACGTCTATCAGTCCCGCGGCTTCGTGCTCGGCGAGGAAAGCTACCTGATGGACGGCGTACCGGGGCAGGCCTACACCGTGACCGGCTGGCTGCCGCCGGACATGGCCATCTACGATCGCGTCGAGGTACTGCGCGGTGCCAGCGGCCTATTGGTGGGCGCGGGTAACCCCGGTGGTGCAGTCAATCTGGTGCGCAAGCGCCCGACCGCGGAGCCAAAATTCTCCATCACCACCCGTGCCGGTTCCTGGGACAACTACCGGCTGGATCTGGACGGTAGCGGCAAGCTCAACGACGCCGGCACGCTGCGCGGTCGCGCCGTAGTGTCCTACGAGGACAAGAAGTCCTATCTGGATGTCTATGAATCACACACGCCGCTGTTCTACGGCATTATCGAGGCCGACCTTTCCGACAGCACCACGGTCAGTGCCAGCTACCGTAAGCAGTCCCGCGACATTGATGGTTATTCCATTTTCGGCTTGCCGCGCTACAGCAACGGCAAGGCCCTCGATGTATCCCGATCCACTGCGCTGGTGCAGGACTGGAACAGTAACGACACCGATATGGATGAGGTGTTTGCCGAAGTCGCGCATCGCTTCAATGACAACTGGAGCAGTACGACCACCTTCACCCATTCCGAAGGCCATATCGACCAGCTCATGGCCTTTGCGCGTGGTGTGATCAACCCGGTCAGCAATGCGGGCTCGAGCTTTCGCGGCATCGAGTTTCGCCAGTTGAGCATCAACAGCAACGGCCTCGACAGCCACCTGGAGGGCAATTTCGACGCCTTCGGCCTGACGCACCAGGTCATGGTCGGGGCCAACTGGTCACGCCAGGACATCAATGACAAGACGGCGGATATCTATCTGGACCCATGGGTGCCGATCGACGTATTCGATCCGGATCACCACTCCATCGCCAGACCGGCGCGCCCGGCATGGGACTCCGACAACGATCTGGTCGACGAACGCTACGGCATCTACGCCAACGCCAGACTCAAGCTGGCCGAGCCGCTGACGCTGATTCTCGGTGCCCGCGTCAGCTGGTACGACTATGACTACAGGTACAGCATCACCAGCGATCCCGACTACAGCGCCAAGGAGAGTGGAGAGGTCACGCCGTTCGCCGGGTTGGTCTACGACCTCAATGACAACTGGTCGTGGTATGCCAGCTACGCCGACATCTTCCGTCCGCAGAGCGACTACCGAACCTTTGAAGGTGCACCGTTGCAACCGGCAATCGGCACCAACTACGAAACTGGCATCAAGGCTGAGCTGTTCGACAAACAGCTGAACCTGTCGCTGGCGATGTTCTACATCCGGCAGGAAGACTCCTTCTATTCCGACCCGGACCCGGCCCATACCTGTTCGACCAACATCAACGGCATCTGCTATCTGTCCGGGGTCACCCGGCGCAGCAAGGGTATCGATATCGAAGCGAGTGGCGAGGTGTTGCCAGGGCTGCAAGTGCTGGCGGGCTACACCTACAACATGACCTACAGCGACGGTGCCGAAGCCCTTACCACCGATACGCCGAAACACCTGGCGAAGGTCTCCACCAGCTACACCCTGCCGGGCGAGTGGAACCGCCTGACCATCGGTGCCGGTGTGCAGGCTCAGTCGGGCTACTCGAACGAAACCTGGGATGGCTACGCGTACGGCACGGCCGGACGCGCCATCTGGGACGCACGCGTGGCATACAGACTCGATGAGCACTGGACCATCAACCTGACCGGCGAGAACCTCGGCGATCGCAAGTACTATGTGGCAGCGGACGATACCGCCCGCGCCAACATTTTCGGCGAACCCCGCAACTTCATGCTCACTCTGCGTGGCGACTTCTAACTCAGTGCGCAGAATGGGTTGAGCGCAGCGTACCCATCCTGCCGGACCGGTATACGGCAGATAGGTACGCCCTCTACACCATGCCTGACCGCCAGGCATTCCCAATGCCCCCGCCACCCCCGTAGAATTGCGATAAATTCTTATTTGCGATTTTCTCCAGGAGGTGGGATGTCCACGGTATTCCCCGAACCGACGTCCCAGGCGCAGCTGAATGCGCTCTATCAAGACCACCACGGCTGGCTGCAGGGCTGGCTGCGCAGGCGCCTGGGCGATCGCGAGCGGGCGGCGGACATTGCCCAGGACACTTTCCTGCGCCTGCTGGTGACGCGGCGCCTGCCCGGTGTTGGCGAGGGTCGCAGCTACCTGGCGCAGATCGCGCGCAACCTGGTCATCGATCAGTGGCGGCGCCAGCGCATCGAACAGGCCTATCTGGAAAGCCTCGCCGCGCTGCCGGAACCGGAAACGCCCAGCCTGGAAACCCGCGCCATCGTCATCGAGACCCTGCTGCAGATCGACGCCATGCTAGATGGCATGCCGGCCAAGGTTCGCGAAGCCTTCCTGCTGTCGCAGTTCGAGGGGCTGACCTATACGCAGATCGCCGAACGCCTGGAAGTCAGCGTCAGTTCGGTGCAGAAGTACATGATCCGCGCCATCCAGGCCTGTTATCAGGTGCTCTACGCCGAATGAAACGCGCCGCCGACCGCCCCATCGCCCCCGCCATCGTCGAGCAGGCCAGCCACTGGCTGATGCTGCACTGGGGCGGCGAACTGGATGGCGACGAACAGCACCGCTTCGCTGCCTGGCAAGCCGCCGACCCCGAACACCGGCGCGCCTGGCAGCGTCTGCAACGCTTGCAGGGCACGCTGGCCGGCGTACCCGCCGAGATGGCCTGCACGGTGCTGCGCGAGATGCCCGACGCGCGTCGCCGGCAAACGCTGAAATTGCTCGGCATGCTGCTTGTGGCCGGCGGCAGTGGCTACCTGACCCAGGCGCAACTGCCGTGGCGCGAGACGCTGGCCGACCTGCGCAGCGGCACCGGCGAACGCCTGCGTCGCGAGCTTTCCGACGGCAGCCGCCTGGAGCTGAACAGCGGCAGCGCGGTGGACATCCTGTTCAGCGAACACGAACGGCGCATCCGCCTGCTGGCCGGTGAAATCCTCCTCACCAGCGGCCACGACAGCGCGGCGCAGTACCGCCCGCTGATCGTGGAAACCCCCTGCGGCGACGTGCAGGCACTGGGCACGCGCTTCTCGGTACGGGAAATCGACGGCGGCACACGCGTCGCTCTCTACGAGGGCGAACTGGAAATCCGCCCACGCCACGCCACGCCGCTGCGCCTGCAGGCCGGCCAGCAGCTCTGGTTTTCTGCCGACAGGACCGGCGCGGTGCAGGTCGCCGACCCCAACGCCACTGCCTGGAGCGAAGGCCGCCTGGTCGCCGAACGGATGCCGCTCGGGCAGTTCATCGCCGAACTCTCGCGCCACCGCTCCGGCGTGTTGCGCTGCGACCCGCAAGTGGCCGTCCTGCCGCTCACCGGCGTATTCCCCCTGGCCGACACCGACCGCGTGCTCGCCGCGCTGCAACAATCCATGCCCGTGGAGGTGCACAGTCTGACCCGCTACTGGGTCACCGTCCGCGCCCGCGCCTGAAGGGAGCGCAAGTGATCCGCTTCAGCCCACCAGACACCCCTGCACCGCCCTGAAAAAATCTTCTCCTTTCATTGACGCTTTTCCCGCCTCGCTCGGGATACCTCTTGAACTCAATCAAGAAGCATTCTCAAGAGGACTATCCGGAATGCCGCATCTGCCTTCACAGCGCTCGCGACTGAGCCGCTCGATCACCCCCGCGCTGCTCGCCAGCCTGCTGGCCGCCGCCCCGTTGCTGCTGTCACCCAGCGCCCAGGCGCAATCCGTCGCCCGCGAGCAGACGCGCAGCTACGCCATTCCGGCCGGTAACCTCGACCAGGCGCTCAACCGCTTCGCCAGCGAGGCCGGCATCCTGCTGTCGGTCGACTCCCGCCTAACGGCCGGCAAGACCAGCCAAGGGTTGAGTGGCAACTTCACGCTGAAAGAAGGCTTCGCCCAGTTGCTCGCCGGCACCGGTCTGCGGGCGATCAACGTGGGTAGCAACTATGCGCTGGAGGCGCCGACAAGCGACGACAGCGCTCTTCAGCTGAAACCATCCACCGTAACCGGCACTCAGCGTGGCTCCACTACCGAAGGTACCGGCTCCTACGCATCTCCCGTGCTGTCCATCGGCAAGGGCGAGAAGAACATCAAGGAGATCCCACAGTCGGTATCGGTGGTCACCCAGCAGCGCATGCACGACCAAAACATGGCCACGGTCGCAGATGTCCTGGCCAATGCACCCGGCATCACGTCGGTCCCCATGTTTGGAACCGGCGAGCAGTATTATTCCCGCGGCTTTTTCATCGAGAACTTCCAGTACGACGGCGTACCGCTGGAGCGGCAGGCCTATGCGCGCGGGTCGGACTTCACCGGGCAGACGGCAATCCTGGATCGGGTGGAAATTCTCCGGGGTGCGCAAGGCTTACTGGAAGGCGGCGGCAACCCGTCGGGGTCGGTCAACTTCGTGCGCAAACGGCCGACGGCGGTCGATCAGGTCAAGCTGACGGCCAAGGCGGGCTCCTGGGATCATTACGGCACCCAGATGGACGTTTCCGGCCCTCTGGACGAGCAGGGTCGTCTCAGAGGCCGCCTGGTTCTCGATTACGACACGAAGAATTCGTTCATCGACCACGTCGGCGATGACCGACAGACGCTTTACGCCGCACTGGACTATGACCTCACGCCAGCCACTCGAATCGGAGTCGGCTTCAGTCGCGAGCGCATCGACGCCAACATCGATGCCAACGGCCTGGCCAACCACACCGACGGCTCGATCCCCAACTACAGCCGCTCGACGTTCCAGGGCGGCAACTGGTCCTACTGGGACAAGATCCAGGAAACCTTCTACTTCGACGTATCCCATCAGTTCAACGAAGACTGGTCGCTCAATGCAACGGTCCTCACGGCGCGGGAAAACAATGACTACAAGTACATGCTCAGGTCGGGCGTGCTCAACCCGGATAACACCGGCACGCTGCGCGGTGACGGCTACGTCTTCGACTTCTTCTCCGAGCACTGGGGCGGTGATGTCTACGTAAACGGACATACCGAGATCGCCGATCGCCGACTGAACCTGACCCTCGGGGCGAACTACTCCGATCTAGACAGCAGCGACACCTTTGGCTGGCAACGCAATCACGTGCCTGGCTGGGACATCATCAATGACCCGGTCGACGGCACCAAACCTACCGACGAGGCAATCCTGTCGGCCAATCGCAGTGATGACGGCTATGCGTCGATCCAGAAGGGCATGTATGGCATGGGGCAGTACTACCTGACAGACGCGCTCTCGGTGATATTGGGCGCTCGCGTGTCCTCCTATCAGAAAGCCTATCGTTCCGACGGCCCCTGGGGCTATTCACGGTCGGTTGCCAGCGAGTCCGCGAAGATCACGCCCTATGCCGGGATCATCTACGACATAACGCCGGACTGGAGCGCCTACGCCAGCTACACGAAGATTTTTCTTCCGCAATCGATGCGCACGGCCACTGGCGGCATCCTGGCCCCGAAGACCGGCAAAAGCCTGGAAACCGGACTCAAGGGCGTCCTCGACGATGGCCGTCTGAATGCGACGTTCGCTCTGTTCCGCATGGAGCAGGAAAACATTCCGATCTGGGATGCCAACCTGGACCAGGATATCCAGGATGCCAACTGTGGTGGCACCTGCTACTACGGCGGCGGCACCGCTGTCAGCCGCGGCTTCGAGGCGGAACTGAGTGGCGAACTCCTCGACAACCTGCAGGTGTATGCCGCCTATACCTTGAACCTGCTGCGTTTCCAGAACGNNCCGAGCGTTTCCGACGATGTCGGTGCCAGCGTAGGCACGTCGAAACACATCTTTCGCTCCTGGCTGGACTATCGCCTGCCGGGAAACTTTGAGCGGGTTTCGATTGGCGGAGGCGTCAATGCACAAAGCGGATCGTCCGGCTACGGCTACTACGGCAGGACGCAGGGAGGATTCGCCATCTGGAATGCCCGCCTGGGGTACCGCTTCACCGACGAGCTATCTGGTGCAGTGAACTTCAACAATATCCTCGACAAGCGCTACTACAAATCGGTCGACTACGGTAACAACTACTTCGGCGATCCCAGAAACTTGCTGTTTACGCTTTCCTACAACTACTGATCGAGGGTGATACGTAGCGCGAGCCCGAGAACGATGGGTTGGCGGGCGGGCGAAGATACGCTTCAGCCCGCCATTCCAACCACGCCTATCCGCGCGCACTCCGCACGCTCTGCGCCTGCTCGGCGCATGAACCGAACATGCCGTCACCGGCTGCTGCGGAGTTTTCGCCTTGGTGATCACGAGTTAGCTCTGGTGGGCGGAAGCCATTCTGCGGGCCTGCGTAGGACGTTTGAGCTCGCGCTGCACCATTCATATGCGCCAGAAATCCTTCACGCACCGCGCCGATTTTCATTGGCGCCTTCGCGGGCATTCCCAATCCCTCCCTCGCACCCGTAGAATTGCGACAAATTCTTATTTGCGATTTTTTCCAGGAGGCGGGATGTCCACGCTGAGTCCCGATACGGCTTCCCATGCGCAGCTCGACGCACTCTACCGCGAGCATCACGGCTGGCTGCGTGGCTGGTTGCACCGGCGGCTGGCGTGCAGGGCGGATGCGGCCGATCTGGCGCAGGACACGTTCGTCCGCGTGCTGCTGGCGCGTTCGGCGGGCGGGCTGCATGAGCCGCGGCATTACCTGGCGACCGTCGCTCGCGGGCTGGTGA
>DIEE01000191.1:0-216 GCA_002418465.1 Pseudomonas sp. UBA5782 | reverse complement strand
CGCCTGCTCGACGGCCTCGGTTCGCGCACCCGGCAGATCTTCCTCGCCGTGCAGCTCGACGGGCTGACCTACGAAAAGACCGCCGAACGCGTCGGCGTCTCGGTCACCACGGTGCGCAAGCACCTGGCCCGCGCGCTGATGCATTGCCTGCTACTGGACGAGACATGAACGCCGCGCTGAATCAGGCCGTGGACTGGTACGTGCGCCTGCATGACA
>DIEE01000063.1:17313-26310 GCA_002418465.1 Pseudomonas sp. UBA5782 | reverse complement strand
CTTGGCGAAGTCGTAGCTGTATTCGGCAAGCCAGGTGCGCTCGCCGGCGGAGAGGAACTTGCCGATCTGCCGGTCGGTGATCAGGTAGGCGGTGGAACCATCGCCCTGGTTGAGGAACGGGAAGGCGCTGTCGCCGGAGACCTGCTGGTAGCCGCCGCTCAGGGCGTGGCCGCCGAGGGTGTAGGTGAGGAAGGCGCTCCAGGTGTCGTTGTCCACCTCGGTCACGGTATAGGCGTTGTTCGCGCCGATTTCACCCTGGCCGCGATAGCCCTCGGCGCGACCGGCGACGCTGCCGTTCTTGCCGTCGGAACCGCTGTGGAAGTAGCGCAGGTCGGTCTTCAGCGCGCCCGGGCCGATCGCCCAGTTGTGGGTCAGGCCAAGGAAGTGCTGTTTGTAGAAGTCTTCCAGGTTGCCGTAGTAGTACTGCAGCACCAGGTCCTTGGAGACCTTGTAGTCGGCGCCGGCGTAGCGGAACTGGTTGGAGTCGGAAACGGCCGCGTTCGTGGGTGCTCCGGTCGGGCGGGTCGCGCCGGCGATGCGCAGACCGACGTCATCGGAGGACGCGCGGGTCTTGGTGTGTTCCAGCTGGCCGGCGATCAGCGTCAGGTTGTCGATTTCCGCCGAGGTGATCTGGCCGCCATCGAACAATTGCGGCAGCAGGCGACCGTCGTTGAAGTTCACCACCGGCAGTTTCGGCTGCAGGGTGCCGAGGCGCGCTTCGGTCTTCGACACGCGGACCTTGGCGGTCACGCCGCCTTTGCTGAATTCATCCACCGCGCTGTTGTCGGTGTCCCGCGGGAACAGTTGGCCAGGAGAGCGATCGATCCCTTCCTTCCCGGTGCGGCCGCCCGAATCCAGTTTCACGCCGAGCAGGCCTACGGCGTCGATGCCGAAGCCGACGGTACCTTCGGTAAAGCCCGAGGCGTAGTTGAAGATGAAGCCCTGACCCCATTCGCTGGCTTCGCCGCTGTTATCCGTGGTGTTCTTGGTGTTCAGGTCGTAATAGAAGTTGCGCAGGCCGAGGCTGGCCTTGCTGTCCTCGATGAAACCGGCGGCCGCGGCGTGCTGGGCCAGCAGGCCGAGGGCGATGGCCGTGCTCAGGGATTGGATCTTCATTGATGCGCTCCGTTGCGGTGTCGTAGGTGTGTTGGCTGGGCGCCTGGAATGCCAGCGTTCGCACCGTCACCGCCGATCCTGCGCCCGACTCTGTGGTCGGTTCGCCCGGTTAGCGAGGTCTGGATGATGGAACGGCTGGCTTCGCTATCGCCTGGGCGGGCGATTATATAGCGAATTTCAGGTGCTTCGGTTCAGCCCTACGGACATAGCAATAAAGCGTCCAGCCGGGGTTGTTGACGCTAACTGGCTGATTTAGCTGTTTTTAAATCCGGAATATGGCAACGGTATGGAACGCCAGGATTGTCGGCGATCCGACAATATCGACGAGGTTGTGTAGTTAGGTATACATAAAAAACGACGTGGGCGGCGTCGCTCGCCGCCCGCGATGAGGAGGGTCAGGCGCTTTTCGCCAGCTCCGCCTCCACTGCCTCCAGCAGGCGCGGATCGTCCGCCGCCACGTCGGGGGCGAAGCGCGCGGCCACCTGGCCGTCGCGGCCGATGAGGAATTTCTCGAAGTTCCACTGCACGTCCGGCACCGGATTGGCTTCGATGCCGTAGCCCTTGAGCTTTTCCCGCATCGGACCTTCGCCGGTGGCGTTCGGCAGCGCGGTGGTGAGTGCCTGGTACAGCGGGTGCTGACCCTCGCCTACCACCGAAATCTTGGCGAACAGCGGGAATTTCACGGCGTAGGTCAGGCTGCAGAATTCCTTGATCTCGGCTTCGCTGCCCGGCTCCTGGCCGCGGAAATCGTTGGCGGGAAAGCCGAGCACTTCCAGGCCGGCGGCGTGCTTGCTCTCGTAGAGTTTCTCCAGGCCTTCGTACTGCGGCGTCAGCCCGCATTTGGAGGCGACGTTGACCACCAGCAGCACCTTGCCCTTGTAGGGTTCGAGGGTCTGCGCGGCGCCGTCGATGGAGGTGACGGGGATTTCGTAGAGGTTGCTCATGGGGGGGCTCGCTTGATTGAGGTTCGGCCAGCCTAGCGCAGAACCTCAAGATCGCCATCGCGGGGCGAGGGCGGGGAGGTGCGCCGGGCCGGCTGATTGCGGCCCGGGCGCGGTGTGAGCGTCAGGGTTTGGCCATGTGCCAGACGCCGCCCTTGCCGTCACCGGTCATCTCGCCCGGCTTGTCCTTGGCAAAGGTATACAGCGGCTTGTCGGCGTAGGCCCACTGCAGGGTGCCGTCCTCGCGCTTGGCCAGGGTCCACTGGCCATCGGGCTTGGCGTCGGCTTCGGCCATCAGCGGCGGCCAGTTTTCCGCGCACTGGCCGCTGCATTTGGAGATGTCCTTGGTGTCCTTGTCGTAGGTGTACAGCGTCATGCCGTGGCTATCCACCAGCATGCCGCCCTTCTCCATTGCAGGTGGGGCGGCGAAGGTGACGCCGGAAAAGGCCAGCGCGGTCGCGGCGAGAGCGTATCTGAGCTTCATTGTTGTTTCTCCGTCCGTTCGTGGGGTCCAGGAAATAACCTGTACAGATACAGAACCCGATGGGACGCAGGCGTTCGCGGCGATTGCGCGGAGAGCGGCGCCAGGTGGCGCGCAGGCCACGACCGAACGTACGCTCGGCCGTGGCGGAGGGGCTCAGAAGAGGAAGTAGCGCTGCGCCATCGGCAGCACCTCGGCCGGCTCGCACCAGAGCAGCTGGCCGTCGGCCTTGACCTGGTAGTTCTGCGGGTCGACCTCGATGCTCGGCAGGTAGTCGTTGTGGATCAGGTCCTTCTTCTGCACCGAGCGGCAGCCCTTGACCACGCCGATCTTCTTCTGCAGGCCGAGCTGTTGCGGTACGCCGGCGTCTGCCGCGGCCTGGCTGATGAAGGTCAGGCTGCTGGCGTGCAGCGAGCCGCCGTAGCTGCCGAACATCGGCCGGTAGTGCACCGGTTGCGGGGTCGGGATGGAGGCGTTGGCATCGCCCATCAGGCTGGCGGCGATCACTCCGCCCTTGAGGATCAGCGTCGGTTTGACGCCGAAGAACGCCGGGCGCCAGAGGATCAGATCGGCCCATTTGCCGACCTCGATGGAGCCGACCTCATGGCTGATGCCGTGGGTGATCGCCGGGTTGATGGTGTACTTGGCGATGTAGCGCTTGACCCGGAAGTTGTCGTTGCCGGCGCCGTCCTCGGGCAGTGCGCCGCGCTGCTTCTTCATCTTGTCGGCGGTTTGCCAGGTGCGCGTGATCACTTCGCCGACACGGCCCATGGCCTGGCTGTCGGAGCTGATCATGGAGAACGCTCCGAGGTCGTGGAGGATGTCCTCGGCGGCGATGGTCTCGCGGCGGATGCGGCTCTCGGCGAAGGCGACGTCCTCGGCGATGCTCGGGTCCAGGTGATGGCAGACCATCAGCATGTCCAGGTGCTCGTCGATGGTGTTCTTGGTGAACGGCCGGGTCGGGTTGGTCGAGCTGGGCAGCACGTTGGGGAAGCCGCAGGCCTTGATGATGTCCGGCGCGTGGCCGCCACCGGCACCCTCGGTGTGATAGGTGTGGATGGTGCGGCCCTTGAACGCGCCGAGGGTGGTCTCGACGAAGCCGGATTCGTTCAGGGTGTCGGTGTGGATCGCCACCTGCACGTCGTACCTGTCGGCGACCGACAGGCAGTTGTCGATGGCGGCTGGCGTAGTGCCCCAGTCCTCGTGCAGTTTGAGGCCGATGGCGCCGGCCTTGACCTGCTCGATCAGCGGCTCGGGCAGCGAGACGTTGCCCTTGCCGGTGAAGCCGATGTTCATCGGGAAGGCGTCGGCAGCCTGGAGCATGCGCGCCATGTGCCACGGGCCAGGGGTCACGGTGGTGGCGTAGGTGCCGGTGGCCGGCCCGGTGCCGCCGCCGATCATGGTGGTGGTGCCGCTCATCAGCGCTTCTTCGATCTGCTGCGGGCAGATGAAGTGGATGTGGCTGTCGATGCCGCCGGCGGTGAGGATCATGCCCTCGCCGGCGATGACTTCGGTGGCGCCGCCGATGGCGATGGTCACGTCGGGCTGGATGTCCGGGTTGCCGGCCTTGCCGATGGCTTTGACGCGCCCGTCCTTGAGGCCGACGTCGGCCTTGACGATGCCCCAGTGGTCGATGATCAGTGCGTTGGTGATCACCGTGTCGACCACGTCGGCGGCGTTCAACTGGCTTTGGCCCATGCCGTCGCGGATCACCTTGCCGCCGCCGAACTTCACTTCGTCGCCGTAGGTGGTGAAGTCCTTCTCCACTTCGATCCACAGGTCGGTGTCGGCCAGGCGCACCTTGTCGCCGACGGTGGGGCCGAACATGTCGGCGTAGGCTTGGCGGGAAATCTTCATGAGCAGGGGTCCTGTAGGGTGCGCCGTGCGCACCGCGATTGGCTCTGGTGCGCGCGGCGCACCCTACGAATCTCTGGCGGCTTAGAGCTCGCCCATCACCCGTCCGGCGAAGCCGAACACGCGGCGCTCGCCGGCGAGGTCGACCAGTTCGACTTCGCGGCTCTGCCCGGGCTCGAAGCGCACCGCGGTGCCGGCCGGGATGTTCAGGCGCATGCCGCGGCTGGCGGCGCGGTCGAAGGTCAGGGCGTCGTTGGTCTCGAAAAAATGGAAGTGCGAGCCGACCTGGATCGGCCGGTCACCGCTGTTGGCGACGCTCAGGCTGAGGGTGCGACGGCCGACGTTGAGTTCGATCTCGCCGGGCTGGATCTGGTATTCGCCTGGGATCATTCGGGCTGCTCCGTAGCGGGGGAAAGGAGGAGTTGCATGAAGGTGAGGTCGAGCCAGCGGCCGAACTTCTGCCCGACCTGCGGCATCTGCCCGGTGGTGACGAAGCCCAGGCGTTCATGCAGGCGGATCGAGGCGGCGTTGCCGCTTTCGATGGCGGCGACCATCACGTGCAACCCGGATTCGCGGGCACGCTCGATCAATGCCTGCATCAGTTTCGGCCCGAGGCCCTGGCCGCGCTGGTCGCTGCGCACGTAGACCGAGTGCTCGACGGTGTGGCGGAAGCCGTCGAAGGCGCGCCAGGTGCCGTAGCTGGAATAGCCGAGGACGTTGTCCTCGGCGTCCACCGCGACCAGTACGGGGAAGCCCAGGGCGGCGCGGTCGGCCAGCCAGGCGCGGCGGTTGTCGAGGTCGACGGCGTAGTTGTTCCAGATCGCCGTGGTGTTGGCCACGGCGTCGTTGTAGATGTCGCGGATGCCAGGCAGATCGGCATCGAGGGCGTCGCGGATGATCACGGCGGTTGTCCTTGCTCGATCAGGCGATGGGTTGGTGCACGGTCACCAGTTTGGTGCCGTCGGGGAAGGTCGCTTCCACCTGGATTTCCGGGATCATTTCCGCCACGCCTTCCATCACCTGGTCGCGGCTCAGCAGCGTGGTGCCGAAATGCATCAGCTCGGCGACGCTGCGCCCGTCGCGTGCGCCTTCGAGCAGGGCGGCGGAAATCAGCGCCATGGCTTCCGGATAATTCAGCTTCAGGCCACGCGCCAGGCGGCGTTCGGCCACCAGGCCGGCGGTGAAGATCAGCAGCTTGTCTTTTTCACGCGGTGAAAGGTCCATCAGGTGCTCCAGATTCGAGGGGGAACGGCCGTGCGGCCGAGCAGCGCCGGGCGCAGCAGGCGCCAGAGGTCGATCAGCCAGGCACGGGCGTGCAGTGCTTCGTGGGCCAGGCAGCGTGCAACGATCAGGCCGGGCAGTTGGGTGAGGTCGCCGCGCACGCGCGAAGGCAGTTCGCGGCAGCGTTCGAGCAGTTCGGCGTCGATCTCGCCGCTGACCAGCAGGGTGGCGAACACCGGCTGGCCGTCGAGGCCGATCGGCGAGTCGAGCAGGCCGTCTCCGCCGGTCACCCGCTGGCGTTCGTGCCAGAGCGGCTGGCCGTCGCGAAGGACGTCCAGGCGCGCCTGGAAATGACCGTCGGCGAAGCGCTCGTCGGCGGCGGGGCGGCCGAGGGCGACCATGTCCCAGTAGAACAGCCGCGCATCGCCGAGCAGCTCGATGCGCGTGCTCAGCTCGGCGCGCGCGCCGGAGTAGACGATGGTTTCCTGCGGCAGCCATTCCAGGGTGGCGCCGGCTTCGACGCGCAGGCGCAGGTCCTGGTAGGCGGTGCCGGTGGCGCGGTACCACTTGGCGGCGCCGGGGCTGGTCAGCTGCGCCCAGGCGCCTTCGCCGACATGGGCGCTGATGTTCAGGCGATCACCGCCGGCGATACCGCCCGGCGGGTGGACGATGATGTGCTGGCAGACTTCCGGGCCTTCGGCGTACAGGTGCTTCTGCACCCGCAGCGGGCCGCTGTGGCGGCGCATCACCGGGCGCGTGGCATCGCCGGCGCGGGCATAGCCCAGCTCCAGCTCGGCGTGCCAGCTGGGCGTGAAAAGGGCGGGGGCTATCGTTGCGTTCATGCGCTTCTTTGTACTGTGGGTGGCTGTCGCGAGGGGCTGGAAGCTTTGGACCAGAGCCCGGCGCTAGGCGCGGCGGCGTCCGGCCGGGCACGACAAACCTACGGGAAAACTCAGATCGCGACCAGCCCGCGCACGCCATCGGCTTCCATGCTTTCGCCACGGCCCTGTTGGACGATCTCGCCGCGCGACATCACCAGGTACTGGTCGGCCAGCTCGGCGGCGAAGTCGTAGAACTGTTCCACCAGCAGGATCGCCATGTCGCCGCGCGCGGCGAGCTTCCTGATCACCACGCCGATCTCCTTGATCACCGACGGCTGGATGCCCTCGGTGGGCTCGTCGAGGATCAGCAGGCTCGGCTTGCTGGCCAGCGCGCGGCCGATGGCCAACTGTTGCTGCTGGCCGCCGGAGAGGTCGCCGCCGCGGCGTGCCTTCATTTCCTCCAGCACCGGGAACAGCTCGTAGATGAACGGCGGCACGCTCTTCGCCTGGCTGCCGGGAAAGCGCGAAAGGCCCATCAGCAGGTTTTCCTCGACCGTCAGGCGCGGGAAGATCTCGCGACCCTGGGGCACGTAGGCGATGCCGGCGTTGACCCGCTGGTGCGTCTTGAAGCTGGTGATCGGCTTGCCGTTCCAGTTCACCACGCCCTGCCTGGACGGGATCAGGCCCATCAGGCATTTCAGCAGGGTGGTCTTGCCGACCCCGTTGCGCCCGAGCAGGCAGGTGACTTCGCCGATCTTCGCCTCGAAGCTCAGCCCGCGGAGGATGTGGCTGCCGCCGTAGTACTGGTGAAGTTTGTCGACTTGCAGCATGTGGATGTCCTCGAAGAGAAGGAGCGCGGTGTCGTCCGCCCGGTGGTTCCATTCGGTGCGCGCGGCGCACCCTACGGGAGACGCCGCGCATGTAGGGTGCGCCATGCGCACCAGGGCCCAGTCTCGTAGGGTGGATCGCGCTTCATCGATCCACCGTGCGGTGTTCCGGTGGATGAAAGACGGCGTCATCCACGCTCTGGTATTCCATTGGGTACGCGCGGCGCACCCTGCGGGAGACGCCGCGCGGGTAGGGTGCGCCATGCGCACCAGAGCTCAGCGGCCGAGGTAAACCTCGATCACCCGCTCGTCCGCCTGCACCTGCTCCAGCGAGCCCTCGGCGAGCACATGGCCCTGGTGCAGCACGGTGACGTGGTCGGCGATGCTGCCGACGAAGCCCATGTCGTGCTCCACCACCATCAGCGAATGCTTGCCGGCGAGGCTCTTGAACAGCTCGGCGGTGAACTCGGTCTCGGCGTCGGTCATGCCTGCCACCGGCTCGTCGAGCAGCAGCAGCTGCGGGTCCTGGACCAGCAGCATGCCGATCTCGAGGAACTGCTTCTGGCCGTGCGACAGCAGCCCGGCCGGGCGCTGGCGCGAGGCGTCAAGCTTGATCGTGGCGAGCACCTCTTCGATGCGGTCGCGCTGTTCGCCGGAGAGCCGCGCGCGCAGGCTGGCCCACACCGACTTGTCGGCGTTCTGCGCCAGTTCGAGGTTCTCGAACACCGAGAGCGCCTCGAACACGGTGGGCTTCTGGAACTTGCGGCCGATCCCGGCCTGGGCGATCTGCACTTCGCTCATCTCGGTCAGGTCGAGGCTTTCGCCGAAGAACGCCTTGCCGTTGTCCGGGCGCGTCTTGCCGGTGATCACGTCCATCAGCGTGGTCTTGCCTGCGCCGTTGGGGCCGATGATGCAGCGCAGCTCGCCGACACCGATGTACAGGGTCAGCTCGCGCAGCGCCTTGAAGCCATCGAAGCTGACGTTGATGTCTTCCAGGGTCAGGATGGTGCCGTGGCGCACGTCCAGGCCAGGACCTGTGGCGCGGCCGAGGCCGATCGCATCACGGCCGCTGCCGGCATCGTTCTTCGGGTCGTAGGCGGGTTCGAGCATGAATTGTCCGGGGGTGGCGTGCATCACTGTTCTCCCTTGCGCCGAAGCAGGCCGATGACGCCTTTCGGCAGGAACAGCGTGACGATGATGAACAGGGCGCCGAGGAAGAACAGCCAGTATTCCGGGAAGGCCACGGTGAACCAGCTCTTCATGCCGTTGACGATGCCGGCACCGAGCAGTGGGCCGATCAGCGTGCCGCGCCCGCCGAGGGCGACCCATACGGCGGCCTCGATGGATTGCGTCGGCGCCATCTCGCTGGGGTTGATGATGCCCACCTGCGGCACGTAGAGCGCGCCGGCCAGGCCGCAGAGCACGGCGGACAGCACCCAGACGAACAGCTTGTAGCCGCGCGGATCGTAGCCGCAGAACATCAGGCGGTTCTCGGCATCGCGCAGGGCGGTGAGCACGCGGCCGAACTTGCTCCGCGCCAGGCCCCAGCCCAGCGCCAGGCTGGCCACCAGCAGCGCCACGGTGGCGAGGAACAGCACCGCGCGGGTGCCCGGCGCGGTGATGCCGAAGCCGAGCAGGGTGGAGAAGCCGGTGAAGCCGTTGTTGCCGCCGAAGCCGGTCTCGTTGCGGAAGAACAGCAGCATGCCGGCGAAGGTCAGCGCCTGGGTCATGATCGA
>DIEE01000063.1:3888-17251 GCA_002418465.1 Pseudomonas sp. UBA5782 | reverse complement strand
TACATGCCCATGGCGTAGCCGCCGAGGGCGAAGAACAGCCCGTGGCCGAGCGAGAGCAGCCCGGCGTAGCCCCAGACCAGGTCCAGGGCCAGGGCGACGATGGCGTAGCAGAGGATCTTGCCGACCAGGGTCAGGGTGTAGGCGGAGACCTGCAGCGGGTTGTCCGCCGGCAGCAGCGAGAGCAGCGGCAGGGCGACGAGGATCGCCAGCACCACGCCGAGCGCGGCGAGGGTCAGGCGCGGGCCGGCTTTCTGCGCGGCGGTGAGCGCGAGCGGCTGGTTCATCGGCGATGTCCTTGTTGGATGGCGGTCACGGGCAGGGCGGGGTGAGCGGCGCTTTCGATTCCATAGGACGGGACGAGCGCAGCGACGCCCATCGAGGCGAACGGGTGCAGCCGGTGGGTCGGTGAAGCGGGACCCGCCTTGCCGGCAGGGGCGAAGGTCGTCTGGCTCAATCGATCACCCGTCCTTTCAGCGCGAAGAGACCCTGCGGACGCTTCTGGATGAACAGGATGATCAGCGCGAGGATCAGGATCTTGCCCAGCACGGCGCCAATCTGCGGTTCGAGGATCTTGTTGGCGATGCCCAGGCCGAACGCCGCCAGCACGCTGCCGGCCAGCTGGCCGACGCCGCCGAGCACCACCACCAGGAAGGAGTCGATGATGTAGCTCTGACCGAGGTCCGGGCCGACGTTGCCGATCTGCGACAGCGCCACCCCGCCGAGCCCGGCGATGCCCGAGCCGAGGCCGAAGGCGAGCATGTCCACGCGGCCGGTGGCGACACCGCAGCAGGCGGCCATGTTGCGGTTCTGCGTCACCGCGCGGACGTTCAGGCCCAGGCGCGTCTTGTTCAGCAGCAGCCAGGTCAGCAGCACCACGAACAGGGCGAAGCCGATGATCACGATGCGGTTGTACGGCAGCACCAGGTTGGGCAGCACCTGGATGCCGCCGGACAGCCAGTAGGGGTTGGCGACCTCGACGTTCTGCGCGCCGAAGACGATGCGCACCAACTGGATCAGCATCAGGCTGATGCCCCAGGTGGCCAGCAGGGTTTCCAGCGGGCGGCCGTAGAGATGGCGGATCACCGTGCGCTCCAGCGCCATGCCGATCGCCGCGGTGACGAAGAACGCCACCGGCAGCGCCGCCAGCGGGTAGAACGCCAGGGCCTCGGGCGCCAGGCGCTGGAACAGCAGCTGGACCATGTAGGTGGAGTAGGCGCCGAGCATCAGCATCTCGCCGTGGGCCATGTTGATCACCCCGAGCAGGCCGAAGGTGATCGCCAGGCCGAGGGCGGCGAGCAACAGGATCGAGCCCAGGCTCATGCCGGAGAACGCCTGGCCCAGCAGCTCGCCGATCAGCAGCTTGCGCTTGACCTGCGCCAGGCTGGTTTCCGCCGCGGTGCGCACGCCGGCGTCCTGTTCCACGGCGGGATCGAGCAGCGCTTCCAGGCGCGTGCGCGCCAGCGGCTGGCCGGTTTCGCCGAGCAGGCGCACCGCGGCCAGGCGCACGGCGGGATCGGGGTCGACCAGTTGCAGGTTGGCCAGCGCCAGGCTCAGGGCATCGCGCACGGCCTCGTCCTGTTCGGCGGCGACGCGCTGGTTGAGCAGGCCGAGCTGCTCCGGGCGCGCGCTCTTCTGCAGTTGCGCGGCGGCAGCCAGGCGCACGCCGGCATCTTCGGCGAGCAGTTGGTGGCTGGCCAGGGCGGTGTTCGCCAGGCCGCGCAGACGGTTGTTCAGGCGCAGCTTGCGCGGCGCTTCGGCCGGCTCGGCGTTGCCTTCGGCGGCCTTGAAGGCGCCGCTTTCCTCGATGAACGGGACTTTCGCGCTGTCGGCGGCCAGGCGGCCATCCTGCAGCGCCTCGATCAGCGGCAGACGCGCCGGATCGGGTTGCGCGGCCCATCGTTCCAGCAGGCTGGCCTGCTCGGACGGATTGGCGGCGACGAAATCGGTGGCATCACCGGCGTGTGCGGCTGCGGGAAGCAGAAGCAGGCAGGCCAGGATCAGGCGGTGGACGGCAGAGGGCATATCGGTGTCCTTCAGAGCACGGTCAGCCCCGCTCCGGCCCACGGGAATCGTGAACCGGTCGGGGATGAACACGGACGCTGCGGGAACGGGCGTATCGCGATGAGCTCGGCGATTGCCGGACGACCGCTACGGGTCGCCGGCGGGCACGCTCGCTCCTACAGAGGTTGCGCCTGGATCAGTTGCTCTTCATCGGGTGGTCAGGCTTCTTGTCGTTGCCTTCGATGAAGGGGCTCCACGGCTCGGCGCGCACCGGGCCTTCGGTCTGCCAGACCACGGAGAACTGACCGTCTTCCTGGACTTCGCCGATCATCACCGGCTTGTGCAGGTGGTGGTTCTTCTCGTCCATCTTGATGGTGTAGCCGTCCGGCGCGGCGAAGGTCTGCCCGGCCATGGCGTCGCGCACCTTGTCGACGTCGGTGGTGCCGGCCTTCTCGACCGCCTGCGCCCACATATGGATGCCGACGTAGGTGGCTTCCATCGGGTCGTTGGTGACCACGGTGTCGGCGTTCGGCAGCTTCTTGGCCTTGGCGTAGGCCTTCCAGGCGGCGACGAATTTCTCGTTCACCGGGTTATCCACGGACTGGAAGTAGTTCCAGGCGGCCAGTTGGCCGACCAGCGGCTTGGTGTCGATGCCGCGCAGTTCTTCCTCGCCGACCGAGAAGGCGACCACCGGGATGTCGGTGGCTTCGATGCCCTGGTTGGCCAGTTCCTTGTAGAACGGCACGTTGGAGTCGCCGTTGACGGTGGAGACCACCGCGGTCTTGCCGCCGGCGGAGAACTTCTTGATGTTGGCGACGATGGTCTGGTAATCGCTGTGGCCGAAGGGGGTGTAGACCTCTTCGATGTCCTTGTCGGCGACGCCCTTGCTGTGCAGGAAGCTGCGCAGGATCTTGTTGGTGGTGCGCGGGTAGACGTAGTCGGTGCCGAGCAGGAAGAAGCGCTTGGCGGCGCCGCCGTCCTCGCTCATCAGGTACTCGACGGCCGGGATCGCCTGCTGGTTCGGCGCGGCACCGGTGTAGAACACGTTCGGCGACATCTCTTCGCCTTCGTATTGCACGGGGTAGAACAGCAGCCCGTTGAGTTCTTCGTAGACCGGCAGAACCGATTTGCGCGACACCGAGGTCCAGCAGCCGAAGGTCACGGCGACTTTATCCTGGGTCAGCAGCTGGCGGCCCTTCTCGGCGAACAGCGGCCAGTTGGAGGCGGGGTCGACGACCACCGGCTCGAGCTTCTTGCCGAGCACGCCGCCCTTGGCGTTGATCTCGTCGATGGTCATCAGCGCCATGTCTTTCAGCGAGGTCTCGGAGATCGCCATGGTGCCGGAAAGGGAATGCAGGATGCCGACCTTGATGGTGTCGGCGGCGTGTGCGGTGAACGGAAACAGCCCGCTGAGCATCAGTGCACTGGCAGCGAGTGTGGATTTCAGAAAGGGACGGCGTTTCATTGGGGTGCGGCTCCTTGGCTGGGTCCATGCGCATCATTGTTCGCGAAGCGACGCCCAAGGCTTGCGCCTGCGTCAATTCGTCAACGGAGCAATCGCAGCATCCGTGCCAAGGCGTGCAAACCCTTGATTTGAAGCGGCTTGGCTGATTTCTCCGGAAGGCGCTAGCAGATTTTCAGCGGTCCGCCGTGGTGCGTGCGGGTGACCGTGAAAATCGCATTGGTGGCTTTGCGCACCAATTTAGAGCGACAGATAGTTCTTCACCCCGGTGAAGATGATCTGCGCGGCGAGGGCGCAGACGAACAGCCCCATCAGTCGGCTGACGATCTGCAGCCCCTGCTCGCCGAGCAGGCGCTCGAAGCGGCCGGAGAGGAACAGCACCAGGCCGACGGTGATGCTGGCGAGGAAAATCCCGCCCACCGCCAGCAGCTTATCGTTCCAGTGCGGCTGGCTGGCGCCCATCACCAGCAGCGCGCCGATGGTGCCGGGGCCGACGGTGATCGGGATGGTCAGCGGCACTATGGTGACGTCCTGCTGCAGGTTGTCGCTCTGCACCACGGACTTGCCCTGGGCCATGCCCAGCGCCGAGATGAACAGCACGCTGCCGGCACCGATGCGGAAGGCGTCGATGGTGATGCCGAACAGCACGAAGATGTGCGTGCCGAACAGGTAGAGCAGCATGCTCGCGACGAACACTCCGCTGGCGACGCGCCAGGCGAGTTTCTTGCGCTCCTTCTGCGTGTAGCCGCGGGTCATGCCGATGAAGCAGGACAGCACGAAGAACGGGCTGTAGAGCACCAGCAACTTGAGATAGAGACTGAACAGCGCGGCGGACATGCGGGGTTCTCGGCAGGAAGGAAGAAGCGGCGGCTGCGCCACGTGGAGCGCGCTGCGCCTTACTGGATCAGCGCGCCGCCTTCGGCACGGCTCTGCTGCTTGGCGCTGACCCATTGCTGGATCATCTCGCGCAGCTGCGACAGCTCCACCGGCTTGGCCATGTGGCCGTCCATGCCGACCTTGCGCGCGCGCTCCTTGTGCTCGACCAGGATGTGCGCGGTGAGGGCAACGATCGGCGTGCGCTGGCGTCCCTCGCGGCTTTCCCACTGGCGCAACTGCTCGGTGGCGGAGAAGCCGTCGAGCACCGGCATCTCGCAGTCCATCAGCACCAGGTCGTACTGCCGGGCTTTCATCGCGCTGAGGGCTTCCTCGCCGTTGCTGGCGGTGTCCGGCTGCAGGTTGAGCTTGTTCAGCATGCCGCGGATGACCTTGGTGGAAATGCTGTTGTCTTCGGCGACGAGGATGCGGAAGTCGCTCGGTACGTCCAGCGCCGGGGTGTCCAGCGCATCCGCGGCGATGCTCTTGCCGCGCCGGGCCAGCTCGTCGGCGAGGGTGGTCTTCAGCGCATAGCCGGCCACCGGCTTGGCGAGGATGCGCTTGATCCCGGCATTGCGCGCGATGATCTTGCTCGGCGCATTGCTGATGCCGGTGAGCATGATCAGCAGGATGTCATGGTTGAGGCTGGGGTCTTCCTTGATCCGGGTCGCCAGCTGCAGGCCGGTCATGCCGGGCATGTCCTGGTCGAGCAGGACCACGTCGAAGTAGTCGCGCAGGTGCGCCTTGGTACGCAGCAGCGCTAGCGCTTCCTTGCCCGAGGCCACCGCGGCGACCTGCAGGCCCCACACCGTGCATTGCTGTACCAGCACCTTGCGGCAGGTGTCGTTGTCGTCGACCACCAGCAGACGCGCGCCGAGCAGCGGGCTCTCCAGGTCGGCGGTCGGCTGCTCCAGGCGCTCGGCATCGAGTGGCAGCGTCAGCCACAGCGTGTTGCCCTGCTGGCCGCCGCTCTGGATGCCGAACTCGCCGTGCATCAGGCGCACCAGCTGGCGCGAGATGATCAGCCCGAGGCGACCGCCGACGCGGGTCGCGGCGAGGAAGTCGCGGCTGTGCAGCTCGGCGTTGAGCAGCGCGTCGCGGTCTTCCTGCTGCAGCGGTCGGCCGCTGTCCTGCACGGCGATGCGCAGGCGCGGCTGCTCGGCGCTGGTGTCGAGCGCCACGACGAGGAGGATTTCGCCCTCGTCGGTCTGCTTGAAGGCGTTGTCCAGCAGGCTCAGCAGCGCCTGGCGCAGGCGCGTGGGGTCGCCGCTGATGACCCGCGGCACCTGCGGCTGGATGAAGCTGATCAGCTCGACCTGCTGCTGCTCGGCCTTGGCGCGGAAGATGTCCAGGCAGTCGTCGAGCAGGGCGTTGAGGTCGAACTGCACGTCGTCCAGTTCGATCTGCCCGGACTCCAGACGCGAGATGTCGAGAATCTCGTTGATCAGCCCGAGCAGCTCGTTGCCGGCACTGTGGATGGTCTGCACGTAGTCGCGCTGCTTGGCCGACAGCGGCGTGCCGAGCAGCAGCTCGGTCATGCCCAGCACGCCATTCATCGGCGTGCGGATCTCGTGGCTGATCTTCGCCAGGAACTCGGCCTTGGCACGCAGCTCGGCGCTGCTCACCGCCAGCGCGGTGTGCTCGCTCAGGCGGTCGGCGCTCAGCTGGCGCTGGCGATCGCTCAGCGACAGGCTGAGCAGCAGGCCGCAGAACGCGGCGCTGCCGAACAGGATGATTTCCAGCCAGCCGGGGTTCATCTGCACGAAGCCGAAGAGCATCGGCGTCAGCGCCAGGAACACCAGGGTGAACGCCCCGGCGGCCAGCACCACCAGCCGCGCCGGCTGATAGCCGCGGCGCCAGTGGTAGGCGCCAGAGGTCAGTGCGCAGGCGGCGGCGAACAGGATCAGCAGGTTGATCAGCCCGCTGTACCACAGCTCGCGGGTCAGCAGGATTACCGCGGCGACGCCGCTGATGACGATGATGCCGGCCATCGGCAGCCAGTTCAGGCCGTCGCTGACGCGGGTGTTGCGGAAGAACGACTGGATGAAGCCGAGCAGGCAGATGGCCGCGCCCAGCGTCGCCATGTCCGCGCAGAGCGCCAGGCTGTAGCCGCTGCCGGTTTCCGGCAGCCAGTAGCCGAGCACGCCGAACTCGGCCAGCGCATTGAGCAGCAGCAGGGCATGGAAGCCGCTCAGCCAGAGATTGCCCATGCCGCGGTTGTTGGCCAGGCGGAACAGGTTGTAGAGCATCAGCAGGCCGAGCGCGCCGAACAGCGTGCCGAACAGGTAGGCGGGCTTTTCCAGGTTGACCACGCCGCTGCTGTCGAGGGTCTTCAGCCAGACCATCAGCGGGTGGCTGGAGGTCATGCGGATGTAGGTCTCGCGTACACCGTCGTCGTTCGGAAGGACGAACAGGTAGCTGTTCGACGACAGCGTGCTGGCGGCCATCGGCATGGATTCGCCGGTGTGTTCGTGGCGCTCCAGCTGGCCGTCATGCAGGCGGTAGAAGTCCAGGTACTTGACCCGTGGCGCATACAGCCAGAGCCAGTGCACTTCGCTCAGGGCGGGGGTTTCGATGCGCAGCCAGATGGCGCGCTCGCCGGCCGGCATGCTGAAGGACTCGCGTCCCAGCGACTTGAACTGGCTGCGCTGGGCGATGACTTCCTCGAGCTTGAGCTGCGCCGAGTCGTCGATCAGGATCTGCCAGTCCGAGGCGAAGGCCGGTGTCGACTTCTCCACGGCCTGTGCCGCCGCCGTACCGGAGTACCAGGGCAGCAGGCAGCAGATGAAGGCGAGGGCGATCCAGAGCCGCGTCACAGTCGAAGTCCTTTCAGATAATGCCGCGATTATAGTCAGGTAGTTGACAGCGGAACTATGAAAAAGGCGGCCAGTGGGCCGCCCTTTTCGTTGCAGATCAGTGCTATTCGTCGCCCTGTTCGCGTGCGATGGCGCGGTAGCCGATGTCGCTGCGGTAGAAGCAGCCGTTCCAGCTGATCTCCTTCGCCAGGCGGTAGGCCTGTTGCTGGGCGTCCGACACGCTGCGCCCGATCGCCGTGGCGCAGAGCACGCGACCACCGGCGGTGACCACCTGGCCTGCGGCATTCAGCGCGGTGCCGGCGTGGAACACCTTGCCTTCCAGTGCGGCCGCGGCATCCAGGCCTTCGATCACGTCGCCCTTGGCGTAGTCGCCCGGGTAGCCGCCGGCGGCGAGCACCACGCCGACCGTCGGGCGCGGGTCCCACTGCGCTTCCACCTTGTCCAGCGCCTTGGCCAGCGCGGCCTCGATCAACAGCACCAGGGAGGACTCCAGGCGCACCATGATCGGCTGGGTTTCCGGGTCGCCGAAGCGGCAGTTGAACTCGATGACCTTCGGCTGGCCGGCCTTGTCGATCATCAGCCCTGCGTAGAGGAAGCCGGTGTAGACGTTGCCTTCCTCGGCCATGCCGCGCACGGTCGGGTAGATCACTTCGTCCATGACGCGCTTGTGCACCTCGGCGGTGACCACCGGCGCCGGCGAGTAGGCGCCCATGCCGCCGGTGTTCGGACCGCTGTCGGCGTCGCCGACGCGCTTGTGGTCCTGGCTGGTGGCCATCGGCAGGACGTTCCTGCCGTCGACCATGACGATGAAGCTGGCTTCCTCGCCGTCGAGGAATTCCTCGATCACCACCCGCGAACCAGCGTCGCCGAAGGCGTTGCCGGCAAGCATGTCGCGCACCGCGTCTTCGGCTTCGGCGAGGGTCATGGCGACGATCACGCCCTTGCCGGCGGCCAGGCCGTCGGCCTTGATCACGATTGGCGCACCCTTCTCGCGCAGGTAGGCCAGCGCCGGCTCGACTTCGGTGAAGTTCTGGTAGTCGGCGGTGGGAATCCGGCGGCGGGCGAGGAAGTCCTTGGTGAAGGCCTTCGAGCCTTCCAGCTGCGCGGCGCCGGCGGTGGGGCCGAAGCAATCCAGGCCACGGGCACGGAACAGGTCGACCACGCCCTTCACCAGCGGCGCTTCCGGGCCGACGATGGTGAGCTGCACGTTCTGCTCGGCGAAGTCGGCCAGCTGTTCCAGCGCCAGCACGTCGATGGCGACGTTCTCGCACTTGGCCTCGGTGGCGGTGCCGGCATTGCCCGGCGCGACGAAGACCTTCTGGATTCGCGGGTCCTGCGCGACCTTCCAGGCCAGCGCGTGTTCGCGACCGCCGCTGCCGATGATCAGTACGTTCATGTCTGTCTCCTTGGGGAGGCGGGCCGGTGGCCCGTTCGGTGGATGAGAAAAGCGTCATCCACCCTACGAAAAACTTGGCAACTCAGAAGCCAGGTCGTGATCGGGCTGGTAGATGCAAGGCGCCTGGGGCTTTCTCAAGCGGAGTTGCCTATTGGCAATGAGCATTGAGGAAGTCTCAGGCAACGCCGCAGATGCCTGTCCGAGTGCGGCCGATTTAGTGCCTAAAGTGGCGCATGCCGGTGAAGACCATCGCGATGTTCGCTTCATCGGCCGCGGCGATGACTTCCGCATCGCGCATCGAGCCGCCGGGCTGGATCACCGCGGTGATGCCGTTGGCGGCGGCGTTGTCGAGGCCGTCGCGGAACGGGAAGAAGGCGTCCGAGGCCATCACCGAGCCGGCGACCTGCAGGCCGGCGTGCTCGGCCTTGATCGCGGCGATGCGCGCGGAATTGACGCGGCTCATCTGCCCGGCGCCAACGCCGATGGTCTGGCGATTGCGCGCGTAAACGATGGCGTTGGATTTGACGAACTTGGCGACTTTCCAGGCGAACACCAGGTCGTGGACTTCCTGCTCGGTCGGCGCGCGCTGGGTCACGACCTTGAGGTCGTCGGCGGTGATCATGCCGATGTCGCGGCTCTGCACCAGCAGGCCGCCGTTGACGCGCTTGAAGTCCCAGCCGGCGCTGCGCTCGGCCGGCCATTCGCCGCACTCGAGCAGGCGCACGTTGGCTTTGGCGGCGACCACGTCGCGCGCGGCGGCGCTGACTTTCGGCGCGATGATCACTTCGACGAACTGGCGCTCGACGATGGCCCTGGCAGTCTCGCCGTCCAGCTCGCGGTTGAAGGCGATGATGCCGCCGAAGGCCGATTCGCTGTCGGTGGCATAGGCCAGCTCGTAGGCCTGACGGATGCCGCCTTCGCTGTCCAGGGCCACGGCGACGCCGCAGGGGTTGGCGTGCTTGACGATCACGCAGGCCGGCTTGACGAAGCTCTTCACGCATTCCAGCGCGGCATCGGTGTCGGCAACGTTGTTGAACGACAGTTCCTTGCCCTGCAACTGGACCGCGCTGGCGATGCTGGCTTCGCCCTTCTTCGCCTCGACGTAGAACGCCGCCTGCTGGTGCGGGTTCTCGCCGTAGCGCATTTCCTGCGCCTTGACGAACTGGCTGTTGAAGGTGCGCGGGAACGCGCCGCGCTCTTCGGTCGACAGGGTGTCGCGGCTCTGGTCGATGGTGCCCAGGTAGTTGGCGATCATGCCGTCATAGGCGGCGGTGTGCTCGAAGGCCTTGAGCGCCAGGTCGAAGCGCTGGGCGTAGGTCAGGCCGCCGGCTTTCAGCGCCTCGACGATGCCGGCGTAGTCGGAGGCGTTGACCACGATGGCGACGTCCTTGTGGTTCTTCGCCGCGCTGCGGACCATGGTCGGGCCGCCGATGTCGATGTTCTCGATGGCGTCGGCGAGGTCGCAGTCGGGCTTGGCGACGGTGGCCTCGAACGGGTAGAGGTTGACCGCCACCAGGTCGATCGCCTTGATGCCGTGCTCTTGCATCACTGCGCCGTCGAGGGCGCGACGACCGAGGATGCCGCCGTGGATCTTCGGATGCAGGGTCTTCACCCGACCGTCCATCATCTCCGGGAAGCCGGTGTAGTCGGCGACTTCCACGGCGGCCACGCCGTTGTCCCTGAGCAGCTTGTAGGTGCCGCCGGTGGAGAGGATTTCCACGCCCTGGGCGACGAGCTCGCGTGCGAATTCGAGGATACCGGTCTTGTCCGAGACGCTGATCAGCGCGCGGCGAACGGGAAGGCGGGTGGTCTGGTCGGTCATGTATGTGTCCATGAAGGCAGATGAATCAGCAAAAAGGGCGGCTCGCGGGCCGCCCTTTTTCGAATGCGTGCTTACAGCAGGTCGTACTGCTTGAGCTTCTTGCGCAGGGTGCCGCGGTTCAGACCGAGCAGCTCGGAAGCCTTGGTCTGGTTGCCCTTGACGTAGTTCATCACGGTTTCCAGCAACGGCGCTTCGACTTCGGAAAGCACCAGGTTGTAGACGTCGGTGACGGATGCGCCTTCGAGATGGGCAAAGTAGTTGCGCAGCGCCTTTTCCACGTTGCCGCGCAGGGTCTGGCCCTCTTCGCTCGGCGTGTTCAGGTGCTGCTTGAGGTTAAGGTTGTCGCTCACGGGTGTTGCCCCATCAAATGTCGATCCATCAAAAACCAGCTCAGCCATCGTCGTCATGCCGCCAACCCCTCTCCGTCGTTGTGTCGTTCGACGAAAAACTGCCGAACGGTGGCGTACTGTGCGTCCGTCGTTTCCAGACGATTGAACCCGGCACGGAACTCCTGTGCGCCGGGGAGCGTGGCCAGGTACCAGCCCACGTGCTTGCGTGCGATGCGCACGCCCATCACCTCGCCGTAGAAGGCATGCAGCGCCGCCAGGTGCTCCAGCAGGATGCATTCCACTTCCTGCAGGGTCGGCGCCGCCAGCAGCTCCCCGGTCGCCAGGTAGTGGGCGATCTCGCGGAAGATCCACGGCCGGCCCTGGGCGGCGCGGCCGATCAGCAGCGCATCGGCGCCGGTGGCGTCGAGTACCGCGCGGGCTTTTTGCGGCGAGTCGATGTCGCCATTGGCGAACAGCGGAATCGAGATCGCCTGCTTGATCGCGGCGATGGTCTCGTATTCGGCTTCGCCGGTGTACAGATCGGCGCGCGTGCGGCCATGCACGGCCAGCGCGGCGATCCCGGATTGTTCGGCGATCTTCGCCACCGTAATCCCGTTCCTGTTGTCGCGATCCCAGCCGGTGCGGATCTTCAGCGTGACCGGCACATCGACTGCCGCCACCACCGCCTCGAGGATTTCCGCGACCAGCAGTTCATCCTTCATCAGCGCCGAACCGGCCGCCTTGTTGCAGACCTTCTTTGCCGGGCAGCCCATGTTGATGTCGATGATCTGCGCGCCCAGCTCGACATTGGCCCGCGCCGCTGCCGCGAGCATCTGCGCATCGCCGCCGGCGATCTGCACCGAACGCGGCTCCGGGTCGCCGACGTGCGGCAGGCGCAGGCTCGACTTGCGGGTGTTCCACAGGCGCACATCGCTGGTCACCATTTCCGACACCACCAGGCCGGCGCCGAGTTGGCGGCAGAGCTGGCGGAACGGACGATCGGTGACGCCGGCCATGGGCGCCAGGATCACTTGGTTGGGCAATGTGTAAGGGCCGATGCGTACCGCCGACATAGGTCTTCCCTGTAATGGGGCCTGCTTTTAGTTGATCGGGGCAGTTCGAAAAAGGGTGGGCATGATACCCGCTAGCGATGACCGGATAAAGATCGTTTTGCACAAATTCTGAACAGTGATCGGCTTATCGCCAGCGGTTAGAAAGGCCGCTTTCGATCACTCCGGCGAGTGGAAACTCAGACTGTAGTTCACTGCCTTGGCGCCGGGATCAAGAATGTCCAGGGCGATGTGGATCGGCGTCTGCGGTGGCATTTCGCTCTGTCCGGCAAGCTCGCCGGCGAGGTACTCGCTGGGCTTGAAGCGACGGCTGGCGAGCAGTTGGCCGTTGAGGTCGGCGAAGCGCAGCTCCAGTAGCGGGAACGGCTGCGAGAAGGGCGCACGGTTGTAGAGGATCGCGTCCACCACCAGCGCACCGGTGAATTCCGGGTGGCTGCGTACCACCAGGTTGCTGCTCTTGATCAGTGCGATGTCGACCTTCGATGGCAGCGTGCAGCCCAGGCTCGGGCAGAGCTGCTCGAACCAGGGGCGGTATTCGTCGCGCCGCGCCAGCTCGTCGTAGTGGTACCAGAGGTACTGGCCGGCGAGGGCGGCGACGGCGATCAGGTTCAGCAGCAGCCAGCCGAAGATGCGCCCCCAGCGTCTGCGCGGCGCCTGCCATTCCAGCTGCAGCGGCTCGTCCTCGAGGTCGAACAGCGCGGTGCTGCGCAGGGCCGGTTCGCTGCGCGCGGGTTTTTGTCGCGATGCCGACGGGGTTTCTTCCTCGTCGCGCCGCGGGTCGACCAGCAGAAGGGCGGTGACCGGTACGTCGTCGCGCTGGGCCGACAGGCGCAAGTCCGGCTCGCCGTCATCCTCGCCTTCGTCGTCGTTGTCTTCCGGCAGGTGCAGCGACAGCGTCGGTTCGCTGCGCGCAGGCGGTGGCGCAGGGTCGTGCAGCGGCGCGTGCTCGATGGCTGCCAGCGGCTCCGGCACGGGCAGCTCGGGAGGCGGCTCGGGTGCGTTCGCTTCGAGGGGCACTTCCGGTGCGGTGTCGGCGAGCAGTTTTTCCGCCCAGGCGTCCTCGTCGACCTCGTGCGGGTCGACCGCGGACAGGCTTTCGTGCGGCTCGACGATCTCGACGCGCTGGCGGAAGCGCTCGGAAATCAGCCGTTCCTGCAGCTCCAGCTTGGCCAGCTCCTCGTCGAGATCGAGGCTGTCCAGGTCGAGATCATCGTGAATCCACAGGGTATCGCCGGGGTTCTTGCCCGGTGGCGGCAACTGCGGCCTGGCCGCCGGGGTTGTCGGAGTAACCGCTGCCGGCGCTGGCGTCGGCGCCACGGCTTCGCCCGCGTCGCGCAACGNNCCGCGTTGAACACCTGCATGCAGGCACCGCAACGCACCGCGCCCTGGGCGATGCCCAACTGGCTGCGGTTGACGCGGAAACGGGTGCTGCAATGCGGGCATTGCGTGACGAAGCTGTCGGTCATGCGGTTATCCGGTGGCCCCGGCCGACGGGCGGCGGGGCGGCGAAACGTGGCGCGCAGTCTACCGCAAGCGCTGGGCGCTGCGGCAGAGGGGCGCGGGGCCTATCGACGGGTGCCGCTGATGCGTACCC
>DIEE01000063.1:0-3833 GCA_002418465.1 Pseudomonas sp. UBA5782 | reverse complement strand
CCTGCTCGGCGAGGATGCCGGACAGCGCCAGGCGTCCGCCCGGCTGCACCAGCGCGATGATCTGCGGCGCCAGGGCCACCAGCGGGCCGGCGAGGATATTTGCGACCACCACCTCGGCCGGCTCGCGCGGCAGGGCTTCGGGCAGATACAGCGGCAGGCGCTCGGCATCGATGCCGTTGCGCCCGGCATTGTCGCGCGAGGCTTCCAGCGCCTGCGGGTCGATGTCGGTGCCCACCGCGAGGCCGGCGCCGAGCAGCAAGGCGGCGATGGCGAGGATGCCCGAGCCGCAGCCGAAGTCGAGCACGCTGCGGCCGGCGAGGTCTTCGCCGTCGAGCCATTCCAGGCACAGCGCGGTGGTCGGGTGGGTGCCGGTGCCGAAGGCCAGGCCCGGATCGAGCAGCAGGTTGACCGCCTCCGGCTCCGGTGCGGCATGCCAGCTCGGCACGATCCACAGGCGCCGGCCGAAGCGCATCGGCTGGAAATTGTCCATCCAGCTGCGTTCCCAGTCCTGGTCCTCGATGCGCTCGAAGTGGTGCTCCGGCAGCGCGCCACCGGTGAGCAGCATCAGCCGGCCGAGCAGCTCGGCCTCGTCGGTGTCCGCCTCGAACAGCGCCAGCAGATGGGTGTGCTTCCACAGCGGCGTGGTGCCCAGGTCCGGCTCGAAGATCGGCTGGGCCTCGGCATCCATGAAGGGTACCGAGACCGCGCCGGCTTCGAGCAGCGCGTCTTCGTAGACCTCGGCCTGCTCGGGGGTGATGGCGAGGCGGGCTTGTAACCAGGGCATGGGAGTTTCCTTCGCGGTGGCGCGGGTCGTGGGGCAAAAGTGGCCCGAGGGTGATCGCCAGGCATGGCGAGCCACAAAAAAAGAGGGAGCGGCCTGCGCCACTCCCTCCCGGTGCTACATGATACCGCGTGCGGCTCAGTGCTTATCCATACCCAGTTTCTTTTCCAGGTAGTGGATGTTCACGCCGCCCTTGCAGAAGCCAGGGTCGCGGGTCAGGTCGCGGTGCAGCGGCACGTTGGTCTTGATGCCGTCGACGACGATCTCGTCCAGTGCGTTGCGCATGCGCGCCAGCGCTTCGTCGCGGTCGCCGCCGTAGGTGATCAACTTGCCGATCAGCGAGTCATAGTTCGGCGGAACCGAGTAGCCGCTGTAGAGGTGCGAATCGACGCGCACGCCGTTGCCGCCGGGGGCATGGAAGTGCTTCACCTTGCCCGGGCTGGGCATGAAGGTGGCCGGGTCTTCGGCGTTGATCCGGCACTCCAGCGCGTGGCCACGGATGACGATGTCGTCCTGGGTCAGCGAGAGCTTGTTGCCGGCGGCGATGCTGAGCATCTCCTTGACGATGTCGACCCCGGTGACCATCTCCGACACCGGATGCTCCACCTGTACGCGGGTGTTCATCTCGATGAAGTAGAAGGCGCCGTTCTCGTAGAGGAACTCGAAGGTGCCGGCGCCACGGTAGCCGATGTCGATGCATGCCTTGACGCAGCGGGCGAAGACTTCCTGGCGCGCGGTTTCGTCGATGTCCGGGGCTGGCGCTTCCTCGATGACCTTCTGGTGGCGGCGCTGCAGCGAGCAGTCGCGGTCGCCGAGGTGGATGGCGTTGCCCTGACCGTCGGAAAGGACCTGGACTTCCACGTGGCGTGGATTGGTCAGGAACTTCTCCAGGTAGACCATCGGGTTGCCGAACGCCGCGCCCGCTTCGGTGCGGGTCAGCTTGGCCGACTGGATCAGCTCTTCCTCGTTGTGCACCACGCGCATGCCGCGACCACCGCCGCCGCCGGCGGCCTTGATGATCACCGGATAGCCGACTTCACGGCCGATCCGCAGGGCGGTTTCCTCGTCTTCCGGCAGCGGGCCGTCGGAACCGGGGACGGTGGGCACGCCGGCCTTCTTCATCGCGTCCTTGGCCGACACCTTGTCGCCCATCAGGCGGATGGTGTCGGCGTTCGGGCCGATGAAGGCGAAGCCGGAGCGTTCGACCTGTTCGGCGAAATCGGCGTTTTCCGCGAGGAAGCCGTAGCCCGGGTGGATCGCCGTGGCGCCGGTGACTTCGGCGGCCGCGATGATCGCCGGGATGTGCAGGTAGGATTTGGCTGCCGGGGCCGCGCCGATGCAGACGGTTTCGTCGGCCAGCGACAGGTGCATCAGTTCCCGATCCGCGGTGGAGTAAACCGCCACGGTCTTGATGCCCAGTTCCTTGCAGGCACGCAGGATGCGCAGGGCGATCTCGCCACGGTTGGCGATCAGGACTTTTTCCAGCGTCGCAGCTTTCAACATCGAAGACTCCTGGCGGTTCAAACGATGGTGAACAGCGGCTGGTCGTATTCCACCGGCTGGCCGTTTTCCACCAGGATGGATTCGATGACGCCGCTGGTTTCGGCCTCGATGTGGTTCATCATCTTCATCGCTTCGACGATGCAGAGGATCTGGCCTTTCTTCACCGTGGTGCCGACTTCGACGAAGTTCGGCGAGCTCGGCGAGGAGGCGCGGTAGAAGGTGCCGACCATCGGCGAGCCAACCACGGTGCCGTTCAGCTTGGCGGCGGCCGGAGCGGCGTCCGCTACCGGAGCGGCCGGTGCGGCGACGGGGGCAGCGGCTGGTGCCGGGGCGGCGTACATCGGCTGCGCGAAGGCTTGTTGCTTGCTGTGGCGGCTGATGCGTACCGATTCTTCACCTTCGTGAATTTCCAGTTCGTCGATGCCGGATTCTTCCAGCAGCTCGATCAGCTTCTTGACTTTGCGAATGTCCATCAGAAGGGCAACTCCCAGTTAGTTCAGGGTCGTTCAAGTTGTTCTAGGGCGGCTTCCAGGGCCAGCCGGTAACCGCTGGCGCCCAGGCCGCAAATCACACCCACCGCCACGTCGGAAAAGTAGGAGTGATGCCGGAAAGGTTCGCGCTTGTGCACGTTCGACAAGTGCACTTCGATGAATGGGATGCTCACCGCCAGCAATGCGTCACGTAATGCGACGCTGGTATGCGTGAACGCGGCCGGATTGATGATGATGAAGTCCACGCCTTCGCTGCGCGCGGCGTGGATGCGCTCAATCAGTTCGTACTCGGCATTGCTCTGCAGATGCAGCAGGTGATGCCCGGCGTCGCGGGCGCGGCGGACCAGATCCTCGTCGATCTGCGGCAGCGTCAGGGCGCCGTAGATGCCCGGTTCGCGGGTGCCGAGCAGATTCAGGTTGGGGCCGTGAAGCACCAGTAGGGTGGCCATGCAAATTATCCTAGTTGTGCCTGCGAATGCCCGCGGACTATGCCGAAAGCCTAGAAGTCTGTCCAGAAACCAGCAAATGGCCGCACGATGTACGGCGTTTGCTTCCATTTTCCCGAATCTCGCTCAGCGCGCCGCGCGCGCCTGCGAAACGCGTGCGGCAAACGCCTCGGCGTCGATCTCGCCGACCACGCGCAGCGCGGCCGATTCGGCGCCCTTGGCGTCGAAGAACAGGATCGCCGGCGGACCGAACAGCTGGTAGCGATCCAGCAGCGCGCGTTGCTCGGCGCTGCTGGCGGTCATGTCGAAACGGATCAGGCGAAAGCCGCCGAGTTGCGCGGTCACCGCCGGGGCGTTGAACACCTCGCGCTCGATCACTTTGCAGCTGATGCACCAGTCGGCGTACCAGTCGAGCAGCAGCGGCTGGCCGGCGGCTTTCGCGGCGGACAGGGCGGCGTCCAGTTCCGCAGGGCTGCTCAGGGTGGTCCACTGCCCAGCACCGAGCGTGGCGTTCGCGCCCACCGCCACCTGGCCGCGACCCAGCGGGCGCAGCGGATCGCTTTCGCCCTGCAGCGCGCCGACCCAGGCGCTCGCTGCGTAGACCAGCAGCGC
>DIEE01000064.1:462-2805 GCA_002418465.1 Pseudomonas sp. UBA5782 | reverse complement strand
GGTGCGCCGCGCGCACCGATCCGCTCCCCGATTGCCTTGGATGTATCCCGGATCCATGCGATGGCGGGCTCATGGTGCGCACGGCGCATCCTGCGAAAGTCCATCCGGTCCCTGAAATGCTACGAATGCAGCCCGCCAATGGCCCGAAAGTACCATTCGGCCAGGCCGCTCCGGGTGCTTAACTCGAAGGGTCGGAATGTCCCGACGCGACAAGAAGAGGTAAGTGCCATGTGGACTAAACCTGCGTTTGCCGATCTGCGCATTGGTTTCGAAGTGACGATGTACTTCGCCAATCGCTGATCGACCTTGCCCCGGTTCGCCGGGGCATCCCGGTTCCGGGTTGCCGGGCGGCGGGAAAGCACCGGCGCCCACCAACGTCGCATTGAAAAGACCGACGAATACAGTAGGCTGATGCGCAGAACACCCCTGGAACCTGGCGGGGACCCGTTGCGCCCAGGCCCTGCTGCGTCGAAGACCGGCATGGCTGCGCCGCGCGAAGCCCCGGGCAGGTTCTGACGACAATAAAAAGAACCAGGCGGATACATGCGCCACGACATAAGCCAACTGCGTAAATTCGTTTCCCCGGAAATCATCTTTGGCGCCGGTTGCCGGCACAACGTCGGCAACTACGCGAACACCTTCGGCGCGCGCAAGGTACTGGTGGTCTCCGACCCCGGCGTGCAGGCCGCCGGCTGGGTCGCCGACATCGAGGCCAGCCTCGCCGCGCAAGGCCTGGAGTTCTGCCTCTACACCCAGGTGTCGCCCAACCCGCGCGTGGAGGAGGTGCGACAGGGCGCCGAGTTCTACCGCAGCGAGGGCTGCAACGTGATCGTCGCGGTGGGCGGCGGCAGCCCGATGGACTGCGCCAAGGGCATCGGTATCATGGTCGCCCACGGCCGCTGCATCCTCGAGTTCGAGGGCGTCGACACCATCCGCGTGCCGAGCCCGCCGCTGATCCTCATCCCGACCACCGCCGGCACCTCGGCGGACGTCTCGCAGTTCGTGATCATCTCCAACCCGGCCGAGCGGATGAAGTTTTCCATCGTCTCCAAGGCGGTGGTGCCGGACGTCTCGCTGATCGACCCGGAAACCACCCTGAGCATGGACCCGTTCCTCTCCGCCTGTACCGGCATCGACGCCCTGGTGCACGCCATCGAGGCCTTCGTTTCCACCGGCAGCGGGCCGCTCACCGACACCCACGCGCTGGAGGCGATGCGGCTGATCAATGGCAATCTGGTGGAGATGATCGCCAATCCCGCCGACATCGTGCTGCGCGAGAAGATCATGCTCGGCAGCATGCAGGCCGGCCTGGCGTTCTCCAACGCGATCCTCGGCGCGGTGCATGCGATGTCCCACAGCCTCGGCGGCTTCCTCGATCTGCCCCACGGCATGTGCAACGCCGCGCTGGTGGAACATGTGGTGGCGTTCAACTACGCCGCCGCGCCGGAGCGCTTTCGCCAGGTCGCGCAGACCCTCGGGCTGGACGTGCGCGGGCTGACCCATCCGCAGATCCGCCAGCGCCTGGTGGAGCACCTGATCGCCTTCAAGCAGGCGGTGGGTTTCAACGAGACGCTGAAGCTGCACGGGGTTTCCAGCAGCGACATCCCGTTCCTCTCGCGGCATGCGATGGAAGACCCGTGCATCCTCACCAACCCGCGCGAGTCGAGCCAGCGCGACGTCGAAGTGGTGTATGCCGAAGCCCTCTGAGGAGCAGCGCCAGGCGCTGCTCGGCCTCGGCAGCCATTCGGCGCGCAAGAGCCATTACCCCGAGCTGCTGACCCGCCTGGAAGAGCTGGAAACCGAGCGCAACCGCTACAAGTGGCTGTTCGAGCACGCGGTGCACGGCATCTTCCAGGCCAGCCTGCGCGACGGCCTGCGCGCCGCCAATCCGGCGCTGGCACGCATGCTCGGCTATGCCGAACCCGCCGCACTGCTGGGCTTCCACGACCTTGCCGAGCAGCTGTTCGAGGGCGGCCAGGCGGAGCTGGCCTACATCCGCGAGACGCTGCGCCTGAAAAAAGGCCTGTTCGGCTACGAAACCCGCCTGCGTCGGCAGGACGGCAGCCATGTCGACGTGCTGATGAACCTGCTGCTCAAGCCCGAGGAAGACGACCTGGTGGAAGGCTTCGTCGCCGACATCACCGAGCGCATCCTCGCCCAGCAGCGCCTGCAGACCCTCAACGACGAACTGGAACAGCGCGTCGCCGCACGCACCGCCGAGCTGCAGGCCCTCAACGGCCAGCTGCGCGAGGCGCGGGACGCCGCCGAGGCGGCCAACCGCAGCAAGGACAAGTACCTCGCCGCCGCCAGCCACGACCTGCTGCAGCCGCTGAATGCCGCGCG
>DIEE01000064.1:0-391 GCA_002418465.1 Pseudomonas sp. UBA5782 | reverse complement strand
CGCTGGTTTCGGAATTCCAGGGCGTGGCCGAGGCCGCCGGCCTGCAGTTGCGCGCCCGCATCGCGGCGCTGACGGTAAGCACCGACATCCGCCTGCTCTCGCGCATCCTGCGCAACTTCCTCAGCAACGCCTGCCGCTACACGCCGCGCGGGCGCATCCTGCTCGGCTGCCGGCGGCACGGCGAGCGGGTGCGCCTGGAAGTCTGGGACAGTGGGCGCGGGATTCCGGCGGACCAGCTCGAGGCGATCTTCCTCGAATTCAACCAGCTGGAGGTCGGCCGCGCCGCCGAGCGCAAGGGCGTCGGCCTGGGCCTGGCGATCGTCGACCGCATCGCCGGCATCCTCGGCTGCCCGGTGCGCGTGCGCTCCTGGCCGGGGCGCGGCTCGGTGTT
>DIEE01000067.1 GCA_002418465.1 Pseudomonas sp. UBA5782 | reverse complement strand
GCCTGATCGAGCGCCACCCGCTGATCGCCGCGCTGCTGGAGGACGGCCTGGCCCGCGCCGCCGGCGATGCGGAGGTCGGCGAGATAGTCGCGCGCATGCGCCTGCGGGTGGGCAACGCCATCGAGCTGATCGGCGCCTGGGCGGATGAAGCCCCGCAGGTGATCTACCTCGACCCGATGTTCCCGCACCGCGACAAGAGCGCCCTGGTGAAGAAGGAAATGCGCCTGTTCCGCCCGCTGGTAGGCGACGACATGGACGCTCCGGCGCTGCTGCAGGCGGCACTGGCGCTGGCCAGCCACCGCGTGGTGGTGAAGCGCCCGCGCAAGGCGCCGCCGATCGAGGGCGCCAGGCCGGGCTACAGCCTGGACGGCAAGTCCAGCCGCTACGACATCTATCCGCTGAAGAAGCTGGTCGCTGCGGGCTGACAGGTCGCTCGCTGCCCATTCATGTCCCAGTCGAACAGGTCGAACTTGGCGAGGCCATTCCGGGCAGGAGGTGGCCGACCTGTCCTTCCTGATCATCGGGATCAACGGCTGGAACCGCCTGAGCGTCGCCTTCCGCGCGGTCCCCGGCTCTGCCGACAAACTCTACGGGCTGCACAAGGCCAACCTCGGCTGATGCGCTAGGCGCGGAACGCGCGGAGGAACACCTCGACCACGTCGAGCACGTGAGCCTGTTCGTCGTCCTCGCTCTGGATCTCGGCGCAGCCGATCAGGTGGCGGAAGTGATGTCCACCCTTGAGCAGGCAGAAGAAATGTTCGGCCGCGCTCTGTGGGTCGAGGATGCGCAGTTTTCCGGCGCGGTCGAGCTTGATCAGCAACCGCGCCATATCCTCTATCAGCTGCTTGGGGCCGGCTTCGTAGAACAGCTTCGAGAGGCGTGGGTTGCTGGTCGCCAGGGCGATCATGGTGCGGTGCAGCCCTACCGATTCGGCGCTGTTGATCAGCCTGTTGAAGCCCAAGCCGATCTTCACCAGCAGCGCCTCGATCGGCGCCTCCTCGGTCGGTTCGAACAGCAGGTCGGGCAGTTGCTCCTCGCACTTGGCCTTTACCGCGGCGGCGAACAGCGTCTCCTTGTCGTTGAAGTGGCTGTACACCGTGAGCTTGGAAACACCGGCGTGGCTGGCGATGGCGTCCATGCTGCAGCCGTCGTAGCCGTGGCGCAGGAACAGGCACTTGGCCGCCTCGAGAATGGCCTCGCGCTTGGCGAGGTCCTTCGGCCGGCCGGGGCCGTTACCGGGAAAATTTTTGTCTGACATTTTCGCCGTTCTAATACTGGACTGATGAGTTTTCTATTTTTACTATACCCGCCAGTATAAGAACTCCAATCGCCATCTGCGAAGGGCCATCGATCATGTCACCGCGTTTCCTCGCTCCGCTTTCCGTACTGACCCTCGCACTGGCACTGGCCGCTTGCGACAAACCCCAGGCGCCGCCGGCCCCGCCGCGGCCGGCGATGGTGGTGCAGCCACAGCCGGCGAGCGCAGCGTCGGAGAGCTTTCCGGGCGAGGTGCGCGCGCGTTACGAGCCGGAGCTGGCGTTCCGCATCGGCGGCAAGGTGACCCAGCGTCTGGTGGAAGTCGGCGAACGGGTGAAGAAGGACCAGCCGCTGGCCGAACTGGACCCGCAGGACGTGCGTCTGCAACTGGATGCCAGCCGCGCGCAGGTCACCGCCGCCGAGGCCAACCTGCAGCTGGCCAAGGCCGAGCGCGAGCGTTACCAGCGCCTGCTCGACCGGCAGATGGTCAGCCATTCGCAATACGACAGCGCGCAGAACGCCTTCCTTTCCGCCGAAGCCCGGCTGCGGCAGATTCGCGCCGAGTTCAACGTCGCCAACAACCAGGCCGGCTACGCGGTGCTGCGGGCGCCGCAGGACGGCGTGATCGCCAGCCGGCGCTTCGATGTCGGCCAGGTGGTTTCGGCCGGGCAGACGCTGTTCAGCCTGGCGGTGGATGGCGAGCGCGAAGTGGCGATCAACCTGCCCGAGCACGCCTTCGAGCGCTTTCGCATCGGCCAGCCGATCGAGGTGGAACTCTGGTCGCAGCCCGGCCAGCGCTACCCGGCGCACATCCGCGAACTGTCGCCGGCCGCCGATCCGCAGTCGCGCACCTTCGCTGCGCGGGTCGCCTTCGATATCGGCAAGGTTCCGGCCGAGCTTGGCCAGAGTGCGCGGGTGTTCGCCAGCACCGGCGTCGCCCAGGCCCTGGCGGTGCCGCTGTCGGCGCTCTCGGCGGAGAACGGCGCGCCCTACGTGTGGCTGGTCGATCCGCAGACCGACACGCTCAAGCGCGCCCCGGTGCGCGTCGGCCCCTACGGCGAGAACCTGGTTCCGGTGCTCGACGGCCTCAAGGCGGGCGACTGGGTGGTGGCGGCCGGCGTGCAGGTGCTGCGCGAAGGCCAGCAGATCCGCCCGGTGGATCGCGACAACCGCGCGGTCAAGCTGGCAGCCAAGGAGTAAGCGGCGATGGGTTTCAATCTTTCCGCCTGGGCGCTGAAGAATCGCCAGATCGTGCTCTACGTGATGCTGCTGATCGCCATCGCCGGCGCGTTGTCCTACAGCAAGCTGGGGCAGAGCGAGGACCCGCCGTTCACCTTCAAGGCGATGGTCATCCAGACCAACTGGCCGGGCGCCAGCGCCGAAGAGGTCTCGCGCCAGGTCACCGAGCGCATCGAGAAGAAGCTGATGGAGACCGGCGAGTACGAGCGCATCGTCTCTTTCTCGCGGCCGGGGCTTTCCCAGGTCACCTTCATGGCGCGCGACTCCATGCACTCGGCGGAAATCCCCGAGCTCTGGTACCAGATCCGCAAGAAGGTCAGCGACATCCGCCACACGCTGCCGGCGGGCATACAGGGGCCGTTCTTCAACGATGAATTCGGTACCACCTTCGGCAACATCTACGCGCTGACCGGCAGCGGCTACGACTACGCGGTGCTCAAGGACTACGCCGACCGCATCCAGCTGCAGCTGCAGCGGGTCAAGGACGTCGGCAAGGTCGAGCTGGTCGGCCTGCAGGACGAGAAGGTCTGGATCGAGCTGTCCAACGTCAAGCTGGCCACCCTCGGCCTGCCGATGAGCGCGGTGCAGCAGGCGCTGGAGGCGCAGAACGCGGTGGCCTCAGCGGGCTTCTTCGAGACCGCCAGCGACCGCGTGCAGCTGCGCGTCACCGGGCGCTTCGAGTCGGTGGAGGAAATCCGCGACTTCCCGATCCGCGTCGGCGACCGCAGCTTCCGCATCGGCGACGTCGCCGAGGTCAAGCGCGGCTTCAACGATCCGCCGGCGCCGCGCATGCGCTTCATGGGCGAGGACGCCCTGGGCCTTGCGGTGTCGATGAAACCCGGCGGCAACATCCTGGTGCTCGGCGAGGCGCTGGAGCACGAGTTCGCGCGCATCCAGGAAACCCTGCCGGCCGGCATGCAGCTGCGCAAGGTGTCCGACCAGCCGGCGGCGGTGAAGACCGGCGTCGGCGAGTTCGTCCGCGTGCTCGCCGAGGCGCTGGGCATCGTCCTGCTGGTAAGCTTCTTCTCGCTGGGCATGCGCACCGGGCTGGTGGTGGCGCTGTCGATTCCGCTGGTGCTGGCGATGACCTTCGCCACCATGCGCTACTTCGATATCGGCCTGCACAAGATTTCCCTCGGCGCGCTGGTGCTGGCGCTGGGGCTGCTGGTGGACGACGCGATCATCGCGGTGGAGATGATGGCGATCAAGATGGAGCAGGGCTACGACCGCCTGAAGGCGGCCAGCTACGCCTGGACCAGCACCGCCTTCCCGATGCTCACCGGCACGCTGATCACCGCCGCCGGCTTCCTGCCGATCGCCACCGCGCAGTCCGGCACCGGCGAGTACACCCGCTCGATCTTCCAGGTGGTGGCCATCGCCCTGGTGGTGTCGTGGATCGCCGCGGTGGTCTTCGTCCCCTATCTGGGCGATCGCCTGCTGCCGGACTTGGCCAGGCAGCACCGGGAAAAACACGGCACGGATGCCCATGATCCCTACGCGACGGCCTTCTACACACGCGTGCGGCGGCTGGTCGGCTGGTGCGTGCGCTACCGCAAGACGGTGATCGTGCTGACCTTGGCCGCCTTCGTCGGCGCCGTGCTGCTGTTCCGCTTCGTCCCGCAGCAGTTCTTCCCGGCGTCCGGCCGGCTCGAACTGATGGTCGACTTCAAGCTCGCCGAGGGCGCCTCGCTGGTGGCGACCGAAAGCGAAGTGCGGCGCCTGGAGAAGATGCTCGCCGAGCGTCCGGGCATCGACAACTTCGTCGCCTACGTCGGCACCGGTTCGCCGCGCTTCTACCTCCCGCTGGACCAGCAGTTGCCGGCCACCAGCTTCGCCCAGTTCGTCGTTCTGGCGAAGTCCATCGAGGAGCGCGAAGCCCTGCGCGTGTGGCTGATCCAGACCCTCAACGAGCAGTTCCCGAGCCTGCGCACCCGCGTATCGCGCCTGGAGAACGGCCCGCCGGTGGGTTACCCGATCCAGTTCCGCGTGTCCGGCGAGCACATCGNNGGTGCGCGAGAACCCGCACGTGTCCAACGTACACCTGGACTGGCAGGAGCCGAGCAAGGTCGTCTACCTGAATGTCGACCAGGAACGCGCGCGGGCGCTGGGCGTGACCACCGCCGACCTGTCGAGCTTCCTGCAAAGCGCGGTGTCGGGTTCCAGCGTAAGCCAGTACCGCGAGGACAACGAACTGATCGAAATCCTCCTGCGCGGCACCCCGCGCGAGCGCCAGGACCTTGCCCTGCTGCCGAGCCTGGCGGTGCCGACCAGCAACGGGCGTAGCGTGGCGCTGTCGCAGGTCGCGACCCTGGAATACGGCTTCGAGGAAGGCATCATCTGGCACCGCGACCGCCTGCCCACGGTCACCGTGCGCGCCGACATCTACGGCACCGAGCAGCCGGCGACCCTGGTCAAGCAGATCGAGCCGACCCTGCAATCGATCCGCGAGCAGTTGCCCGATGGCTACCTGCTGCAGGTCGGCGGCACCGTCGAGGATTCGGCCAAGGGGCAGAACTCGGTGAACGCCGGCGTGCCGCTGTTCATCGTGGTGGTGCTGAGCCTGCTGATGCTGCAGCTGAAGAGCTTCTCGCGCACGCTGATGGTGTTCCTCACCGCGCCGCTGGGGCTGATCGGCGTGACGCTGTTCCTGTTGCTGTTCAACCAGCCGTTCGGTTTCGTGGCGATGCTCGGGACCATCGCGCTGTCGGGGATGATCATGCGCAACTCGGTGATCCTGGTGGACCAGATCGAGCAGGACATCTCCGCCGGGCGCGAGCGCTGGGACGCGATCATCGAGGCGACGGTGCGGCGCTTCCGCCCCATCGTGCTGACTGCCCTGGCGGCGGTGCTGGCGATGATTCCGCTGTCGCGCAGCGTGTTCTTCGGGCCGATGGCGGTGGCGATCATGGGCGGGTTGATCGTGGCCACGGCGCTGACGTTGCTGTTCCTGCCGGCGTTGTATGCGGCCTGGTTCCGGGTAAAGGAAGAGCAGTAGGGCGTAGGGTGGATCGCGCTTCATCGATCCACCGGGCGCTGTAACGGTGGATGAAAGGGGCATCATCCACCCCACATTCCTTTCGCCTTTCCCGAGCACCTCAGGCGAATACGTTCGGCCTACGGATGCGTGCGGTACGCGGGCTTTCCGCGGTCAGACTGCCACCCGCTCGCACAGGCTCACCAGCGCCTCGACCCACTGCGGATGGCTGTTCACGCAGGGCACCAGCTTCAACTCGCCACCGCCGGCCTCGGCGAACTGTTCCTGCCCGCGCTGGCCGATTTCCTCGAGGGTTTCTATGCAGTCGGCGACGAACGCCGGGCACATCACCAGCAGCTTGCCGACGCCCTGGGCGCCGAGTTCGCCGAGGCGGGTTTCGGTGTAGGGCTCGATCCACTTGTCGCGGCCCAGGCGCGACTGGAAGGACACCGACCACTGCTCCGGGCGCAGGCCGAGGCGTTCGGCGAAGGCTTCGGCGGTGCGCTGGCACTGGCTGCGGTAGCAGACGGCGAGCACCTCGTCGCTGACGCCCTTGCTGTCCGGCGCACGCAGGTCGTGGCCGGGCTGCTTCACCAGCTTGCGGATGTGCCGCTCGGGCAGCCCATGGAAGCTCAGCAGCAGGTGGTCGAAGCCTTCGTCCAGGTACGGCCTGGCGCTTGCCACCAGTGCATCGAGGTATTCCGGTTCGGCGAAGAAGGGCGGCAGCACACCCATGGCGATGCCCAGCCCGTGCTGTGCGATGACCCGCCGCGCCTCCTCGATCACCGTGGTGGTGGTGCTCTGGGCGAACTGCGGATAGAGCGGCGCCAGGGTCACCTTGGTCACGCCCTGGGCGGCCAGTTGGCGCAGGGTGCTTTCCAGCGACGGCTCGCCGTAGCGCATCGCCAGTGCCACCGGGCCGTGCGGCCAGTGCGGGCGCACCGCTTCCTGCAACTGGCGGCTGAGCACGATCAGCGGCGAGCCCTCGTCCCACCAGATCGACGCATAGGCGTGCGCCGACTGCTGCGGGCGACGGATCAGGATCAGCGAAACCAGCAGCCGGCGCAGCGGCCACGGCAGATCGACCACGTAGGGGTCCATGAGGAACTGGTCGAGGTAGCGGCGCACGTCGTCCACCGAAGTGGAGGCGGGCGACCCCAGGTTGACCAGCAACAGGGCGTGATCGGTCATGCGTGATCCTTCAAGGCGTGGCGTGGTGGTGGCGATTATACGAAGCGCCCGGCGGGCCGCGCCGCTAGAGAAAATTCATCGGCGCGATCGAGGCGACGGAGTACGGCGCGAGGCAGGTCGCGCATCGGCTTCTTCCGGTCGCGTAAATGGGCGTGACGTGTTCCCGGCTTGGCTCTAGGCTGAACTGTGACGCGAACACGTGTCCAAACTGTACAGCGCAAGAAATTGTACAGGAGCCAGCCTGCAGTCGAGGGCTCACGAGGTAATTCATGACTACTCCCATCGCCATCATCGGCACCGGCCTGGCCGGTCTTTCCGCAGCCCACGCGCTGCTGGATGCCGGTCAAGAGATTCGTCTGTTCGACAAGAGCCGCGGCAGCGGCGGGCGCATGGCCAGCAAGCGCAGCGAGGCCGGCGCGCTGGATCTGGGCGCGCAATACTTCACCGTGCGCGACCGGCGCTTCGCCGAGGTAGTGCAGCAGTGGCGCCAGCGCGGCTGGGTCGCCGAATGGTCGCCGAGCCTCTACCAGTTCCAGAACGGCCAGCTGAGTTCGTCACCCGACGAGCAGGTGCGCTTCGTCGGCACGCCGCGCATGAGCGCGATCACCCGCGCCCTGCTCAGCGCGCTGCCGGTGGAATTCAACTGCCGCATCGCCGATGTCTTTCGCGGCGAGGAGCAC
>DIEE01000068.1:15623-22097 GCA_002418465.1 Pseudomonas sp. UBA5782 | reverse complement strand
GACACCGGCGCCGCCGCGCGTAATCCGCAGCTGCTCGCCGCGCTGCAGAGTGGCGATGCCGGGCAGATCACCGCAGCCGAGCGCGCGCTCGGCTACTGGGACGGCGTGGTCGACGCCTACGTCAATCCGCGCGGGGAAGCCGCGCAGGATCGCAGCCGCACGGCGCCGGTGAGTTTCGCCGCCCTCGATTTGCTGCGCCGCGCCGAAGGCGGCCAGCCGCCCGCCGCCGAGGCCTACAAGGTCGGCAACCGCTGGATGGTCTACAGCGCCACGCCGCTGCGCCAGGACGACAAGAGTCCGGTGCTCGGCACGCTGCTGCTGGTAGTCGACCTGCAGCGCCTGCTGCGCACCCTGCCGCAGCTGCCGAACAGCGCCGGCCAGCTGCAACTGGTGCAGAAATTCGGCAGCGCGCCAGAGCAGTTGCTCGCCAGCTTCGGCGGCCAACCCGGTAGCGAGGGCGAGCCGCAGGCCTTCAGCAGCGGCAACCCGAACTGGAAACTGCGCTTCGCGCCGAGTGCGGAAATCAGCGCGCTGGACGTCTCGCCGCTGATGCTGGCGCTCGCCGCGCTGCTGGTCTTCGCCGGCTCGCTGCTCGGCCTGCAGATGGTCCACGGGCTGCAGCAACGACGCCTGCGTGGCGACGTTCTGCACCTCGGGCAGATGGCGCAGGAACTCTACAACGGCAAGGCCATCAAAACTCCCAGCCTGAGCTTGCCCTTGATGGACGCTCTGGCGCAGAACCTCGCGCGCATGCCCACAAAAAGAAGAAACGAAGCAGCATCGAACGCGGCCGGCAACGGCGCGTCGAGCTCCGCCCCATCGTCGCGAGTGGTTGAATCCTTTGCCGACTCAAACACCGAGCTGGTCGACCCGCTGTTCCAGTCGACCGACATTCTCGATATCGACATTCTCGACGAGGACCAAGACATGCTTGGCCTCGAGTCCATGGAGCGAGACACTCAGATGAGCACCCCCAACGCCCCCACGCTTCCTGCGAGCATCTTCCGCGCCTACGACATTCGTGGCGTGGTCGGCGACAGCCTGACCCCGGAAACCGCCTACTGGATCGGCCGCGCGATCGGCTCGGAAACCATCGCCAAGGGCGAACCGAACATCTCCGTCGGCCGTGACGGCCGCCTCTCCGGGCCGGAACTGGTGCAGCAACTGATCCAGGGCCTGCTCGACGCCGGCTGCGCGGTCAGCGACGTCGGCATGGTGCCGACGCCGGTGCTCTACTACGCCGCCAACGTCCTCGCCGGCAAATCCGGGGTAATGCTCACCGGCAGCCACAACCCGCCGGACTATAACGGCTTCAAGATCGTCATCGCCGGCGACACCCTGGCCAACGAGCAGATCCAGGCCCTGCGCTTGCGCATCGAGAACAACGACCTGGCCACCGGCATCGGCAGCGTCGAGCAGGTCGACGTGCTCGAGCGCTACTACAAGCAGATTCGCGACGACATCGCCATCGCCAAGAAGCTCAAGGTGGTGGTCGACTGCGGCAACGGCGTCGCCGGGGTTATCGCCCCGCAGCTGATCGAAGGCCTGGGCTGCGAAGTGATTCCGCTGTTCTGCGATGTCGACGGCAACTTTCCCAACCACCACCCGGACCCGGGCAAGCCGGAGAACCTCGAAGACCTGATCGCCAAGGTCAAGGAAGTCGGCGCCGACATCGGCCTCGCCTTCGACGGCGACGGCGACCGTGTCGGCGTAGTGACCAACACCGGCACCATCATCTACCCCGACCGCCTGCTGATGCTGTTCGCCAAGGACGTGGTCTCGCGCAATCCCGGCGCGGACATCATCTTCGACGTCAAATGCACGCGCCGCCTGACCGCACTGATCAGCGGCTACGGTGGCCGCCCGGTGATGTGGAAGACCGGCCACTCGCTGATCAAGAAGAAGATGAAGGAAACCGGCGCCCTGCTCGCCGGCGAGATGAGCGGCCACGTGTTCTTCAAGGAGCGCTGGTTCGGCTTCGACGACGGCATCTACAGCGCCGCCCGCCTGCTGGAAATCATCAGCCAGGACAAGCGCGACGCCGAGCACGTGTTCTCCGCCTTCCCCAACGACGTCTCGACCCCGGAAATCAACATCCAGGTCACCGAGGAGAGCAAGTTCGCCATCATCGACGCCCTGCAGCGCGACGCCCAGTGGGGCGAGGCCAACCTGACCACCCTCGACGGCGTACGCGTCGACTACCAGAAAGGCTGGGGCCTGGTGCGCGCCTCCAACACCACGCCAGTGCTGGTGCTGCGCTTCGAGGCCGAAACCGAGGCCGAGCTGGAACGCATCAAGGCGGTGTTCCGCGAGCAGCTCGCGCTCGTCGCCCCCGAGATGAAACTGCCGTTCTGAGCAGACGGCGCGTGATGCGCCGCCGGCTCGCCCGGTATCATTCCACCCGCGCGACGCTCCTGCGTCGCGCTGTCATTTCCACCCTTCGCTTTTCGATACGCCGGAGTTACCCATGCCCCTCAGTCGTGAAGACGCCACCCAGGTCGCCCAGGTCCTATCCGAGGCACTGCCCTACATCCGCCGCTTCGTGGGCAAGACGTTGGTCATCAAGTACGGCGGCAACGCCATGGAGAGCGACGAGCTGAAGGACGGTTTCGCCCGCGACATCGTGCTGATGAAGGCGGTCGGGATAAACCCGGTGGTGGTGCACGGCGGCGGCCCGCAGATCGGTGACCTGCTCAAGCGACTGTCCATCGAAAGCCACTTCATCGACGGCATGCGCGTCACCGATGCGCAGACCATGGACGTGGTGGAGATGGTCCTCGGCGGCCAGGTCAACAAGGACATCGTCAACCTGATCAACCGCCACGGCGGCAGCGCCATCGGCCTGACCGGCAAGGACGCGGAGCTGATCCGCGCGAAGAAGCTGCAGGTGACCCGGCAGACGCCGGAGATGACCACCCCGGAAATCATCGACATCGGCCAGGTCGGCGAAGTGGTCGGGATCAACACCGACCTGCTGAACATGCTGGTGAAGGGCGACTTCATTCCGGTGATCGCACCGATCGGCGTCGGCGCCGACGGCCAGTCGTTCAACATCAACGCCGATCTGGTGGCCGGCAAGGTGGCCGAGGCGCTGAAGTCGGAAAAGCTCATGCTGCTGACCAACATCGCCGGCCTGATGGACAAGACCGGCCAGGTGCTGACCGGGCTGACCACCGAGGAAGTCGATGCGCTGATCGCCGACGGCACCATCTACGGCGGCATGCTGCCGAAGATCCGCTGTGCCCTGGAAGCGGTGCAGGGCGGTGTGCACAGCGCGCACATCATCGATGGACGGGTGCCGAACGCGGTGCTGCTGGAAATCTTCACCGACACCGGCGTCGGCACTCAGATCACCACGCGCAAGCGTCACTGATCACGACCGATGTTCCGGGCCGCAATGGCCCGGAACGTCGATCAGCGTAGAAAGGGAAGTCCTAGGGCTGCAGGCCGAGCAACTGGGCCAGGCGTGCGCGGTCGGCGGCGAAAGAGGCATCGGCCTGCTTGCGCAGATCGCCGTAGCGCTTGATGTCATTGAGCAGACGCAGCTGATCGGATTTGACGCTGTCGATCTGCGCCACCAGCTGGTCGGGAACCGGTTGCCCGGCGCGCTCCTTGTCGGCGGCCTGGCTCTGCAGGTTGGCCTGTTGGGTACGCAGTGACTGCAGGTTGCCGCGGGCCACGCTGATCAGCCCGTCGAGCTCGGCCTGCTTGCGCGCCCTGGCGCGGTCCACGTCATCCACCCCGGAATACAGGCGCAGCAGCTGCGCATCGGAACTGGCGCGGGCCTTTTCCGCCAGGCGACGCTGCATTTCCTCCGGGCTCGGCGCCGGCGGAACAACCTGGATCACCCGGCCGCCCTCGTTGAGGACTTCGTAGCCTTTACCGATGTATTGCGGCGGAACGCCCTGGCGATCGAGCACTATGACGCCCTTGTCGTTGACGTAGCGATAGAGCTGTTGATCGCTCTTCTCGGCGGCCTGCGCGAGCATCGGTAGAACCAGCAACAGCATCGGAAAGCGGAACGAGCCCGGTTCTACCATGTTCTAGAGCGCCCAAGAGGTGAAGGTCAGATGCCGTATTGCGCGCGATACGCTTCGACAGCCGGCAGGTGTTTTTTCATTTCAGCATCACCGGCGAGATATTCCAGTACTTGTTCGAGCGAAACAATACTTACTACTGGCATTTTGAAATCGCGCTCGACTTCCTGGATCGCCGAAAGCGCTTCGCGCCCGCGCTCCTGACGGTTCAGCGCGATCAGCACGCCGGCGGCCTGTGCGCCCTGACCGTCGATGATCTGCATGACCTCGCGAATGGCGGTTCCGGCGGTGATCACGTCATCGACGATCAGCACGCGTCCGACCAGCGGTGCGCCGACCAGGCTGCCACCCTCGCCATGGTCCTTGGCTTCCTTGCGATTGAAGCACCACGGCAGGTCGAGCCCGTGGCGCTCGGCCAGCGCAACGGCAGTCGCCGCGGCCAGTGGAATGCCCTTGTAGGCGGGGCCGAACAGCACATCAAAGGGGATTCCGCTCTGCACCACCGCGGCGGCATAGAAACGGCCGAGTTCAGATAGCGCCAGACCACTGTTGAAAAGTCCGGCATTGAAGAAGTAAGGGCTGGTGCGACCCGACTTCAGGGTGAACTCGCCGAAGCGCAGAACACCGCGTTCGATGGCGAATCGGATGAAATCGCGCTGGTAGTCCTGCATGAAAAATCCTTGAAGCGGCATGGATTTAGCTAAATGTAGAGAGCTCGGGTATCATACATGTACGTGTTTTTGGGGGCCATTATGCGGATCATCAGTGTGAACGTGAATGGTATTCAGGCTGCAGCCGAACGAGGACTCCTCAGTTGGTTGCAAGCCCAGAATGCCGACGTGATCTGCCTGCAAGACACCCGTGCCTCCGCCTTCGAACTGGACGACCCAGCCTTCCAACTGGACGGCTATTTCCTGTATGCCTGCGATGCCGAAGTGCCCAATCAGGGCGGTGTGGCGCTCTATTCGCGGCTGCAACCCAAGGCGGTGATCAGCGGCCTCGGCTTCGAGATGGCCGATCGCTACGGGCGCTATCTGCAAGCGGATTTCGACAAGGTCAGCATCGCGACCTTGCTGCTGCCGTCCGGTCAGGGCGGCGACGAGAATTTGAACCAGAAATTCAAGTTCATGGACGACTTCGCCCACTACCTCGACAAGCAGCGCCGCAAGCGCCGCGAGTACATCTACTGCGGCTCGCTGTACGTCGCCCACCAGAAGCTCGATGTGAAGAATTGGCGCGACTGCCAGCAGGTCACCGGCTTCCTGGCCCCGGAGCGCGCCTGGATGGACGAGGTCGTCGGCACCATGGGTTACGTGGATGCGCTGCGCGAAGTCAGCCGCGAGGGCGACCAGTTCAGCTGGTGGCCGGACAGCGAGCAGGCCGAACTGCTCAACCTCGGCTATCGCTTCGACTATCAGCTGCTGACGCCCGGCTTGCGGCGCTTCGTGCGCAACGCCAAGCTGCCGCGCCAGCCGCGCTTCTCCCAGCATGCGCCGCTGATCGTCGACTACGACTGGATGCTGAGCATCTGAGCCGATGCGGCGCCGGGCGCTACCCGGCACCGCGTCAGGCTACTTCACCAGCCGCCAGGTGAACGGATACCGATAGGCCACGCCTTCGTTGGCCTTGAGCCCGCCGATGATGCTCAGCACCAGCGCCCCGATGCTGACCAGCGCCAGCAGCGGAAAACCGATCACCACCAGCATCAGCATGAAACAGACCATCACCGCTATGGCCACGCTGATCTGGAAGTTCAGCGCCTCCTTGCCCTGCGCGTCGACGAACGGGTCGAGATCCTTCTTCAGTTGCCAGACGATCAGCGGCCCGAGCAGATTGCCGAAGGGAACCACCAGCCCGGCGAACGCGGCCAGGTGGCAGAGCATCGCCCACTGCCGCGCCTGCTGACTCGGCTTGAGCGGTGCGTTTCCCGGCGGGGTCAGGGCGTCGAATTCATCCATAACGGCATTCCCTCGGCAGGCGGCGGTCAGTCGACCAGCGCGGCGCGTTGCAGCTCGAAAATCTGCTGCATGCCGGCCGATGCCAGCGCCAGCATGGCGGTCAGTTCCTCAGGCTGGAACGGCGCGCCTTCGGCGGTGCCCTGCACCTCGATGAAGCCACCGGCGTCGGTCATGACCACATTGAGGTCGGTTTCGGCCGCCGAATCCTCCAGATAATCCAGATCAAGCACCGGCTCGCCCTGATAGATGCCGACCGATACCGCGGCGATCATCTGCTTGAGCGGATCGCCGCCCTTGAGCCCGCCGCGCTTCTTCAGCACCTTCAGCGCATCGACCAGCGCGACCATCGAGCCGGTGATCGACGCGGTACGGGTGCCGCCATCGGCCTGGATCACGTCGCAATCGACGTACAGGGTGTTCTCTCCGAGCTTGCTCATGTCCAGCGAGGCGCGCAGGGCGCGGCCGATCAGGCGCTGGAT
>DIEE01000068.1:15135-15559 GCA_002418465.1 Pseudomonas sp. UBA5782 | reverse complement strand
CGCCGAACTCCACCAGCACCGAACCTTCGGCGTGCTTGGTGTAGTTGCGGGTGATGCGGATCGGACGCAGCTGGTCGGCGGCACGGCCACTTGGACGCTTCATGGGTAATTCCTAGGCAGAAAACTGTCGCGCAGTATAAGGGCCGCACCGGCTGCCGCCCATCGGCGATTGGGAGGCACCGACGCACTGCGCTACAATCCTGCGCCTTTCGTACCCTGTTTCCCGTCTTCACCGAGAGGTTTTCCCCATGGTGCACAGCATGACCGCCTTCTCGCGGGTCGAGCGGGCCGGCGCCCACGGCACCCTGAGCTGGGAGCTGCGCTCGGTCAATCACCGCTATCTGGAACCGCACCTGCGCCTGCCGGACGCCTTCCGCGACCTTGAAGGCGCGGTGCGCGAAGCGCTGCGCCAGGGCGTTTCGCG
>DIEE01000068.1:0-15118 GCA_002418465.1 Pseudomonas sp. UBA5782 | reverse complement strand
GCGGCGGCGAAGAGCTGCAGGTCGACCGCGAACGCGCCGCGCAACTGATCGCCGCGGCCGAAAGCGTCGCCGCGCTGATCAAGCAGCCGGCACCGCTGAATCCGCTGGAAGTGCTCGCCTGGCCCGGCGTGCTGGTGGCCGACGCCGCCGNNCCGCCGACCCGCAGGCGATGAACGCAGCCGCACTGGAACTGTTCGGCGAAGCTCTCGCCGAGCTGAAGAACGGCCGCGCACGCGAGGGCGCCGAGCTGGCGCGCCTGCTCAACGAGCGCCTCGACGCGATCATTGGTGAAGTGGCCGCACTACGCGAGCAGGTGCCGCAGATGCTCGCCGGACAGCGCCAGAAGATTCTCGACCGCTTCACCGAGATGCGTGCCGAACTCGACCCGCAACGCCTGGAGCAGGAACTGGTGCTGCTGGCGCAAAAGAGCGACGTCGCCGAAGAACTCGACCGCCTGAGCACCCACGTCGGCGAAGTGCGCCGCGTGCTCAAGGCCGGTGGCGCCGCCGGCCGGCGCCTGGACTTCCTCATGCAGGAACTCAACCGCGAGGCCAACACCCTGGGTTCCAAGGCCTTCGACCCGCGTTCGACCCAGGCCGCGGTGAACCTCAAGGTATTGATCGAACAGATGCGCGAACAAGTGCAGAACATCGAATAGGTTATCGAGAAGATGAGCAGCGGCACCTTGTATATCGTTTCCGCGCCCTCCGGCGCGGGCAAGACCAGCCTGGTCAAGGCCCTGATCGACGCCATGCCGCAGGTGCGCGTGTCGGTTTCGCACACCACCCGGGCGATGCGCCCCGGCGAGGTGGACGGGGTCAACTACCACTTCGTCGACCGCCAGCACTTCACCGAGCTGCTCGAGCACAACGACTTCCTCGAGCACGCCGAGGTCTTCGGCAACCTCTATGGCACCTCGCAACGGGCGCTGGAGCGCACCCTCGCCGAGGGCTACGACCTGATCCTGGAGATCGACTGGCAGGGCGCGCAGCAGGTACGCCGGCTGATGCCGCAGGCGAAATCGGTGTTCATCCTGCCGCCGACCCAGGAAGCGCTGCGCCAGCGCCTGACCAACCGCGGCCAGGACAGCGAGGAAATCATCGAGCGGCGCATGCGCGAGGCGGTCAGCGAGATGAGCCACTACGTCGAGTACGACTACCTGGTGATCAATGACGATTTCGCCCACGCCCTGGACGACCTCAAGGCGATCTTCCGCGCCAACCAGCTGCAGCAGAACACCCAGCAGCTGCGCTTCGGCGAGTTGTTGCAGCAACTGCTGGCATGAGGGGCGGGACAGCGGTGGTGCCGCCGGCTGATTTACCCCTTCCCTTAATGCTGGTGATTTTTTAGACTATCCAGTCCGCTCGCCCGATCGGGCACAGCTCCCAGACTTTTCGAGATTCAGAGGAACACCATGGCTCGCGTTACCGTTGAAGACTGCCTGGACCACGTGGATAACCGTTTCGAGCTGGTCATGCTCGCCACCAAGCGCTCCCGTCAGCTGGCAACCGGCGGCAAGGAGCCCAAGGTAGCCTGGGAAAACGACAAGCCGACCGTTGTCGCCCTGCGCGAAATCGCCGAAGGCCTGATCGATTACGACGTGATCGCCCAGGAAGAGATCGTCGATGACGAGCCGCTCTTCGCCAGTTATGAGGAAGAGGCCAACGAGGCCCTTTAAGCCTATGCCCGGTCGAAGTCACAGGGTAGCGATCGCGCGCCGGCAGGAGGCCCTGCCTTGGCTAGCATAGATACCCTCGCCGAACGACTTTCGACCTACCTCGGTGCGGACCAGGTCAATCTGGTCCGCCGCGCGTATTTCTACGCCGAGCAAGCCCACGACGGCCAGCGCCGTCGCAGCGGCGAAGCCTACGTCACCCACCCGCTCGCGGTGGCCAACATCCTCGCCGACATGCACATGGACCATCAGAGCCTGATGGCCGCGATGCTGCACGACGTCATCGAGGACACCGGCATCGCCAAGGAAGCGCTGATCGCCCAGTTCGGCGAGACGGTGGCGGACCTGGTCGACGGGGTCAGCAAGCTGACCCAGATGAACTTCGAGACCAAGGCCGAGGCGCAGGCGGAAAACTTCCAGAAGATGGCCATGGCCATGGCCCGCGACATCCGCGTGATCCTGGTCAAGCTGGCCGACCGCCTGCACAACATGCGCACCCTTGAAGTGCTGTCGGGCGAGAAACGCCGGCGCATCGCCAAGGAAACCCTGGAGATCTACGCGCCCATCGCCAACCGGCTGGGCATGCATGCGATGCGCGTGGAATTCGAGGACCTCGGCTTCAAGGCGATGCATCCGATGCGTTCCGGGCTGATCGCCAAGGCGGTGAAGAAGGCCCGCGGCAACCGCAAGGAAATCGTCAACAAGATCGAGGAATCCCTCACCCACTGCCTGCAGCGCGACGAGCTGGAAGGCGAGGTGGTCGGCCGCGAGAAGCACCTCTACAGCATCTACCAGAAAATGCGCGGCAAGCATAAGGCGTTCAACGAGATCATGGACGTCTACGCCTTCCGCATCATCGTCGACAAGGTCGACACCTGCTACCGCGTGCTCGGCGCGGTGCACAGCCTGTACAAGCCGCTGCCGGGGCGCTTCAAGGACTACATCGCGATTCCCAAGGCCAACGGCTACCAGTCGCTGCACACCACTTTGTTCGGCATGCACGGCGTGCCCATCGAGATCCAGATCCGCACCCGCGAGATGGAAGAGATGGCCAACAACGGCATCGCCGCGCACTGGCTGTACAAGTCCAGCGACGACGAGCAGCCCAAGGGCACCCACGCCCGCGCCCGGCAATGGGTGAAGGGCGTGCTGGAGATGCAGCAGCGCGCCGGCAACTCGCTGGAATTCATCGAGAGCGTGAAGATCGACCTGTTCCCGGACGAGGTCTACGTGTTCACGCCCAAGGGCCGCATCATGGAGCTGCCCAAGGGCTCCACCGCGGTCGACTTCGCCTACGCGGTGCACACCGACGTCGGCAACAGCTGCATCGCCTGCCGGATCAACCGCCGCCTGGCGCCGCTCTCGCAACCGCTTGAAAGCGGCGAGACGGTGGAGATCGTCAGCGCACCGGGCGCACGGCCGAACCCGGCCTGGCTGAATTTCGTGGTCACCGGCAAGGCGCGCACGCACATCCGCCACGCGCTCAAGCAGCAGCGCCGCTCGGAGTCGATCAGCCTCGGCGAGCGCCTGCTGAACAAGGTGCTGGCCGGCTTCGACAGCCACCTGGAGAAGATCACCGCCGAGCGCGTGCGCGGCGTGCTCGGCGAGTACCGCATGGACGTGCTCGAGGATCTGCTCGAAGACATCGGCCTGGGCAACCGCATGGCCTACGTGGTCGCACGGCGCCTGCTGGCCAGCGAGGGCGAACAGCCGCAGAGCGCCGAAGGGCCGCTGGCGATCCGCGGCACCGAAGGTCTGGTGCTCAGCTACGCCAAATGCTGCACGCCGATTCCGGGCGATCCGATCATCGGCCACCTGTCCGCCGGCAAGGGCATGGTCGTGCACCTGGAAAGCTGCAAGAACATCGCCGAAATCCGCAACAACCCGGAAAAATGCGTGCAGCTGTCCTGGGCCAAGGACGTCACCGGCGAATTCAACGTCGAGCTGCGCGTCGAGCTGGAACACCAGCGCGGCCTGATCGCCCTGCTCGCCGGCAGCGTCAACGCCGCCGACGGCAACATCGAGAAGATCGGCATGGACGAGCGCGACGGCCGCATCAGCGTGGTCCAGCTGGTGATCAGCGTGCACGACCGCGTGCACCTGGCCCGCGTGATCCGCAAGCTGCGCACCCTGATGGGCGTGGTGCGCATCACCCGCGTCCGCGCCTGACCCCTTTCCCACCGAGCGCGCCGGCTCGCCCGCGCACGCCGGCAAACACCCTCAAAAGGAGTTCATCATGAGCAAGACCGTCATCAGCAGCGACAAGGCCCCCGCCGCCATCGGCACCTACTCCCAGGCGATCAAGGCCGGCAACACGCTGTACATGTCCGGGCAGATCCCGCTGGACCCGGCGACCATGGAGCTGGTGGAAGGCTTCGAGGCGCAGACCGTGCAGGTGTTCGAGAACCTCAAGGCGGTGGCCGAAGCCGCCGGAGGCTCGTTCAAGGACATCGTCAAGCTGAACATCTTCCTCACCGACCTGGCGCACTTCGCCACCGTCAATGAAGTCATGGGCCGTTACTTCCAGCAGCCCTACCCGGCGCGTGCCGCCATCGGCGTCGCCGCCCTGCCGCGCGGCGCGCAGGTGGAAATGGACGCCATCCTGGTCCTCGAATAACCGCCCCCCGCCGGGGCTTTTGCCCCGCCGCCCGACGGAAGCCATCGCCCATGCGCAATGCCCTTTTCCTGTTGCTCGCCGGCAGCCTGCTGGCGGGTTGCGCCAGCCCGCCGAGCGATCCCAGCGGCATCTGGATCAACCAGGCGGCGATCAGCGCCGCCGCGGACGGCAAGAGCCTGCGCGAGTCGCTGCTGGCATTCGGCCCGAACCTGGAATGGCGGATCGACCCGCAGAACCGCAGTGCCGCCTTCAGCAACGGCTTCGAGCTGGGTGAAGGCCAGCTGGTGGACGAGCAGGAGCGCCAGTGGCGGGTGGAATTTCCCGGCGACTTCCAGGAGCGCCTNNCCAGCCAGAGCTGGCCGGAGCAGCGCTTCGCCCATCCCGCCGTCGCGGCCGCCGCCGACGCACCGCCCGGCGCCAGCTTCGAGCACGCGCTCTATGCCGCCTACCTGGGCGGCACCTGGACCATCCGCGAGGGCCAGGGCGAAGGTGGGCTGGTGCTGTTCCACCCCGACGGTCGCCTCGAAGGGCTGCCCGGCGCGGACCGCTATGCGCTGTGCCTGGCCGGCGATTGCGCGTCGATGGCCGGCGAGCACGACAGCCTCTGGCTGCAGCTCGGCGAGCAGGGCCGCTCCTGGCTGTTCGAGCGCGACGGCAAGCAGCTGAAGATCATCGAGGCGGTGAATGCCGCCGCGCCGGATGAGATTCCCGAATACCGTCCCGGAGCGCAGGCCTGGCTGCTCGAACGCGATTGATGAACTGGGCCTAGCTGCGCCCATTCGCCGCAGCTAGACCCAGATCAATCCCGCCGCGGCGCACGCCGCCTAGAATCGCGACCCCGTTTTCAGGTTGCGATCCGCCCGCCATGACCACCTCGCCGTTCCGCCCCGAGCTGCTTTCCCCTGCCGGCACCCTCAAGTCGATGCGTTACGCCTTCGCCTACGGCGCCGACGCGGTATACGCCGGCCAGCCGCGCTACAGCCTGCGCGTGCGCAACAACGAGTTCGATCACGCCCACCTGGCGCTGGGCATCGACGAGGCGCACGCGCAGGGCAAGCAGTTCTACGTGGTGGTCAACATCGCGCCGCACAACGCCAAGCTGAAGACCTTCCTGCGCGACCTGCAGCCGGTGATCGAGATGGGCCCGGACGCGCTGATCATGTCCGATCCCGGCCTGATCATGCTGGTACGCGAGCACTTCCCGCAGATGCCGATCCACCTCTCGGTGCAGGCCAACGCGGTGAACTGGGCGAGCGTCGAGTTCTGGCGCCGGCAGGGGCTGACGCGGACCATCCTCTCGCGCGAACTGTCGCTGGAGGAGATCGGCGAAATCCGCCAGCGCGTGCCCGGCATGGAGCTTGAGGTGTTCGTCCACGGCGCACTGTGCATGGCCTATTCCGGGCGCTGCCTGCTTTCCGGTTACCTCAACCACCGCGACCCCAACCAGGGCACCTGCACCAACGCCTGCCGCTGGGAGTACAAGGCCAGCGCGGCGCAGGAGAACGAACTGGGCGAGATCGTCGCTGCCGGCGTGCAGCAGGTGCAGCCGACCCTCGGCCAGGGCGCGCCGAGCGAGCGGGTGTTCCTGCTCGAGGAAAGCACCCGTCCCGGCGAGCCGATGTCCGCCTTCGAGGACGAGCACGGCACCTACATCATGAACTCCAAGGACCTGCGCGCCGTGCAGCACGTCGAGCGGCTGGTGGCGATGGGCGTGCATTCGCTGAAGATCGAGGGCCGCACCAAGTCGCACTTCTACGTGGCGCGCACCGCGCAGGTCTATCGCCGCGCCATCGACGACGCCGTGGCCGGCAGGCCGTTCGACCCGTCGCTGCTGGGCAACCTGGAATCCCTCGCCCACCGCGGCTACACCGAGGGTTTCCTGCGCCGCCACGTGCACGACGAATACCAGAACTATCTGCGCGGCAGCTCGCTGTCCGAACGCCAGCAGTTCGTCGGCGAGCTGACCGGCGAGCGCCGCCACGGCCTGGCCGAGGTGAAGGTGAAGAACCGCTTCGCTCTCGGCGATCAGCTGGAACTGATGACCCCGCAGGGCAACCTGCACTTCCGCCTCGACGCGCTGCAGAATGCCGCCGGCCAGGGCGTCGAAGTGGCGCCGGGCGACGGCCACGTGCTCTACCTGCCGCTGCCCGAGGACGTGCGCCCGGAGCTGGGGCTGCTGATGCGTCAGTTGCAGGACTAGGCAGGTTCAGCCGCGGCGCTGTTCTTCCAGCAGCGCGACGAAGGCCGGCACCGCCAGCGGCCGGGCGATCAGGTAGCCCTGGATTTCGTCGCAGCCGTGGGCCTTGAGGAAATCCAGCTGCGCCTGCTGCTCGACGCCCTCGGCGACTACTTCCAGCTCCAGGCTGTGGGCCATGGCGATGATCGCGCGGGTTATGGCGGCGTCCTCGCCGGTGGCGGAGAGGTCGCGGATGAAGCTCTGGTCGATCTTCAGCACGTCCACCGGGAAGCGCTTGAGGTAGCTCAGCGAGGAGAAGCCGGTGCCGAAGTCGTCGATCGCCAGCTTCACGCCGAGGGCGCGCAACTGCTGGAAGCTGCGCGCGATGGTCTCGACGTTGTCGAGCATCTGGCTCTCGGTCAGCTCCAGCTCCAGCAGGTGCGGCGGCAGGCCGCTGTCGTCGAGCACCTGGCGCACCAGGCTGGTCAGGTTGCCCTGGCGCACCTGGTGCACCGAGATGTTCACCGAGACGCGAACCTCCATGCCCTGCGCGCGCCAGGTACAGGCGTCGGCGCAGGCACGGCGCAGGACGAACTCGCCGATCGCGCCGATCAGCCCGGTTTCCTCGGCCAGCCCGATGAACGCGCCCGGTGCCAGCAGCCCCTGCTCCGGATGATGCCAGCGCACCAGCGCCTCGGCCGCGCCGAGGCTGTCGTCGGCGAGGCGCAGCTTGGGCTGGTAGAAGACATCCAGCTGGCCTTCGGCGATGGCCTTGCGCAGCTGGTTCTCCAACTGCAGGCGCTCCAGCGTCGAGGCCTGCAGGCTGTCGGTGAAGAACTGGAAGCCATCGCCACCCAGGCGCTTGGCCTGCTGCATGGCGGTGTTCGCCTGGCTGATCAGGGCGGAGATTTCCCGTGCGTTGTCCGGCAGAAGGCTGATCCCCAGCGAGGCGCTGATCACCAGTTCCTGGCCGCCGATGTCGATCGGCTTGCGCAGCTTGCCGAGCAGCCGTTCGGCGCTGCGCGCCAGGGCCGAGAGGCTGCCGTAGGAATCCAGCAGCACGGCGAATTCGTCGCCGGAGATCCGCGCCAGGGTGTCCGCCTCCGGCACCGCCTGGGTCAGGCGCCGGGCCATCTGCCGCAGCGCCTGGTCGGCGACCTCGTGGCCGAGGCTGTCGTTGAGCAGCTTGAAGCGGTCCAGGTCGATGTGCAGCAGGGCCAGGCTGCGGCCGCCCTGGCGGGCACGCTGGCTGGCTTCGTGCAGGCGTTCGCGGAACAGCGTGCGGTTGGCCAGGCCGGTCAGTTCGTCGTAGTTCGACAGGTAGCGCAGGCGCTCCTCGGCCTGGCGCCGGGAACTGAGGTCGGCGAAGAAGCCGACGATGTGGCTGAGCGTGCCACGGGCGTCGCGCACCACGTTGAGCTGCAGCCACTGCGGGTAGAGTTCGCCGCTCTTGCGGGTCTCGATCAGCTCGCCCTGCCAGCGTCCGTGCTCGCGCAATTCGGCGTCGATCTGCTGGTACTGGCGCAGCGAATCGCGGCTGCTGGACAGCGCGGCGACACGGCGGCCGAGCACTTCGTCGCGGCGGTAGCCGGTGACCTGGCTGAACGCGCCGTTGACCGCCAGCAGGCGGTACTGCGGATCGAGGATGACGATGCCTTCGCTGGCCGCCTCGAACACCGTGGCGGCGAGCAGCTGGTCGGCCTCGCGGGCCTTGCGCGCACTGACGTCGCGGCGCGTGCCGAGCATCCGCGTGACCCGCCCGCGCGTATCGCGCTCCACCGCCTGGCCGCGGTCCTCGACCCACAGCCAGTGGCCATCGGCATGCCGCACGCGATACTCGATGACGTACAGCTCGGTGCGGCCCTTGAGGTGTTCCACCAGCGCCTGGCGCAGCAGCGGCAGGTCCTCGGCCTCGATACCCGCGCGGCGGGCGATGGCCGGCTGTTCCAGCCAGGCCAGCACTTCTTCGGCGGCGAAGCGGCTTTCCGGCAGTGCGAGCAGGTCGAGGAAGGCTTCCAGCAGCGGCAGTTCGGCGCGCAGGCTGCGGTCGGCGAGGCTGAAGGGAATGCGTGGGGCACTCTGCCGCGAAGCGCCAGTACGCGAGGAAAAAACCGCCTCGATGTAGGGCGCGTAGCGTTCGATATCCGGGGTCAGCACCACCACCTGATCCGGCGTCAGGCCAGGATCTGCGGCGAAACGCGCGAGCAACTGGTCATGCAGGATTTCCACCTCGCGCAGCGGCGAGTGGGCGACGTGCAGCTCCAGCGAGCGGTCGTCTGCGCGCAGGACGATGCGCTCGTCGGGCTGACGTGTGCGCAGGCGCAGGATGTCGTTCTGCAGGGCGCGCAGCAGGCTGCTGTCGTGCAGGTCGGCGTCCTCGGAATACAAGCCGGTTTCCTGTCCGCCTTCGGCCGAGGCCAGGCTGAACAGGCTGTCGAAGAAGTCGCGGCCCTGCTTGCCGAGGCTGGCGAGCAGCGGGTGGCCGACGTCCAGATACCATTCATCCGGGCTCAGCTCCGGCTGTTTCGCCAGCTCCCTGATGTCGCGGATCTCGCCCCAGGCCTCGCGGCACGGGTTGAGCGCGAACAGCACCACCTCGGTATGCCGCGCCAGGGCTTCGAGCACGCGCAGGTGATGCGGCGGCAGCGAGCTGATACCGAACACCAGAAGGCGCTCCGGCAGCTCGGCGATCGGTTCGGGGTCGTACAGGCGCTGCAGCAGATCGTCGAGCAGGCGCGCGCGGTGCGGGTGGCCGTCGGCGGTCAGCTCGCGCCAGAGCAGCGCCTGCCAGGCTTCGTCGGCGCCGAGGTCGCACAGCGCGCCACGCTCCCAGGCGGCCAGCCAGTCATCGCGATAGAGCAGGTACTGGTCGAAGACGTCGGCGATCTTTGCCGCCAGGGACAGCCGTCGGCGTTCGTCGCCGCCGTCCAGGTAACGCTGCAGGCGCTCGGCGCGCTGCAGGTTGGCCGGCTCGCAGAGCCAGTCGTAGAGGCGCCAGCTCAGCGTCAGCGTGGTGAACGCCGACTGCTCCGGCAACTGGCCGAGCACCTGCCGCGAGAGGTCCCAGACGAACGCCGCCGGTAGCTTCACCTCCAGCTGCATGGCGATGCCCTGCTCGCGCGCCAGTTGCAGCGTCAGCCAGCGGCCGATGCCCTGGCTCGGCACCACCACCCGCGCCTGCGCGAAGGGATCGCGTTGCGGCTGGGCGAGCAGGCGCGTGGCGAGGGCGCCGAGGGTTTCCAGGTCGGGAGCGTGGTAGAGGCTGAGCATGGCTGCACGGTCTGTCGGTGGGACGCCTAGGTTATCAGTTCGCCCAGTCTGTCGAGGAACGCGACAGCTCCTGTCGCAAGGCTCCATTAGCCGCGCTGCGCCGCCAGCCGCTCCAGCAGTTCGATCTGCTGCGCCTGCATCGCCACCAGCTCGCGCCACTGGGTTTCGCGCAATGCGTCGACCTTCTCGTGCAGCAGCATGATTTCCAGCTCGGCCTTGAGGTTCACCTCGTAGTCGTGCTCGGCGTTGATGCGGTCCTTCTCCGCCTGGCGGTTCTGCGACATGAGGATCAGCGGCGCCTGCACCGAGGCCAGCATCGACAGGAACAGGTTGAGCAGGATGTACGGATAGGCGTCGAAGGCGGCGCCGTAGCGCACCAGGACCAGCGAGTTGAGCCCGACCCAGAGCACGATCAGCCCGATGAACGAGAGGATGAACGCCCAGGAACCGCCGAAGCTGGCGATGGCGTCCGCCGCGCGCTGGCCGAAGCTCGCGGTGTCTTCCTCGTCCTGCGCGGTGTTGCGCGCGATCGGCGTGCGCCCGGCGAGATGGCGGGCGACGCGCTGGGCGTTTTCGTCGAGTTCGCCGTAGGGCGCGCCGAGCAGTTTGCGGGCGACTTCTTCGTACTTGTGCTGCATGGTTTCCTCGCTGCGCAACGAATTGGGACGGGCGTCGCCGGCATCGAATTGCGCCGCGCGGCCCGCTGCACGATCATGCGCCTCCGATCCGCGGATGCGCAGCAGGAGCGACAGCGAAATGGACGACCAGAATGCCCCCGACAGCAGCGAGATCCACGCCCTGCTGCGCCAGTTGGCCGAACGCGGCGGCTCGGACATGTTCTTCAGCGTCGGCGCGCCGCCGCACGTCAAGGTCGACGGCAACAGCGTAGCGCTGGAGTGCCCGGCGCTCGGCCCCGGCGCGGTGCGCCAACTGGCCTACGCGCTGATGAACCCGGCGCAGATCGCCGAATTCGAGCGCGAGCTGGAGCTGAACCTGGCGGTGAGCGTGCCGCAGGTCGGCCGTTTCCGCGCCAACGTCTACCTGCAGCGCGGCGAAGTCGGCATGGTCGTGCGCCATGTGAAGAGTGAAATCCCCGCCCTCGCCGCCCTCGGCCTGCCGGCGCCGCTGGAGCGCCTGGCGCTGTTCGACCGCGGGTTGATCCTGGTGGTCGGCGCCGCCGGCTCCGGCAAGTCGACCACCCTCGCCGCCCTGCTCGACCACCGCAACGCGCGCAAGGGCGGCCACATCCTCTGCATCGAGGACCCCATCGAGTTCATCCACAGGCACAAGCGCTCGCTGGTCGACCAGCGCGAGGTCGGCCTGGACACCCACAGCTTCGCCGCCGCGCTGCGCAACGTGCTGCGCGAGGCGCCGGACGTGATCATGCTCGGCGAAATCCGCGACGCCGAATGCATGCAGCACGCCCTGTATTACGCCGAGACCGGCCACCTGTGCGTCGCCACGCTGCACGCCACCAGCAGCATCCAGGCGATCGAGCGGGTGGTGCACTTCTTCCCCGAGGGCGCACGCAAGCAGGTCCTCGCCGACCTCTCGCAGAACCTCCTGGCGGTCGTCGCCCAGCGCCTGATTCCGGGGCTGCAACAGCGCCGCGTACTGGCCGTGGAGCTGCTGCTGGCGACTCCGCACCTGCGCGACCTGGTCAAGCGCGACGAACTGGGCGAGCTCAAGGACGCTATCGGCAATGCGCCGGAAAGCGGCCTGCAGACCTTCGACCAGCACCTCTTCGCGCTGCAGCAGTCCGGCGCGATAAGCCTCGAACAGGCGCTGAAGAACGCGGAATCGCGCACCGACCTGGCGCTGAAGATCCGTCTCGACGGCAACGCGCCGGACGCCGACAGCCTCGGTTGATACGCGACGCGGCCGCCACCAAACTGAAACCAATCTGTAATAATTGCCCCGCAGAACGGGCGAAAAAACGAACCCGCGCGCCGATAACGAGTCCACCCAAAGGTATCCGCCGCGCCTGCTCGCTCAGGCGATCCGGCATTTCCGACGCACACCGATAGCCAGGGAGGCCGTCTCATATGCTGACCTTGCTCAATCTGCTTTCCGCCATCGCGCTGCTGGTCTGGGGCACGCACATCGTGCGTACCGGCATCCTCCGCGTGTTCGGCTCGCAACTGCGGCGCATCCTCAGCCACAGCATCAACCGCCTGCCGCTGGCCTTCGCCGCCGGCATCGGCGTCACCGCGCTGGTGCAGAGCAGCAACGCCACCGCGCTGCTGGCCACCTCCTTCGTCAGTCAGGGGCTGATGGCGCTGGCGCCTGCGCTGACCATCATGCTCGGTGCCGACGTGGGTACCGCGCTGATGGCGCGCGTGCTGACCTTCGACCTGTCCTGGCTNNCCTGGCTGTCGCCGCTGCTGACCTTCGTCGGCGTGCTGCTGTTTCTCTCGCGCAAGCAGACCCGCTTAGGCCAGCTCGGCCGCGCCTTCATTGGCCTCGGCCTGATCATCCTGGCGCTGCAGCTGATCGTCAGCGCCGCCTTGCCGATCACCGAATCACGCGGGATCAAGGTGCTGTTCGGCTCGCTAACCGGCGACCTGCTGCTCGACGCCATGGTCGGCGCGCTGCTGGCGATGGCCACCTACTCCAGCCTCGCCGCCGTGCTGCTCACCGCGACCCTGGCCAGCGCCGGGCTGATCAGCCTGCCGGTGGCGATCGGCCTGGTGATCGGCGCCAACATCGGCAGCGGCGTGCTGGCCTTCCTCAACAGCAGCATGCAGTCCGCCGCCGGCCGCCGGGTGGCGCTGGGCAGCCTGCTCTACAAGCTGATCGGCCTGCTGCTGGTGTCGCCGCTGCTGCACCCGCTGGTGGACTGGATGAACGCGCAGCAGACCTTCGAGGCGGCCAGCCTGGTGATCGGTTTCCACCTGGTCTACAACACCCTGCGCTGCCTGCTGATGCTGCCCACGGTGAAGTGGATGGCGCGCCTGTGCACCCTGCTGCTACCGGAAAAGCACCTCGACAACGGCGTCGCCCGCCCCCGCCACCTCGACCGCAGCGCGCTGGAAACGCCGAGCCTGGCGCTGTCCAACGCGGTGCGCGAAACCCTGCGCATCGGCGATCTGATCGACCACATGCTGATCCGCCTGCTGGAGGTGCTGCAGCGCGGCGAAGTTGCCTCGGGCCAGGAGATTCGCCGTCTCGACGACGATGTCGACGCGCTGTACAACGCGGTCAAGCTGTACCTGGCGCAGATTCCCCGCGAGGCGATGTCGGAACCGGACGCCCGGCGATGGGCGGAAATCATCGAGCTGGCAGTCAACCTCGAACACGCCGGCGACACCATCGAGCACATGCTCGGCAAGCTGCAGCACCACAAGACGGCACGGCGCCACTCGTTCTCCGAGAAGGGCCTGGAAGAACTCAGCGAGATGCACGAGCAACTGCTCACCAACCTGCGCCTGGGGCTCTCGGTGTTCCTTTCCGGCGACCGCCAGGGCGCGCGCCAGCTGCTGCGCGAGAAGCGCCGCTTCCGCGTGCGCGAGCGGCGCCTGGCCCATGCCCACGTCGAGCGCCTCAGCCAGCAGGTGGTGCAGAGCATCGAGACCAGCTCGCTGCACCTGGAGCTGATCGCCGACATGAAGCGCCTCAACTCGTTCTTCTGCAGCAGCGCCTACGCGGTGCTTGAGGACGGCGAGACCGGCGCCCTGCCCAGCGAGGGGCCGGACCCATTCACCCCGCCGCAGCCCGCGGCGGACGTGGCGGATACCGCCGCTCTCGCGCCAAAGGCAGGGGGCGAGCGAGGCTGACGGAGGTCAACGGCCGACCAGGGTAGAGGGATATTCTGTAATGGCCCTTCGCTATGGTCTTGACCCGATGCCATGTCACAGCTCCCCCGTACTGCTCGCCTGTACCAACCCGGAAACGGAGCAACGCCTGCGCCTCCTGCTGAGCTCGCTGAACCTGGACGGCGAAGTGATCTGCTCGCCGGTGGATTGCAGCCAGGCGCCGCTCTGCCGCTGGTTCGACAACGCCGCCCTGAGCCCGACCGGCGAGCTGCACGCGGCCCTGGCGGACGCGGTCGCGGTGCTCGAGCGCACCCGGCATTCCTTCAAGTCGCGCGAGCTCGGCGAGCTGCGTCGACACCTCACGCAACTATTGGCCAAGTTGTCCGCCACCCCCCGCTTGGGTTAAAAGGACGCCGGCGATTTCGCTCAGGCGGAAATCGGCTTTGCCGGTCAGGACATTCAGGGCCTGAAAGACAGAGCGCCGCGATGACTTTCCTCGTTCAGAGGCGGGTCATCGCGGCGCTTTTTTTTTGGGGCTCGAATATCCAGGAGAGGATGACATGAGGCCGGAACAGGAACTTCAAGGTTTGCTGAAACGCATCGGCCTGGATCGGCAGGAGGTCGAAACACGCTGCCGCTTTCTCGACTGGAACGAGCAGGACGCCGAGCGCCTGAACCGCGCGGCCGGGCTGATGGAAGGCCCGCATGCGGCGTTCGTCGAGGCGCTCTACGCGCACATGGTCACGTTCGACCCGCTGCAGCGCATCCTGCACGACGCGGAAACCCTCAAGCGCCTCAAGCGCAGCCAGCTGAACTACTACCGGCGCCTGTGGATGGGCCCCTACGACCGCGACTACGTGCAGGAGCGGCTGCGCATCGGCGTGGTCCACGAGCATGTCGGCGTGGAGATGAAGTGGTACCTGGGCGGCTACCGCATGTACCTCGACCAGATGGTCGATGCGCTGTTCCCCGGCAGTGAAAACGCAGCGCTCTACCAGAGCCTGCTCAAGGCCGTGTTCTTCGACATGACGCTGGCCATCGACACCTACACCGCCGCCCAGCATCGCGCCCTGGAGGACAGCGAGGCGCGCTTCGCCCGCGCTCTGCGCGGCGCCAACGACGGCCTCTGGGACTGGGACGTCGAGCACGACCGGCTGTACCTCTCGGAACGCTGGGCGAGCATGCTCGGCTACGACCGCGACAGCTTCAGCGAAAGCAGCCAGGGCTGGTTCAGCCGCGTCCACCCGGACGACCTGCCGGCGCTGCGCCAGGCCATCGATGCGCACCTGCGCGACGAAACCGCCTCCCTGCACATGGAGTACCGGATGCGCCGCAGCGACGGCGAATTCGCCTGGGTGCTGGTCCGCGGCGTGGCCGAACGCGACCGCCAGGGCGGCCTGCGCATGACCGGCTCGCAAACCGACATCAGCCAGCGCAAGGCGGTCGACAGCCAGCTCCGCCACGCCGCGCGCCACGATCCGCTGACCGGCCTGGCCAACCGCACGCGCCTCGACGAGTTGCTGCATCAGGCGCTGCAGCGTCAGCGCAAGGCCGGCGCGCGCCAGGCGGCGCTGATGTTCATCGACCTCGACCGTTTCAAGCTGATCAACGACAGCCTCGGCCAC
>DIEE01000080.1:25598-25870 GCA_002418465.1 Pseudomonas sp. UBA5782 | reverse complement strand
GCTGCTGATGCTGATCACCTCGCTGGTCGGCATGTTCCTCGCCAGCCGCGCCGGGGTGGCCTGGAGCGTGCTGCTGTTCGGCAACCTCGGCATCGCCCTGTGCGCGGGTGGCGCGGCGGCGGTGAACCATGTGGTCGACCGCCGCATCGATGCGCTGATGGCGCGCACGCACAAGCGGCCGCTGGCCGAAGGGCGGGTGTCGCCGGCTGCCGCGCTGACCTTCGCCCTGGTGCTGGCGCTGGCCGGGCAGGCGCTGCTGCTGACCTTCACCA
>DIEE01000080.1:0-25411 GCA_002418465.1 Pseudomonas sp. UBA5782 | reverse complement strand
CTGCTGGTGCTGATCATCTTCGCCTGGACGCCGCCGCATTTCTGGGCCCTGGCGATCCACCGCCGCGCCGAATACGCCAAGGCCGACATCCCGATGCTGCCGGTGACCCACGGCGTGCACTACACCAAGCTGCACATCCTCTTCTACACGCTGGTATTGTTCGCCGTCAGCCTGCTGCCCTTCGTCATCCGCATGAGCGGGATGCTCTACCTGGCCTGCGCGGTCGTCCTTGGCGGGCGCTTCCTGCACTGGGCCTGGATGCTTTACCGGGACAGCCGGCCCCACGCCGCGATGGCGACCTTCAAGTACAGCATCTGGTATCTGTTCGGGCTGTTCATCGCGCTGCTGATCGACCATTACCTGCTCGTGAGCCTATGACCCGCATCCACAAGACCGTTGTCGTTCTCGTCGCCCTCATCGCCCTGGTGATCGGCCTCACCGTACACAAGGTGCTCGACCAGCGCGGCGGCGCCGACCCGGCCAAGCTGCTGGATGCCGGCATCATCCTGCTGCCGCAGCCGCGCCAGGTGCCGGCGCTGAGCCTCACCGACCAGGACGGCAAGCCGCTGGCGGTGGACGAACTGAAGGGGCGCTGGAGCCTGCTGTTCTTCGGCTACACCTTCTGCCCGGACATCTGCCCGACCACCCTGGCGCAGATGCGCGAGGTCAAGGGCCTGCTGCCGGCCGAGGCGCGCGAACGGCTGCGCGTGGTGCTGGTCAGCGTCGACCCGAACCGCGACACCCCGCAGCAGCTCAAGCAGTACCTGGGTTATTTCGACCCCAGCTTCATCGGCCTGACCGGCGACGTGCAGAGCATCCAGACCCTCGCCAACGGCGTCAGCATCCCGTTCATCCCGGCCGACACCAGCAAGCCCGGCTACACCGTCGACCACAGCGGCAACCTGGTCATCATCGGCCCCGACGGCCGCCAGCGCGGCTTCATCCGCGCCCCGCTGAACAGCCAGAAGCTCGCCGCACAGCTGCCGGCGCTGCTCAACAGCGAGGGTTGAGGTTGTAGCGATGGGTGAAACCCATCGCATACGCAGCCAGGCCGTACATCCGGGCCCAGAGCGCCGCCGCAAACATTCACAATTGAAATTGATTCTCAACAAAACGTAAGATGGCGCTTCCTCCATCCCTCCCCAGCGGTAGGAATTCGCTTGTCGGAGTCCGATCTCAAGAGCCTCTTCCTCCAGCATGCCGAAGCGTTGCAGAGCTATCTGAGGCGCAAGGGCAGTGATCCCCAGCTGGCCGCCGATCTGGTTCAGGAGAGCTTCCTGCGCCTGGCCGAGCAGCACGGCAAGGAGCGCATCGACAACACCCAGGCCTGGCTCTACCGGACGGCGCAGAACCTGCTGATCGACCACGTGCGTCGGCAGCGGCGGCACAGGACCGATTCGGTGCCGCACGAGGACCTCGACGGCATCGTCGAGGAGCGTCCCGGCCTGGACGAGCAGACCATCGCCGAACGGCGCACGCAGCAGTTGCACGCCGCGGTCGCAGAGCTGCCGGAGCGGACCCGCGAAATCTTCCGTCTCAACCGTCTCGAAGGCCTGACCTACGCCGAGGTGGCGCGGCAGCTGGATATCTCCGACAGTTCGGTGCAGAAGCATCTGGCGAAGGCGCTGGCGCATGTCATGCAGCGCCTGCAAGAGCCGCGATGAGTGCCGCTTACCGAGTCCTCGCGGGTCAGGCGTCATAGTGGATATAACCAGAAACCGTGAGATCACCGTGACCAGTCAGGACATGCGCGAGCAGGAGATACGCGAGGCGGCCGCCCTGTGGGTGGTTCGCCTGGGCGCGGGCGAGCTGTCCGCCGAGGACGCCGAGGCGTTGCGCGTCTGGCGCGAGCAGGACCCGCGTCATGCGCAGGCGCTGGCTTTCGCCGATGAGACCTGGTCCGCCCTCGGCCAGCTCGGCGCCTTGCCGGTGGTGCCGGCGGCTCCGTTCGTCACGCCGCCGCCTGCGNNCCTGCTGCTGGTGCTCGGCCTTGGCGTCGAGCAGGGCCAGCAAATGTTCCTGCCGCTGCTCGCCGATCAATCCACCGGCACCGGCGAGATCCGCTCACTGCGCCTGGCCGACGGCAGCCTCGTCGAACTGGATGCGCAAAGCGCCATCGACCTGGCCTACAGCGACAGCGAGCGGCGCGTGCGTCTGCTCAAGGGCGACGCCTATTTCCACCCCGCGCCGGTGAGTGCAGCGGAACCGCGTCCGTTCGTGGTGGAAAGCACGGGCGGCAGCAGCCGGGCGCTGGGCACCCAGTTCGTCGTCGGCTTGCGCGGTGAGGGCGCCTGGACCGGCGTGCTGGAGCACAGCGTCGGCGTGAGCCTGGACGACGAGCCGCGCGACGGACCGCGCGAGCGGGTATTGCAGCAGGGGCAGAGCGCCCGCTACGACGCCGAACACGGCGTGCAGCCATTGCAGATCGACCTGCAGCGTGCCACCGCCTGGCGGCGCGGCACGCTGGTATTCGAGGCGGTACCGCTGGCGCAGGTGGTCGAGCAGATCAATCGCTATCGGCCCGGCCGCCTGGTGATCGCCGATGCCGACCTGGCGCAGCGCGAGGTCAATGGCATGTTCCGCCTTGACAGTCTGGAGCGCGCGCTGGACACCCTGTCCACCGAACTGGGCGCCAAACGTCTCGACCTGCTCGGCCTGACCGTCATCTACTGAGTCGGCGGCTGTCGCCAGCGGCAGCCGTTACCTCGTAAAAAAATTCCTGATCGCATTACTGAGTTTCTCCGCCTGGGGCGTCTTCCTGTTGAGAGTGATTTGCATTAAGCAAAAAACCACACAGGAATGGCTAGGGGAAACGGATGAGGATCGAAGGAAAAAAACGCAGGCTGCCGGGGAGGGCGGTCTGTGTCGTGGCGATAGGGTTGGCTGGCTGCGGGTGGGCCGCTGCGGGCGTGGCGCAGCAGGTCGCACCAGACGTGGCGACTGCGGCCAGCAACGAAATGGCATTCGATATACCCGCGCAAGCGCTTGGCAGCGCGGTGATCAGTTTCGCCGAGCAGTCCGGCCTGCAGGTGTTCTTCGACAGCCGCACCCTGGCCGGGCTGCGCAGCACGGCGCTAAAAGGCCGCTATGCACCGCGCGACGGTCTCGCCCAGTTGCTCGGCGGCGCACCGGTGAGCTACCAGTTCGGCGAGGACCGCCGGGTCAGCCTGCAGCGCCTGCCCGAATCCAGTGGCGCGCTGGAGCTGGGTACCTTGCGCGTCCAGGCCCGCCAGGCCGATGACTGGCTCTACGAGGCACCGCGTTCGGTGACGGCCATCAGTCGCGAACAGCTCGACCGCAACCCGCCGCGGCATGCCGCCGACATGCTCGAGGAGAGCCCCGGCGTCTACAGCGCGGTCAGCCAGCAGGACCCCGGGCTGTCGGTGAACATCCGCGGCATCCAGGACTACGGCCGGGTCAACATGTCGGTCGACGGCATGCGCCAGAACTTCCAGCAGAGCGGCCATCAGCAGCGCAACGGCACCATGTACATCGACCCCGAGCTGCTCGCCGGGGTAACCATCGAGAAGGGTGCGACCTCGGGCATGGGCGGTGCCGGCGTGATCGGTGGCGTCGCCGATTTCCGCACCCTGGATGCGCGCGACTTCATTCACGAAGGCAAGGAATTCGGCGGCCGGGTCCGCGCCACTTCCGGGCTGGGCGGCGATGCCAACGGCACCGACTTCATCGGCAGCGGCGTCTTCGCCCTGGGTAACGACATCGGCGACATCCTCTTCGCCGCCAGCGAGCGGCACCTGGGCGATTACGATCCGGGCACCCACGGCAGCATCGGCGAACTGCGTACCGGTTCGGCGAGCAACCCGGCCATCGAGGAGCGCATCAAGAACACCGCCGTCGACTACAGCGGCTCGACCATGCGCTCACGGCTGGGCAAGCTGGGCCTGAACCTGCCCTTCGATCAGCGCCTGCAGTTCAGCTACCTGCGCACCCAGGTGTCCTACGCCGACGCCAATATGATGGACGTGGCGGACGCCGAACTGTGGGAAAAGCTCGGCGACAGCAACGTCGTCTCGCAGAACTTCGCCGTCGATTACAGCTATGCGCCGGACAACCCGCTGGTGGACTTCAAGGCCAAGCTCTACTACGTCGACAACCGCAACGATCAGAGCACACTGACCCGCGGTACCACGCAGGGCTACTCCATCACCTACCAGACCGACACCTACGGCCTGCAGGCGCAGAACACCTCGACCTTCATGCTCGGCGATACCTCGACGCTCAAGGCCAATTACGGTCTGGAGTTCTTCTACGACAAGGTGCGCCCGGAGTCCGACCAGACCATCGTCTCTTCCTCGCCCAACGATTTCCCTTACTCCGAAGGCATGACGCCCGAGGGCTCGCGGGCGATGGGCAGCCTGTTCGCGCGCCTGGATTACGAGCATGACGGCTGGCTCAACCTCAACGCCGGCCTGCGCTATGACCGTTATCGCCTGCGCGGCGAGACCGGCATGAACATCCGCACCTTTTATCTGGACGGCTCCAATCAGCAATACAACCTGCCACTCCTCTATGACGTGGATCGGGAAGAGGGGCGCTTTTCGCCAACCTTCGGCATCGGTATCAAGCCCGGCCTCGACTGGCTGCAACTGTTCGCCAGTTACGGCAAGGGCTGGCGGCCGCCGGCGGTCACCGAAAGCCTGATCTCCGGGCGGCCCCACGGCGGCGGTGTGGAAACCATGTATCCCAATCCCTTCCTCGAGCCGGAACGCTCGAAATCCCTGGAGGTGGGTTTCAACGTGCTCAGGCAGAACCTGTTCACCCAGGAGGACCGCCTGGGCATCAAGGTGGCCTACTTCGACACCAGGATCGATGACTTCATGTACATGGGCTACGGGTTGCGCCGCCCGGGCTACGACCCGATCGCCAATATCGGCACGGTGGCCTACGTCAACAACCTGGAAACCACCCGCTTCCGTGGCGTGGAGTACAGCCTCGACTACGATGCCGGCGGCTTCTACGGCAACCTCAGCTACACCCACATGATCGGCAGCAACGACTACTGCAAACGTACTGCCTGGCTGGGTGGCGTGGAGTCTCCGGTATATGGGACCGGAGGGCGGCGGCCGCCAATCATCGGCATGGAGCCGGACGAGCTGGCCAACGCGCTCATCAACTGCGGCGGCATCATGGGCACCGCCGAGCACATGCCGATGGACCGTGGCAGCCTGACCCTGGGCGCCCGCCTACTGGATCGCACGCTGGATGTCGGCGTTCGCGCGCGCTACAGCGAAGGCTTCTCCATGACCCAGGAAGATGTGGAGGCCGACGGCAGCTACACCTATCCGGCCGACTGGAAGCAGTACACCGTCTACGACCTGTTCGGCAGCTACAAGGCCAGCGACGCGCTGACCCTGCGCCTGGCTCTGGAGAACGTCACCGACCGCGCCTACCTGGTGCCGCTGGGCGACGTGCTGGCCTTCACCCTCGGCCGCGGCCGCACCCTGCAGGGCACCCTCGAATACACCTTCTGATCCGCGTTCGCCCACGGTGGGCAACACCGTCGCGCGGCTCGCGTGCGACGGCTCTTCAGTGAAACGTGAAATGGAGAAACAGCATGAGCCTTTCCATCACCTACACCACGACCTATGCCAACTGGACCGTCAGTGACTACCTGGTCGACTGGGCCGGCTACTTCGGCGATGCCGATCACCGTATCGGCGAGGTCGAGGATGGCGTGAACACCGGTGGTTTCTATCCGGGGGCCCTGGAGGGCACGCAGTACGCCCTGACCAGCCCGAACAGCGATGCCGGCTTCATCGCCGAGGGTGACCTGACCTACACGCTGTTCGCCAGCCCGGCCCATACGGTCTATGGCGACCTGGACAGCATTTCCCTGGGTACGGATGTCGTTTCCACCGGCTCCGGTTTTGGTTTCGCTTCAGGCGGCTGGGAAGCCACCTTCAGCGGCCTTGGCCTGTCCACGGATGTCGCCGACCTGACTACCACCGACCGGGGCATCGTGCACGACGTGGTCTATGGCCTGATGTCCGGCGATGCCACGGCGCTGGAAGGTGTGCTCAACGGTCTGCTGGACGACTACGGCGTGTCCACCGCCGATACCTTCGATGTGGTGGCGGCGGCGCTGGCTGCTGGTCCGCTGAGCGTCGAGTCGGCGGAAACCGTCGGTGTGCAGGCCTACGCGGACGATCTGGCCCTGGCCGCTTGATCTGCGGGCAATAAAAAGCGGATAGGAATCGCTCCCTACCCGCTCGTGCGATACAGCCGTCGTGGCCGAAGTTCTCAGGCCGAGGCCGCGACGGCTGGATTCTCCCCAGCGTCCCCGGACGCGTCAATGGCCTTATCGAATAAAGGGTGAAGCCGTGATCCCGCATGCCTCGCGCTCGCACAACGAAATCCTCCAGGCCCTGGCCGCGTTCCGCTCCGGTTTCGTCAGCGTCGGTTTCTTCTCCGCGGTGATCAACCTGCTGATGCTGGCGCCGGCGTTATACATGCTGCAGATCTACGACCGCGTGCTGGCCTCCGGCAACCCGATGACGCTGCTGATGCTGACCTTCATGGTGCTCGGCCTGTTCGTCTTCATGGGCGTACTTGAATGGGTGCGCAGCCTGCTGGTGATCCGCCTTGGCACGCAGCTTGACCTGCGCCTCAACGCGCGGGTCTTCGACGCGACCTTCGAGGCCAATCTGCGCGACCCGCGGCAGAGCAGCGTCCAGGCGCTTGCCGATCTGACCAGCCTGCGCCAGTTCGCCACCGGCAACGCGCTGTTCGCCTTCTTCGATGCGCCCTGGTTTCCTCTCTATCTGGCGGTGATCTTTCTTTTCAGCCCCTGGCTCGGTTTGCTCGCGCTGGGTGGCGCGTTGCTGTTGATGGCGTTGGCCTGGCTCAACCAGCGTCTGTCGCGCGGGCCGCTGGCCGAAGCGGGGCGGCTGTCGATCGCGGCCAACCAGCAGGCCGGCGGCAACCTGCGCAACGCCGAAAGCATCGAGGCGATGGGGATGCTCGGCGCCCTGCGCCAGCGCTGGTTCGCCCTGCACCACGGCTTTCTCGCCCAGCAGAACCTCGCCAGCGAGCGCGCCGCTGCCCTGGGGGCCTGGTCGCGCTACGTGCGTCTGGCGTTGCAGTCTTTGGTGCTCGGCCTCGGCGCCTGGCTGGCTCTGGATGGCCAGATCACCGCCGGCATGATGATCGCAGGCTCGATCCTCATGGGCCGCGTGCTGGCACCCATCGACCAGTTGATCGGCGTATGGAAGCAGTGGAGCGGTGCGCGCCAGGCCTACCAGCGTCTGCGCGCACTGCTCCAGGCGCGGCCGCCGCGGCAATCCGGCATGCCGCTGCCGGCGCCACGCGGGGCGCTGCAGGTCGAGCAACTCAGTGCCTTCGCGCCAGGCACGCGGACTCCCTGCCTGGCCAATCTCGGTTTCAGCCTGGAACCTGGCGAGATGCTCGGTGTGCTCGGTGCTTCCGGCTCGGGCAAGTCCTCGCTGGCGCGCCTGCTGGTTGGCGTCGGCGTGCCGCAGAGCGGCAAGGTGCGCCTGGATGGCGCCGATCTGGACAGTTGGGACAGAGCGGCTCTCGGCCCGCACATCGGCTACCTGCCACAGGACGTGCAGCTGTTTGCCGGCAGCATCGCCGAGAACATCGCGCGCTTCACCGACGTGGATTCCGAGCAGGTGGTGCTCGCCGCACAGCGTGCCGGGGCGCACGAGCTGGTACTGCGTCTGCCGAACGGCTACGACACACTGCTCGGTGAGGGCGGCGCCGGGCTGTCCGGTGGACAGAAGCAGCGCATCGGCCTGGCCCGCGCGCTGTACCGCCTGCCGGCGCTGATCGTCCTCGACGAGCCCAACGCGCACCTCGACGAGGCAGGCGAGCAGGCGCTGATCGCCGCGGTCGCCGAGGTCCGTCGCGAAGGCCGCACGCTGTTGCTGATCACCCACAAGCCGGGCTTGCTGGCCGGCAGCGACAAGCTACTGATTCTGCGTAACGGCCAGATGCAGGCCTTCGGCCCCACCGCGCGGGTACTCCAGGAGCTGCAGCGCAAGGCGGTGCCCACGCCCACGCCGGTGGCGCCGTTGCGCGCCTCGCCAAGCCTGAGCATGAGCTACGGCGCGCCGGTCCCCTGATGTTCTCTTCCTCCTTCGTCACGGGAAACTCCATGCCATCCTCCGCTGCACGAACGTCCGCTCCGCTGGCCGAAGTCCTGCCCCTCGATGCCCGCCGCTACAGCCGTTTCGGCTGGTGGCTGTTGCTGCTCGGCTTCGGCAGCTTTCTGCTCTGGGCCACGCTGGCGCCGCTGGACAAGGGGGTCGGCGTCAGCGGCACGGTGGTCGTCGCCGGCAATCGCCAAGCGGTCCAGCATCCTACTGGCGGGGTGATCGAGCACTTGCGGGTACGTGACGGCGATCGAGTCATGGCCGGGCAGGTGCTGCTGCAGATGGATGCCACCCAGGCCACGGTGAAGCGCGAGGCACTGCTGGCGCAATACATCGAGGCGCGCGCCAGCGAGGCCCGGCTGCTGGCCGAGCGCGACGGGCACGCACGCATCGCCTTTGCCGAGGATCTGCAACGGCAGAGTGATCCGCGTATCGGTGCGGTTCTGGATCTGCAGCGACAACTGCTCGGCAATCGCCGCGAGGCCCTGCGCATGGAGCTGGCCGGGCTCGACGAGAACATGGCCGGCAATCAGGCCGTGCTCGACGGCCTGATTGCCGCCAGGGCACACAAGGAGGCGCAGCGCAGCAATCTGCAGGAGCAGTTGCAGGGGCTGCGCGAGCTGGCTCGCGAAGGCTACGTGGCGCGCAATCGACTGCTGGAAAGCGAACGTCTCTATGCTCAGCTCAACGGCGAGATTTCCACCGACCTGGGCAGCATCGGTCGTACCCGGCGGCAGATTCTCGAACTGCGCCTGCGGGCTGGCCAGCGGCGGGAGGAGTACCAGCAGCAGGTGCGCGAGCAACTCGCCGAGGCGCGGCTGAACGTCGAGGACCTGGGCGGGCGGCTGCGCAGCGCCGACTTCGAGCTGGCCCATACCCAGGTGCGTGCGCCCAGCACCGGCGTGGTGGTCGGCCTTGCGGTGTTCACCGAGGGAGGCGTGGTTTCTCCCGGCCAGCAACTGATGGAGATCGTGCCGCAGGATGCGCCATTGCTGGTGGACGCCCAACTGCCGGTGGAGCTGGTGGACAAGGTGCAGGCGGGGCTGGACGTCGAGTTGCTGTTCTCCGCCTTCAACCAGAGCCGAACGCCGCGGGTGAACGGCAAGGTCACCCTGGTCTCGGCGGACCGTCTGCTCGACCCTCAGTCCGGGCAACCCTACTACCAGCTGCGCGTGCAGGTCGACGCCGCCGGCATGCGCCAGTTGCAAGGCCAGCTGATACGCCCGGGGATGCCAGTGGAGGCATTCGTCCGCACCGGCGAGCGCTCACTGCTCAACTACCTGTTCAAACCGCTGCTGGATCGCAGCCACGTCGCGCTGGCGGAGGAGTGATGCTGCGCCGACTCCTCTGCTGCGCCGCGCTGCTGCTGGTGGCCGAGCGCGCCCAGGCGCTGGGCTTGCTGGATGCCTACGCTCTGGCGCTGCGCAACGACCCGAGTTTCCAAGCGGCGCGGAAGGAGCGCGACGCCGGCCACGAGGACCGCGCCATCGGGCGCGCGGGCCTGCTGCCGAAGCTGTCCTACAGCTATAGCAATGCGCGCAATCAGTCCGAGGTGACCCAGGCGACGGCACTCGGCGACGTCACCAATGATCGCGACTACCGCAGTTACTCCTCAGCGCTGACCTTGCAGCAATCGCTGTTCGACTACGGCGCCTGGATCGAATACCGCCAGGGCATCGCCAAAGCGGCGCTGGCCGACGAGCGCCTGCGCGGGCGCAGCCAGGAACTTGCCGTGCGCCTGTTCGAGGCCTACAGCCAGGCATTGCTGGCCGGCGAGCAGATTGACCTGGCACAGGCTCAGCGGCGAGCGCTGAGCGAGCAGATGCAGCTCAACCAGCGCCTCTTCGAGGCCGGCGAGGGTACCCGCACCGACCTGCTGGAAACCCGTGCCCGCCACGAGCTGGCCCAGGCCGAGGAAATCGAGGCGCGGGACACGCTCGATACCGCCCTGCAGGAGCTGCAGGCGATCATCGGCGAGCCGTTGGCATTGCAGGATCTGGCGCCACTGACGGGCGATTTCCAGGTCCGCCCGCTGCAACCGGCACGCTTCGACAACTGGCGCGACCTGGCGCTGGCCAACAACGCCGAGCTGGCCAGCCAGCGGCGTGGACTTGAGGTGGCCGAGCAGGAAGTGCGACGTCAGCGGGCAGGGCATCTGCCGACCCTCGGCCTCTACGCCAGCTCGCGCAAGACCAGCTCGGACTCGGAGAGCAGCTATAACCAGGACTACGACACTGACAGCATTGGCCTGCAGATCAGCCTGCCGCTGTTCGCCGGCGGCGGCGTGAGCGCGGCGACGCGCAAGGCGGCAGCGACTTACGAACAGGCCAGCTACGAGCTGGATGCGCAACGCAGCGGCGTGCTCAACGAACTGCGCCGGCAGTTCAACCTGTGCGTCAGCAGCGTGGCGAGGGTCCGCGCTTACGACCTCGCTGTGGACTCCGCGGCGCGGCTGATCGAGGCGACGAAGAAGAGCGTGGCTGGCGGCGAGCGCGTCAACCTCGACGTGCTGGATGCCGAGCAGCAATACCACGAAGCCCGCCGCGACCTGGCCGAGGCGCGCCACGGCTACCTGCGCGCCTGGCTGCAGCTGCGTTTCCTCGCCGGCACGCTGGATGAAGGCGATCTGCAGGCGCTGCTGGGTTTCTTCGTCGATGGTTGAGGTTTTTTACTGAGCTGGCCCTGCTGATTCGTCTTTATTCTCGACGGGCGGGCCTGCCCGTCATCGATCTCAACGAGGACATCCGCAATGACCGCATCGCACGCCCAACTGTCCCACCCGCTGCGTTCGCAGCGCCTCAACCAGCTCACCCACCAGCCGCATGACCGGCTGGAGGCGCTGGTCAAGTCGCACGAGCCGTTCGCCAGCCGCGAGAACTTCGCGCGCTTCGTCGCCGCCCAGTACCTGTTCCAGTATGACCTGCAGAACCTCTACAACGACCCGCGCCTGGCGCAACTGGTCGATGACCTCCCGGCGCGCTGCCGGGTCGAGGCGGCGCGCCTGGACCTCGCCGACTTCGGCATGCCGGTGCCTGCGGGCGACGAGAGCATCCGTGGCCGCGACATGGGGGTGGGCGCCGCGCTGGCGTGGCTCTTCGCCTCCGAGGGTTCCAAGCTCGGCGCCGAGTTCCTGTTCAAGAAAGCCGCCGCGCTGCAACTCGACGACACCTTCGGTGCGCGTCACCTGGCGGACCCGGAGGGCGGTCGTGCGCAGGGTTGGAAGCGCTTCGTCAAGGTGCTCGACAGCGTCGAGCTGGACGCCGAGCAGGAGCGCCTGGCGGAAGCCGCTGCTATCGAGGCCTTCGAGCGCTTCATCGTGCACCTGGAACGCTGCTTTGCCTGAGGCATCGCCTATCGCAAGTGGCCGTCTGCGCTGGCTTTGGCTGGCGCTGGCGCATGCATCCCTTGGTCTGGCGCTGCTTGGCGTGTTCCTGCCCGGCCTGCCGACCACCGAATTCGTTCTGCTCTCCGCCTGGGCCGCCTCGCGCAGCTCGCCGCGCCTGAGCCGGTGGCTGGAGAATCACCGCCTGCTCGGCCCGACGCTGCGCGACTGGCGCAACGGCGGGGTGATCGCGCGGCGACGCAAATGGATGGCCAGCCTGAGCATGGCGCTGGCGTTCGCCGTGCTGACGACCACGCTTCGGCATTGGCCGTCGCTGCTGTGCATCGGCCTGGGGATGCTCTGCGGCGTAATCTGGATATGGTCTAGGCCGGAACGTCGCCCATGAAAAAGCCCGCATCGAGCGGGCTTTTTCGTTCACCAGGGGCCGGTGCATTCCCGTCCCCTCTCCCCCGGCCCCTCTCCCATGAATGGGAGAGGGGAGCGGAGTGCGCGCTAGCCTGAGCGAACGGCGCTATCCATCGGGCGGGCTTTTTCCGCGTTCGCTATCAGAACGCCGGCACCACGGCGCCGTTGTACTTGCTCTGGATGAACTGCTTCACCTCGGCGCTGTTCAGGGCCTTGGCCAGTTTCTGGATGGCGGCGCTGTCCTTGTTGTCCGGGCGGGCGACCAGGATGTTGACGTAGGGCGAGTCGCTGCCTTCGATGATCAGCGCGTCCTTGGTCGGGTTGAGGCCGGCTTCCAGCGCGTAGTTGGTGTTGATCAGCGCCAGGTCGACCTGGTTCAGCACGCGCGGCAGGGTCGCGGCTTCCAGCTCACGCACCTTGATGTGCTTGGGGTTGCTGGCGATGTCCTTCGGCGTGGCGAGGATGCCGCTGCCGTCCTTGAGGGTGATCACGCCGGCCTTGGCCAGCAGCAGAAGGGCGCGGCCGCCGTTGGTGGCATCGTTGGGGATGACCACGTTGGCGCCTTCGGGCAGCGCGTCGATGCTCTTGATCTTGCTCGAGTAGGCGCCGAAGGGTTCGACGTGCACGCCGGCGACGCTGACCANNGTAGTCGGTGAAGACCTTCACGGTCAGCTCGACGCCTTCCCTGGCCAGCGCCGGTTTGACGAATTCGAGGATTTCCGCGTGCGGCACGGCGGTCGCCGCGACGGTGATCTTGTCCGCTGCCTGGGCGGAGAAGGCCGCGAAGACGGCGAGGGCAGTAAGCAGTTTTTTCATCGTAAGGTTCCTTGTGGGAGAGTTTTTCCGCGGGTCCCGTTTCAGGCGGGTCGCCGCTTCTGGTTATGTGGAGCGGCTTTTACTTGCGCGAGAAGTGCACCACCAGGCGGTCGCCGATGCTTTGCAGAATCTGCACCAGCACCAGCAGCAGGACCNNGGCAGCAGCGCATCGAGGATGATCTGGCGGGTCGTCGCGCCCATCGCCTGGGTCGCTTCGATGATCCCGCGGTCGACCTCGCGCAGCGCGGTTTCCACCAGCCGCGCGAAGAACGGCGTGGCGCCCACCACCAGCGGCGGGATCGCCCCGGCGACACCCAGCGAGGTGCCGGTGAGCAGCACGGTGAAGGGAATCATCACGATCAGCAGGATGATGAACGGCAGCGAACGCAGCACGTTGACCACCAGCGACAGCAGCGCGTAGAGCGGGCGGTTGTCGAACAGCTGGCGCGGGCCGCTGAGGAACAGCAGCACGCCCAGCGGCAGGCCGAGAAGTACGGTGAACAGCAGCGAACCGCCGAGCATCAGCAGGGTGTCGAGGGTCGCCTGCCAGATCTCGTACCAGTCGACGTTGACGAACAGGGCAGCGAGGGCATCCATCAGCGCAGTACCTCCAGGTGCACGTCGGCCGCGCGCAAGCGCGCCAGCGCGGCGTCGATGTTGCCGCCGACCAGCGACAGGGTGAGCTGGCCGTAGGGCGTTTCGCGAATGCGGTCGATGCGCCCGGCGAGGATGCTGTAGTCCACACCGGTCTCGCGCGCGACCTGGCCGAGCAGCGGCGCGTAGGTCGCCTCGCCGTGGAAGGTCAGGCGCAGGATGCGTCCCGGCACCTGGGCGAAATCGTCGCGCCGTTCGTTCTCGTCGACCTGTTCGGCCTCCAGCACGAAACGCCGGGTGGTCGGGTGTTGCGGATGGAGGAAGACGTCCGCCACCGCGCCCTGCTCGACGATCGCGCCGGCGTCCATCACTGCGACGCGGTCGCAAACGCGGCGGATCACGTCCATCTCGTGGGTGATCAGGACGATGGTCAGCTGCAGCTCGCGGTTGATCTCCGCCAGCAGCTGCAGCACCGAGGCGGTGGTCTGCGGGTCGAGCGCGCTGGTGGCCTCGTCGCAGAGCAGGATGGTCGGTCCGGTGGCCAGCGCGCGGGCGATGCCGACGCGCTGCTTCTGCCCGCCGGACAGCTGCGCCGGGTACTTCTTCGCGTGGTCGCTGAGGCCGACGCGGGCCAGCAGCTCGCTGACGCGGGCATCGATCTGCGCACGCGAGCGCACGCCGGCCAGCTTCAGCGGCAGCGCGACGTTGTCGGCGACGGTTTTCGAGGCGAGCAGGTTGAAGTGCTGGAAGATCATTCCGACGCGCTGGCGGAACTGCCGCAGGCCGTCGGCGTCCAGCGCGGTGACGTCTTCGCCATCGACCAGGATGCGCCCGCCGCTGGGCTCTTCGAGGCGGTTGATCAGGCGCAGCAGGGTGCTCTTGCCGGCGCCGGAGTGGCCGATCAGACCGAAGATCTGGCCGCTCTCGATATGCAGATCGGTGGGCTGCAGGGCCGGGATTTCGCGGCCCGAGTGCTTGCCGGCGACCCGGTATGTCTTGTGGACCTGGTGAAACTCGATCACGGGAAACGAACCTTTTGGGCGTGGGCCTGATCGGCCTGGGATGGCCAGGGGGCGCGCATTTTAGCGGGTTCTCTTAGACCTGCTTAGCATTTCTTGTCCAGCGTAGCGCACGCAAAGGCATAACCCGCGCGGCGATAGGCAAACTGCAAGAGGCCCATAGAGACTGCTTATCAGATGGAGGGAACGGTGCCGACGCGCGCTCGGTCACTACCAGGAGACCTGCGAGCCGGCATCCGAAAGACCGGCAGCGACCCGAACCCGACTGATAAGGAGACACCCCGCAGATGGCCACCAAAAAGCCTGCCGCCAACGCCAGCGAAGCCGCCGGTACCGATACCCTCGACCGCGCCAACAGCAACGCCAAGCTGGAGCAGCTGGAAGAGTTCCGCAGCGACGCCACCGGCGCCGCCCTGCGCACCAACCAGGGCGTGAAGATATCCGACAACCAGAACAGCCTGAAAGCCGGCGCGCGCGGTCCGTCGCTGCTGGAAGACTTCATCATGCGGGAGAAGATCACCCACTTCGATCACGAGCGCATCCCCGAGCGCATCGTGCATGCCCGTGGCACCGCCGCCCACGGCTACTTCCAGGTCTACGAGGCGCTGGGCGAGAAGCTGTGCAAGGCCGGCTTCCTGCAGGACCCGGCGAAGAAGACGCCGGTGTTCGTGCGCTTCTCCACCGTGCAGGGCCCGCGCGGTTCCGGCGACACGGTGCGTGACGTGCGTGGTTTCGCGGTGAAGTTCTACACCGAGGAAGGCAACTTCGACCTGGTCGGCAACAACATGCCGGTGTTTTTCATCCAGGACGCGATCAAGTTTCCCGACTTCGTGCACGCGGTGAAGCCCGAGCCACACAACGAAATCCCCACCGGCGGCAGCGCCCACGACACCTTCTGGGACTTCGTCTCGCTGGTGCCCGAGTCTGCGCACATGGTGCTCTGGACCATGACCGACCGCGCCATCCCGGTGAACCTGCGCAGCATCCAGGGCTTCGGCATCCACACCTTCCGCATGATCGACGTCGCCGGCAAGTCGCGCTTCGTCAAGTTCCACTGGAAGCCGGCCCAGGGCGTGCGTTCGCTGCTCTGGGACGAGGCGCAGAAGCTCGCCGGCAAGGACACCGACGCACATCGCCGCGACCTCTGGGAAGCCATCGAGTCGGGTGACTATCCGGAATGGGAGCTGGGCGTGCAGATCGTCGAGGAGGAGGACGAGCACACGTTCGACTTCGACCTGCTCGACCCGACCAAGATCATCCCCGAGGAGCTGGTGCCGGTGACGCCGATCGGCAAGATGGTGCTCGACCGCAACCCGGACAACTACTTCGCCGAGACCGAGCAGGTCGCCTTCTGTCCGTCCCACGTCGTGCCGGGCATCGACTTCTCCAACGACCCGCTGCTGCAGGGCCGGCTGTTCTCCTACACCGATACGCAGATCAGCCGCCTGGGCGGGCCGAACTTCCATGAAATCCCAATCAACCGTCCGCTGGCGCCCAACCACAACGGCCAGCGCGACGCCCAGCACCGCACCACCATCGACAAGGGCCGCGCCTCCTACGAGCCGAATTCCATCGACGGCGGCTGGCCGAAGGAAACCCCGGCCGGCCCGGTGGATGGCGGCTTCGAGAGCTATTACGAGCGGGTCGACGCACACAAGGTGCGCGAGCGCAGCGAGTCGTTCGGCGATCATTTCTCCCAGGCCACGCTGTTCTTCAACAGCCTCTCGGCGCCCGAGCAGGAACACGTCATCGCGGCGTACAGCTTCGAGCTGGGCAAGGTCGAGCGGCAGTGGATTCGCGAGCGCGAGGTCAACGAGATCCTCGCCAACATCGATCTGGGCCTGGCGCAGAAGGTGGCGAAGAACATCGGCGTCGCGCCGCCCAAGGCGCCCACCGTGGAGCCGAAGAAACTGTCGCTGGAGAAGTCGCCGGCGCTCAGCCAGCTGAACCTGCTGTCCGGAAACATCAAGGGCACCAAGATCGCCGTACTGGTAGCGGACGGCGTGAATGGCGACGACGTCAAGGCGATCAAGAAGGCGCTGCTGGCTGAGGGCGCCCACGTCAAGGTACTCGGCCCGAACGCGGCGCCGGTCACCGCGGCGGACGGTTCCGCGCTGCCGGTGGACGGTTCCGCCGAAGGCATGCCGTCGGTGGCGCTGGATGCGGTGTACGTGCCGGGCGGTGCGGCGAGCGTCAAGGCGCTGTCGGCCGACGGGGTAGCCAAGCACTACCTGCTGGAGGCCTACAAGCACCTCAAGGCCATCGCCCTGGCCGGCGAGGCGAAGGACCTGCTCAAGGCGGTCAACCTCGACGAGGACGAAGGCCTGCTGACCGGCGCCGATGCCGGTGCGCTGCAGAAGGACTTCATCGCCGCCATCGCCAAGCATCGCGTCTGGGCGCGCGAGCCGAAGGCGAAGGGCATTCCGGCCTGATCCGCGCGTAGTCGAAAAGGCCCGGCCACTGCCGGGCTTTTTCTTGTCCGCTGCTTCACATGTATCTCTGGGTTACACGCGGGGAACCGCGTCCCAGAGCGCTTCTCAAACATCGAACCGCCATCGAAATCGCGAGGACGCCCATGTCAGATCATCCCCACCGTGCCTACTGGAACCGTAGAGGGTTTCTCAAAGCGGGCAGCGCCAGCGTGTCAGCGCTGCTGCTTTCGTCGTTGACCGAACGCGCCACGGCGCAGGAGCGCCCCAGTATCGACGTCGCAGGCGCGCTGCCAGCGCGCGAGACGCTGCTGATCCGCGGCGCATACGTGCTGAGCATGGATGCGCAGATCGGCGACCTCGCCAACAGCGATGTGCTGGTGAGTGACGGCCAGATCCAGGCGGTCGGCCAGGGGCTGCCGAGCGAGGGCGCGCGGGTGATCGACGCACAGGGCATGATCCTGATTCCGGGCCTGGTCGATACCCACTGGCACATGTGGAACAGCCTGGCGCGCAGTTTCGTGCCGACACCGGCGGGCGAAAGTTTCGCCTCGGCGATGAAGAAGATAACCGCCGGCTACGAGCCGGCCACCGCCTACCTCGCGGTGCGCCTGTCCGCCGCCGAAGCGTTGCACAGCGGCGTCACCACGGTGAACAACTGGGCGCACAACACCGCCGGGCCGGCCTTCGCCGATGCCGAGCTGCAGGCGCTGCGCGACAGCGGCCTGCGCGGACGCTTTCCCTATGGCTCCCCGCAGGCGCTGGCCAGCGACCAGCCGATGGATTTCGTCGACGCCCGGCGTTTCGCCGCACAGCTGGAGGGCGACCCGCTGTGGCGTTTCGGCATCGCCGTGCGCGGGCCGGAGCGCACCGGAGAAAAGGTCTGGCGCGCCGAATGGGCATTCGCCCGCGAGCTGGGCGTGCCGCTGAGCACCCACATCGCGGTGACCCGCGAGCTGCAGAAGCAGCGCGCCATCCGCCAGCTGGAGCGCGACGGCCTGCTCGGCGCCGACGTGCAACTGGTGCACGCCACCCACGCCGATGATGACGACTGCCGGGCGATCGCCGCCGCCGGTTCGCCGGTCAGCCTCAGCCCGTGGACGGAAATGCGCGTGGGTTACGGCCTGCCGCCGGTGCTGCGGCTGCACCAGGCCGGCGTCGCGCTGAGCCTGTCGGTGGACAACACGGCGCTCGCCGGCAATTCCGATTTCTTCTCGATCATGCGCGTGCTGATCAACCTCGCCAGCGGCATGAGCGAGGATTCGATGGCGCTGCTGCCGCGCCAGGTGCTGGAGTGGGCGACCCTGGGTGGCGCACGCGACCTTGGCCTGGCCGACAGCATCGGCTCGATCACGCCGGGCAAGCGCGCCGACCTGCTGCTGATCGATGCGCGCCGTCTCGGCACCGCGCCACTCACCGATGCCGCGGCCATCGTCACCCAGTCGGCGACGCCGGCGGACGTGGTGATGGTGCTCGCCGACGGCCGCGAGGTGAAGCGCGACGGCCAGCTCACCGGGCTCGATCAGCAGCAACTGGTCAGTGACGTCGAGCGGGGCTGGAGCACATTGCGGGCGAAGGCAGGGTACTGAGACGGGCGCGCGGTATCGCACCGCGCGCATGGCTGGGGCTCAGTTGAAGGTGGACGGATCGGGACCGGTGCGACGGCCTTCTTCCAGCTCGGCGATGCGCAGCAGGTCGTCTGCATCCAGGGCGAAATCGAACAGGTCGAGGTTCTCGCGGATGCGTTCGGGATGCACCGATTTCGGAAACACGATCAGGCCCAGCTGGATGTGCCAGCGCAACACCACCTGCGCCGGCGTCTTGCCATGCTTCTGCGCCAGCGCCTGAATCGTCGCATGCGGCAGCAGGTCGCCGCCGCGCGCCAGCGGGCTCCAGGCCTGGGTGGCGATGCCCTTGTAGCGGTTGAAGTCGCGCATCTCCTTCTGCTGGAAGAACGGATGCACCTCGATCTGGTTCACCGCCGGAACCACGCCGGTTTCCATGATCAGCACCTCGGCGTCGTCCGGGCGGAAGTTGGAGACGCCGATGGACGTGACCAGGCCTTCCTCGCGCAGACGGATCATGGCTTTCCAGGAGTCGAGGAACTTGCCCTGGTCCGGGCACGGCCAGTGGATCAGGTAGAGGTTGACGTGATCCAGGCCGAGTTTCTTCAGGCTTTCCTCGCAGGCGCGCAGGGCCGAGTCATAGCCCTGGTCCTGGTTCCACAGCTTGGTGGTCACGTAGAGCTGCTCGCGCGGCAGCCCGGCGGCGGCGATGCCGGCGCCGACGCCGCGCTCGTTCTTGTAGATCGCCGCGGTGTCGATATGCCGGTAGCCCAGTTCGAGTGCATGGCGCACGGCGTCGGCGGCCTGGTCGTCGGGAATCTGCCAGGTGCCGAGGCCGAACTGGGGAATCTGCGTACCGTCGTTCAGGGTGATATCGGGAATACTGCTCACTGGGTGGGTTCCTCCGTGGGAGCGTTGCAACGGGTGTGGCCATCTGACCACGACGGGCGCCAAGGCATTCCATGGAACTGCGGAATCGGCCGCCAAGGCCCATGCTAGACGCAGGTCAGTAACCTGGGTGCGACAATTTCGCATACTCATGGCACATCCACCGGCGGAGCACAGCCATGAACGTCCCGGCCACGACACCCGAACCCGGCCCGCGCCTTTTCCTGCCTATCGGCCTGCTGGCCGGCATTCTGGCGATGGTCGTGGTGCTGTTCCTGCCACTTTCCGCCGACCTGCCCGTGGCGGGCCACCGGGTGCTGGCGATCCTGGTCTTCGCGGTGATCGTGTGGATCACCGAGGCGGTGTCCTACGAGGCCAGCGCGATCATGATCACCGCGCTGCTGGCGTTGCTGGTCGGCACGGCGCCGACGCTGGCCAACCCCGAGGTGGTCTACGGCAGCACGGCGGCGATCGGCATGGCGCTGGCCGGCTTCTCCAACCCGGCGCTGGCACTGGTCGCCGGCGCGCTGTTCATCGCCGCGGCGATGACCCACACCGGACTGGACCGGCGCATCGCCCTGGTCACCCTGTCGAAGGTCGGCACCAGCAGCCGGCACATCCTCGCCGGCACCATCCTGGTGACCATCCTGCTCAGCCTGGTGGTGCCCAGCGCCACCGCGCGCAGCGCCTGCGTGGTGCCGATCATGATGGGCATCATCGCCGCGTTCGGCGTCGACAAGCGCTCCAACTTCGCCGCCGGGATGATGATCATCGTCGCCCAGGGCACTAGCATCTGGAACATCGGCATCCAGACCGCCGCCGCGCAGAACCTGCTGCTGGTGGGCTTCATGGACAAGCTGCTCGGTGCGCGGATCAGCTGGATCGAATGGCTGATCGCCGGCGCCCCCTGGGCGCTGGTGATGTCGGTCGTGCTGCTGTTCATCGTGATCAAGCTGCTGCCGCCGGAAACCGATTCGGTAGCTGGTGGCAAGGAGGCGGTGGCCAGGGAACTGCGCGAACTGGGCCCGATGACAGGCGCGCAGAAGCGCCTGCTGACGGTGTCGGTGCTGCTCCTGCTGTGCTGGGCCACCGAGGGCAAGCTGCACCCCTTCGACACCACCACCACGACCTACGCCGGGCTGGTGCTCTTGATGCTGCCGCGCCTGGGCGTGATGACCTGGAAGGACGTGCAGGCGCGGATTCCCTGGGGCACGGTGATCGTCTTCGGCGTCGGCATCAGCCTCGGCAGCGTGTTGTTGACCACCCAGGCCGGGCAATGGCTGGCGGTGCAGGTGGTGGCCTACACCGGCCTCGACGGGCTCGGCCCGCTGGCCATCTTCGCCGTGCTCGCGGCCTTCCTGATCGTAGTCCATCTGGGCTTCGCCAGTGCCACCGCACTGACCGCGGCGCTGCTGCCGATCCTCATCGCGGTGCTGCTCAACCTGCCCGGCGAATTCAACCGGCTGGGGCTGAGCATGCTGCTCGGCTTCGTCGTCAGCTACGGCTTCATCCTGCCGATCAACGCGCCGCAGAACATGGTCTGCCTGGGCACCGAGACCTTCAATGCGCGGCAGTTCGCCAAGGTCGGCCTGCTGGTGACACTGATCGGCTACCTGAGCATGCTGCTGTTCGCCGTGACCTGGTGGCACTGGCTCGGCTGGATCTGACCTCCCCCCACGCTCCCGGTGCGCGCGGCGCACCTTACGCTACCGAGGCCCGCGTTCCCGTAGGGTGCGCCATGCGCACCGGCTCACCCGAAGCTACAGAAAGCTCATCGCCCGCGACTCGCCGAGCAGGAAGTCGCGATTGGCCTCGGTGCAGGCGCGCAGGTATTCGCTGACCTGGGTGATGCGCTTGAGCTTGCGCAGGTCCTCGCGGTAGTAGATCCAGAACTGCCGGGTGACCTGCACCTGTTGCGGCAGCAGTTCCACCAGCCGCGGGTCCGGCCCGGCGAGGAAGCACGGCAGGATCGCCAGCGCGCGGCCCTGCAGCGCCGAGAGGTACTGGGCGACCACGCTGGTGCTGCGCAGCTGGCTGCTGGCGTTGGGCACCACGCGTTCCAGGTAGAGCAGCTCCGGGCTGAACGCAAGGTCGTCGACGTAGGTGATGAAGCTGTGCCCGGCGAGGTCCTCCACGGCCCCGATCGGCGGATGCTGCGCCAGGTATTCGGGGGTGGCGTAGAGGCGCAGGTTGTAGTCGCACAGCTTGGAGCAGACGTAAGGCCCGCGCTCCGGGCGCTCCAGGGTGATGGCGATATCCGCCTCGCGGCGCGAGAGGCTGATGAAGTGCGGCACCGGCAGCAGGTCGATAGATATGTTCGGGTAGACATCCTGAAAATGACTCAGCTGCGGCGCCACGAAGAAGCTGCCGAAACCCTCGGTGGAGCCGATCCGCACATGCCCGGACAACGCCAGGCTGGCCCCGGAAACCTGCTCGCAGGCGGCCTGCAGCGTACTTTCCAGCGACTCCGCGTAACCCAGCAGGTGCAGCCCCTCGGGGGTCAGCACGAAGCCGGCCGAGCGCGACTTCTCGAACAGCAGCGCGCCCAGCGCCTTTTCCAGCGCGCGGATGCGCCGCGACACCGTCGTGTAGTCCACGTTCAGGCGCCTGGCGGCGTTGCTGGCGGTGCGCGTGCGCGCCACCTCAAGGAAGAACTTGAGGTCGTCCCAGTTCATCTGACTGGCAAGCATGAGATTTTTTTGCATATCGAACCGGTGCTTTTGTTCTGACTTGTCGGAAGTTTGCACACCTATACTCGAATCCGGTCGCCGCCAACAGTGGCACCGAACGTCCTTGCAAAGCCCTAACGACAAAAACAATAGAGCAGGCAATCATGAACGAATCGCTATCGACAGGTGGCCGATCCGGCCGCAAGCATTACCGCATCGCCGGTCTCGCCAGCATGGCCGGGACCACCATCGAGTGGTATGACTTCTTCCTCTACGGCACCGCCGCGGCGCTGGTCTTCAACAAACTCTTCTTCCCCGCCCTCGACCCCATCACCGGGGTGCTGGCCGCGTTCGCCACCTACGCCGTGGGCTTCATCGGCCGGCCGCTGGGCGGCATCATCTTCGGCCACTTCGGCGACCGCATCGGGCGCAAGTCGATGCTGATGATGACGCTGATGATGATGGGCATCCCGACCATCGCCATCGGCCTGATCCCCACCTACGACCAGATCGGCTACTGGGCTGCGCTGATCCTGGTGCTGATGCGCTTCCTGCAGGGAATGGCGGTCGGCGGCGAGTGGGGCGGCGCGGTGCTGATGGCCGTGGAGCACGCGCCCGAAGGCAAGAAGGGCTTCTACGGCAGCCTGCCGCAGACCGGTGTCGGTGCCGGTCTGGTGCTGGCATCGCTGGCGATGGGCGCGGTGGCGGCCCTGCCCGAGGAACAGATGATGAGCTGGGGCTGGCGCCTGCCGTTTCTCGCCAGCGTGGTGCTGCTTGGCGTTGGCTGGCTGATCCGCGTGAAGGTCGCCGAGTCGCCGGACTTCGAGAAGCTCAAGGAGCAGAAGCGCGAAGTCCGCGTACCGCTGTTCGAGGTGGTGCGCAAGTATCCGCGTGCGACCCTGACCATCATCGGCGCGCGCATGGCGGAGAACGCCTGGTTCTACATGGCGGTGACCTTTGCCCTGGCCTACGCGGCCAACCAGTTGCAGATTCCGCGCGCCGAGGTGCTGCACGCGATCACCGCGGGCGCGGCGATCTCGCTGATCACCATGCCGTTCTGCGGTTGGCTGTCGGACAAGGTCGGGCAGAAGCGCCTGTACTTCGCCGGTCTGCTGCTGCTCTGCGCCTTCGTCTATCCGTTCTTCTCCATGCTCGGCACCCGCGAGCCGCTGCTGGTCTGGTGGGCGATGGTGCTGGCGGTGGGCGTGGTGTTTCCGATTCTCTACGCGCCGGAATCGCTGCTCTTCGCCCGCCAGTTCCCGGCGGAAATCCGCTACAGCGGGATCTCCCTCTCGGTACAGCTGGCCGGAGTGCTTGGCGGCGGCTTCGCGCCGATGATCGCAACCTCGCTGCTCGGCGCCGCTGGCGGCAGCCCGCGCTACGTCATCGCTTACCTGATCGGCATGGGCGTGGTGGCACTTTTCTGCACGGCGCTGATGCAGGGCGACCGCGCCGCCATCGACAACATGAAACCGGTGCAGTCGCGCCGCGCATCGCCGGCGCTGGACACGCCCTGAGCGGCCCGCCACCTCCTTCCTGCGCGGTGAGCCGCGCAGGCTTCGAACGACAACAGTCAGGACATCGACCATGAGCAACAGTATTCCCAACGTCAAACTCCTCATCGGCGGCGAGCTCGTCGAGTCGCGCACCACGCAATGGCGCGACGTGATCAACCCGGCGACCCAGGAAGTCCTGGCGCGGGTGCCGTTCGCCACGCCCGAGGAAATCGAAGCCGCGGTGGCCAGCGCCAAACAGGCTTTCAAGACCTGGCGCAAGACGCCGATCGGCGCCCGCTCGCGGATCTTCCTCAAATACCAGCAACTGATCCGCGAAAACATGAAGGAGCTGGCGGCGATCCTCACCGCCGAGCAGGGCAAGACCCTGGCCGACGCCGAGGGCGACGTGTTCCGCGGCCTCGAGGTGGTCGAGCACGCCGCCGGGATCGGCAACCTGCAACTCGGCGAGCTGGCCAACAACGTCGCCGGCGGGGTGGACACCTACACGCTGATGCAGCCGCTGGGCGTCTGCGCCGGGATCACCCCGTTCAACTTCCCGGCGATGATCCCGCTGTGGATGTTCCCGATGGCCATCGCCACCGGCAACACCTTCATCCTCAAGCCGTCCGAGCAGGACCCGATGGTGACCATGCGCCTCGCCGAACTGGCGCTGCAGGCCGGTGTGCCGGCCGGCGTGCTCAACGTCATCCACGGCGGCGTCGACGCGGTGAACGCGATCTGCGATCACCCGGACATCAAGGCGGTGTCCTTCGTCGGCTCGACCAAGGTCGGCACCCACGTCTACAACCGCGCCAGCCAGGCCGGCAAGCGCGTGCAGTGCATGATGGGGGCGAAGAACCACGCCATCGTCATGCCCGACGCGCACAAGGAGCAGACCCTCAACAACCTCGCCGGCGCCGCCTTCGGCGCGGCCGGGCAGCGCTGCATGGCCCTGTCGGTGGCGATCCTGGTGGGTGAGGCGCAGCAGTGGCTGCCGGACATGGTCGCCAAGGCGCAAAGCCTGAAGGTCAGCGCCGGTGTCGAGCCGGGCACCGACGTCGGCCCGCTGGTCTCCTGCGCGGCGCTGGATCGCGTCAGCAGCCTGATCGAACGCGGCATTTCCGAAGGTGCCAACCTCGCGCTGGATGGCCGCAACCCGGCGGTCAGCGGCTATGCCGAGGGCAACTTCGTCGGCCCGACGATCTTCTCCGGGGTCACCCCGCAGATGAGCATCTACACCGAAGAAATCTTCGGCCCGGTGCTCTGCGTGATGCACGCGGCGACCCTGGACGAGGCCATCGAGATGATCAACGCCAACCCCAACGGCAACGGCACTGCCATCTTCACCCGCTCCGGCGCGGCGGCGCGGCACTTCCAGGAAGAGATCGACGTCGGCCAGGTGGGCATCAACGTGCCGATCCCGGTGCCGGTGCCGATGTTCTCCTTCACCGGCTCGCGCGCCTCCAAACTCGGCGACCTCGGCCCCTACGGCAAGCAGGTGGTGCAGTTCTACACGCAGACCAAGACGGTCACCCAGCGCTGGTTCGACGAGAGCGACGTGGGCGGCGCGGTGAACACCACCATCACGTTGAAGTAACCTTCAATCCCCTCTCCCGCTGGGAGAGGGCCGGGTGAGGGCGCTTTTCCGGCGCCTCCCGGACGAACATTCAAGAGGCATCCACCATGAACATCGGTTTTCTCGGTCTCGGCAACATGGGCGGGCCCATGGCACGCAACCTGCTCAAGGCCGGCCATCAGCTCAGCGTCTTCGACCTCTCTGCCACGGCGGTGGCGGCGGCGGTCGAGGCGGGCGCAACCTCGGTGGCGTCGCCCGCCGAACTGGCGCAGTGCAACATCGAGGTGATCATCACCATGCTGCCGGCGTCGGCCCACGTGAAGGCGGTCTACCTCGGCGAGGACGGGCTGCTGGCCCAGGTTCGTCCCGGCGTGCTGCTGATCGATTGCTCCACCATCGACCCGCTCAGCGCGCGCGAAGTGGCCAAGGCCGCCGCCGAGCACGGCAACCCGATGCTCGATGCGCCGGTGTCCGGC
>DIEE01000279.1 GCA_002418465.1 Pseudomonas sp. UBA5782 | reverse complement strand
CGGCAGACCCGCCCGCGCCAGCCGTGCGGCCCACAGCGTGCCGAGGCTGCCCGCGCCGAGCACATGCCAGCTCACGGGCGCCGCATCAGCGGCTGCCCAGGCGCAGCGCGGCGACCCGGCCGCTGGCGTAGGACTCCGGCAGCAGCGCCGTGCCGTGCTCGATCAGCGTCTGCGCGTCCAGCGGCAGCGCCTTGGCGTCCGCGCCGACCAAGCCGATCCCGGCCTTCAGGGTGATGAAGCCCTCGCTGGTCTTGAAGGCCTTCAGATTGAGGCCTTCGTGCAGGCGTCGGAAGCTGGTCGGCGAGCATTCATGGAGGTCTTCGAGGATGGTGATCAGACCGAAATGGGTGTCGTCCAGGCGCGCCAGCACGTCCAGCGGCCGCACCAGCTGCTGCAGGCGCCGGGCGATGCCGTGCAGCAGTTCGGCGTAGAAATCCTCGCCGTACGTCTGCCGCAGCTCGCCGGTTTCCGGCAGGCCGATGAGCAGGTAGCAGAGCGCGCCGCCGCGCGACTCCACCTGGCGCAGGCTGTCGCCGAGCTTGATCCGCAGGTAGCGCGGATTGCCCAGGCCGGTGACCGAGTCGACCAGGTTGCGCTGTTCGAGGCTGGCGATGTTCTGCGTCAGCAGGCGGTTTTCCTGGAGCAGCCGCTGCAGGGTGTTGCACAGGCGGTCGGCGGCGAACACGCGCGGCAGCAGCTGCTCGCTCATCTCCGATTTGCTGATGAAATCGTCGACGCCGCGATCGAAGGCTTCGTGCAGCACGTTTTCGCCTTCCTTGCCGGTGAGCAGGACGATGTAGGTGTAGTGGTCGGCCATCTCGTCGAGTTGGCGCACCCGCGCGGTGAGCTCGAGGCCGTCGATCTCCGGCATCAGCCAGTCGGCGAGTAGCACGCTGGCCGGGCGCAACTCGAGCTGTTGCAAGGCCTCCTCGGCGCTGCTGGCGAAGCGCACGTCCTGGTAACCGGCCTGGCTGAGCGCGCGGCCGATCATGGCGCTGGAGAATTTGGCATCGTCCACGACCAGTATGCTGAGGTACGCGTTTGGCATTAGAACTGACTCGAAGAGGACCGGGCATCCTGCCGGCCAGGCGTTGCTTATGGGTTGTGCGGTTATAATGACCGCGCATTTTTAACCGTCAAGCCAGGCGCGGACCGCTCGACAGGCCGAACGCGCCATCAATCTGGAGCAAGCCACATGCCCTCTTTCGACGTGGTGTCGGAGCTGGACAAGCACGAAGTCACCAATGCCGTGGACAATGCCATGAAGGAGCTCGAACGCCGCTACGACCTGCGTGGCAAGGGCAGTTTCGAGTTCAAGGAAAAGGTCGTCACGCTGACCGCCGATGCGGATTTCCAGCTCGAGCAGATGATCGAGATCCTCAAGCTGTCGCTGGTCAAGCGCAAGATCGACGTGCAGTGCCTGGAGCTCAAGGATGCCTACGCCTCCGGCAAGGTAGTGAAGCAGGAAGCCACCTTGCGTGAAGGTATCGACAAGGAACTGGCGAAGAAGATCGTCGCGCTAGTGAAGGACGCGAAACTCAAGGTTCAGGCCGCCATCCAGGGCGAGCAGGTGCGCATCACCGGCAAGAAACGCGATGACCTGCAGGAAGCCATCGCCCTGCTGCGCACCCAGGACCTGGGCATGCCGCTGCAGTACAACAACTTCCGCGACTGACCATCCGTCGCCTGGGCCGGGGAACCTCGGCCTGCTACCGGGCGTCGCATTCTCTATGTTTTCATGGCCATTCGATGGCTCTAGAGAGGGAATGCAATGGATGTGAACAACGAAATCGATCGACTGGTAACGGCCTCCGAGGCCTGGCTACCGACGCTGATGGAATACGGCGGGCGCCTGACCCTGGCGCTGGTGACGCTGGCCATCGGCTGGTGGCTGATCAACCGCCTGACCAGCAAGGTCGGCCTGCTGCTCGGCATGCGCCATGTCGATCAGGCCCTCAAGGGCTTCATCGTCAGCCTCGCCAACATCATCATGAAGGTCCTGCTGATGATCAGCGTGGCCTCGATGATCGGCATCGAAACCACCTCCTTCATCGCTGCTATCGGCGCCGCCGGCCTGGCCATCGGCCTGGCCCTGCAGGGCAGCCTGGCGAACTTCGCCGGCGGCGTGCTGATCCTGCTGTTCCGCCCGTTCCGCATCGGCGACTGGATCGAGGCGCAAGGCACCAGCGGCACCGTGGACAGCATCCAGATCTTCCACACCGTGCTGCGCACCGGCGACAACCGCACGGTGATCATCCCCAACGGCAACCTGTCCAACGGCATCATCACCAACAGCTCGCGGCAGGCGACCCGGCAGCTGATCTTCGACGTCAAGGTCGACTACGACGCCGATCTGCAGAAGGCCCAGCAGGTATTGCGCGAGATGGCCGACGACCCGCGGGTGCTCAAGGAGCCGCCGGCGGCGGTGGTGGTGGCCGGCCTCGGCGACACCTTCATCACCCTGTCGCTGCGCGTGTGGACGGCGAACTCCGACTTCGGCGGGATCACCTTCAAGTTCAACGAGGAAGTGCGCGATCGCCTGCGCGCGATCGGCGTGGACATCGCCATGCCGGGCAAGGTGGCGCGCATGCTGACCACGCAGAACGCGCCGAGCTGACGGCGGGCTAGCGGCTGCCGCCCTCGGCGTCGGTCGCCGTTTCGCCAGGCTCCTCGAGCGGCTGCGGCTCGCGGCGCAGGCGGCGCCACTGGAGGACGATGAGGATCAGCGTCGGCACGCCGAGCAGGGTGGTGATGAGGAAGAAATCGCTGTAGCCGACCTTCTCCACCATCACCCCCGAATAACCGCCGAGCAGGCGCGGCAACAGCATCATCAGCGAGCTGAGCATGGCGTACTGGGTGGCCGAGAACTTCAGGTTGGTCAGGCTCGACAGGTAGGCGACGAAGGCGGTGGAGGCCAGCCCGGCGCTGAAGTTGTCGCAGGAAATGGTCAGCACCAGCATCTGCAGGTCGGCGCCCATGCCGGCCAGCAGGACGAACAGCAGGTTGGTGCCGGCCGATGCCGCGCCGCCGATGAAGAGGATCGGCAGGATGCCGAAACGCACGATCAGCAGGCCGCCGAATACCCCGCCGAGTAGCGTCATGATCAGCCCGAAGATCTTGCTGACGCCGGCGATCTGGTCCTTGCTGAAACCCTGGTCGATGTAGAAGACGTTGGCCATCACGCCCATCACCGTGTCCGACATCCGGTAGGTGGCGATCAGCCCGAGCAGCATCAGCGCCTGCCAGCGGTAGCGCAGGATGAAGTCGCTGATCGGCGTCAGCACCGGAGTCATGAGCAGGCGGCCGGGCGCGGACAGGCAACCCATGCAGATCAGCAGGTACATGGTCCCGCGCGGCCAGTAGCCGCCGTAGTACGACTGCAGGCCACCGGTGAAGGCGACCATCAGGATGATCAGCACGATCACCGAGACACCCTGGTTGACGAAGTCCAGATGCCGCGCGCGCTTGCGCTGGTAGGCCTGGCGCAGCGTGTTGCCGACCGGCAGCAGCAGCGCGCGGCCCCACGGCGACATGCAGCCGACGATGAACAGCGCATAGAGCGCGGCGCGCGGCCAGGCGGTGGCGATCAGCGCATTGATCAGCGCCGGCACCGAAATCAGCATCACCAGCAACAGGCCGATGGCGGCGAGCTGGTGGTTGAAGCTGAACAGCGAGGTACGGTTCGGCAGTGGTGTGGTGGCTTCCGGTTCGCGGATCGCCAGGCTGGTCATCAGTCCCGGCAGGATCAGCAGGGCGAAGGCGATGTAGGTGCTCGACCAGGCGCTCTGGTCGTAGTGCTGGTTGCTCGAACCCAGCCAGTCGGCGAGGAACAGCGCGCCGGCGGTGGCCAGCAGCATGGCCACGCGGTAACCGGTCATGTAGGAGGCGGCGAGGGCGGCCTGGTAGCTGTCCTCGGCGATTTCCAGGCGGTAGGCGTCTATGGCGATGTCCTGAGTCGCCGAGGCGAAGGCCACGGCCACGGCGAAGGCGATCAGCAGGGCGAGGTGGTCGCGCGGGTCGCACAGCGCCATGCCGAGCAGGCCGATGGCGATCAGCGACTGCGAGAGGATCAGCCAGGAACGGCGCTTGCCCAGCGCGCCGAGCAGCGGCAGGCGCCACTGGTCGAGCATCGGCGACCAGACCCATTTGAAGGCGTAGGCGAGGCTGATCCAACTGGCGTAGCCGATGGTTTCGCGCGACACCCCGGCCTCGCGCAGCCAGACCGACAGCGTCGAGAACACCAGCACCGCCGGCAGCCCCGCGGCGAAGCCGAGCAGCAGCAGGGCGAGGGAGGCCGGGGTGGCATAGGCGCGGAGCGCGTCGCGCCAGGTTTTACGGGACATGAGGGTACGCGGGTGGCTGGCAAAGCGCGCACTCTAACCGTGTTGCTCCGTCGGACGCCAGCCGTGGCGACGCATGTCCACACGGTCGTTGTGCAGGCTCACGCCCTCGTCGCGCAGGCGTGCGCGCTGCTCGTCGCCGGAGGCGCTGCCGGCTTCCAGGCTGAGACGTCCGCCGGCCGCGAGCACGCGGTGCCAGGGCAGCGTCGAACCCTCCGGCAACTGCGACAGCGTACGCCCCACCCAGCGCGCGGCGCGGCCGAGGCCGGCGAGTTCGGCGAGCTGCCCGTAGCTGACCACCATGCCCGCCGGTACCTGGGCGAGCACCAGGTACAGCGCTTCGCGGCGCGCCTGCGGGCTGTCCGGCGAGCCCCAGATGGACATCGGGCTACCGTCGGTCGATTCGCTCATTTGGCGCGGCTCCGCGCGATCTTCGCCGAGCGTGCTGGCGAATTCCCCGAAATGGGCCCTGCAGCCTGCATTGAACTTGCCCCCTGCCCGTGTGTCTGGTTGCTCAGTTGCCGAGCGTCCGGATAATGCCCGGACTTACCCGAACCCTGGAAGCAGACCTACGCCTATGTTGTTGAGAAACCTGCTGTGCCTGACCCTGGGCTGTGTGACCACCTCGGCGTTCGCCGATACCGTATGGCTGAAGAACGGTGATCGCCTGACCGGCAAGGTCAAGGTGCTGGACGGCGGCAAGCTGATGCTGGAAACCGATTACGGCGGCTCCATCCCGCTGGACTGGAGCAAGGTTGCGACGCTGGAGAGCGAGACCCCGATGCTGGTTCGCCAGGACGAATTCGAAGACGCGCAACTGGCCAACTCGCTGCACAAGGGCGACGACGGCAAGGTGGTGCTGGGCACCGCCGACGCGCCAAAGACCATCGAGCTGGCCAGCATCCAGCAGATGATCCAGCCCAAGCCGCTGATCCAGGACTTCACCTGGACCGGCAACGTCGACCTGGCGCTGGACTACAAGCGTGCCGACACCGACACCGACGACTACAACGTGGCCTTCAAGACCAAGGCGCAGCACGGCCTGTGGCGGCACAACGGCGACGGCGAATACAACCGCGAGAGCAGCGACGGCGTCACCACCACCAACAACTACCAGCTGGAATACGCGCTCGATCGCTTCATCACCGAGCAGTGGTTCTGGCAGGGGCGCGTCGACTACAAGAACGACAAGATCGAGGACCTGGCGCGCCAGCGCACCCTCGGTACCGGCCCGGGCTACCAGTTCTGGGACAACGAGCTGGGCGCCTTCTCGCTGACCTCGCTGATCAACCGCAGCGACTACGAATACAGCAACGGCGAGAAGGACAACTTCTACTCGCTGGCGATGAAGTGGGAATACAACCGCTACCTGGTTGGCAAGACGGTGGAGATCTTCACCAACGGCGAGATCGGCAAACCGCTGTCCGGCGTCGCCGAGTACGCCCTGGATTCCGAAGCAGGGCTGCGCTACAAGGTCACCGACTGGGCCTCGCTCAACCTCAAGGCCGAGAAGGACATCGTCAGCGGCAGCTCCGATGGTGAGCTGAACGAAACCCGCTACACCGTCGGTTTCGGCGTGGGTTGGTAAAATCCCCGGCCGCAAGAAAAAAGCCCCGCTTCGCGGGGCTTTTTCATTTCAGCGCTCCTGGCGATGTCTGGTTTCGATCTCGCGAGCTAAGGTCAGGCAAGGCGAATGCGGGGGAGAGAGCGGAATTTACACCTGTAAATGAGCATCTTGAGCCGGCATTCAACGCCGCCTGGCCGACGCGCAGCAGATCGAAACCCAACTAGAGGCGGAGGCCGCCGTCCAGTTCCAGCACCCTTCCGGTGTAATAGTCGTTCTCGAAGATGTAGGCCACCGAGTGGGCGATCTCCACCGGCTTGCCCAGGCGCCGCAGCGGGATGCCCGAGGTCATCTTCTCCAGCGCTTCGGGTTTCATGCTCGCCACCATGTCGGTCTCGATGAAGCCTGGTGCCACGCCGGCTACGCGAATGCCGTAGCGCGCCAGTTCCTTGGCCCAGACCACGGTGTCCGCCGCGACGCCGGCCTTGGCTGCCGAGTAGTTGGCCTGGCCCATGTTGCCGGCACGGGAGATCGAGGAGATGTTGACGATCGCGCCCTCGTTCTTCAGTTCGATCATCTTCGCCGCGACTTCGCGGGTGCAGAGGAATACGCCGGTCAGGTTGACGTCGATGACGGCTTGCCACTGGGCCAGGCTGAGCTTGGTCAGCTCGCCGTCCCTGACCTTGATGGTCAGCCCGTCGCGCAGGATGCCGGCATTGTTCACCAGGCCATTGAGCGCGCCGAAGTCGTCGGCCACCTGGCTGACCAGGTGCACCACCTGCTCCTCGTTGGCCACGTTGCACAGGTAGGCCCTGGCGTCGCCGCCGGCGGCCTTGCACGCGGCCACGGCGTCGTCGAGCTTTTCCTGGTTGAGGTCGACCAGTGCCAGGCGTGCGCCCTTGGCCGCCAGGTATTCGCCCATGGCGCGGCCGAGACCCTGACCGCCGCCGGTGATGATGATGACCTTGTCCTTGAGTTGCATCGAATATCTCCGCTGATTGTTGTTATCGTCGCCGCGAAGGCGAAACCGTTATGCTGAATGCGTGTCCATTTTTAACCGAATCGTGCAAGGAGTCATGAGGTGAGTGTCAGATCGAGCCAGCATGCACGACATCTATTGCTTGGGGAGTACCGCGGGCTGCTGTCCACGCAGTCCAAGGCGATGCCCGGATTCCCCTTCGGTTCGCTGGCCCCGTTCTGTCTCGATGCGCTGGGCAGGCCGCTGATCCTGATCAGCCGCATCGCCCAGCACACGCACAACCTCAAGGCCGACGGCAAATGCTCGCTGCTGGTTGGCGAGCGCGGCGTGGACGACGTGCAGGCTGCCGGGCGGCTGTCGCTGCTCGCCGAGGCCACGCAACTGCTGGATGCCGAGGAAATCGCCGCGGCGGCCACGCGCTTCTATCGCTACTTCCCGGCCTCGCAGGATTTTCACCTCATCCACGACTTCGATTTCTGGAAGCTGATGCCGGTGCGCTGGCGCTACATCGGCGGCTTCGGCTCAGTGCACTGGCTGGAGCACGTCGAGCGCGCCAACCCGTTCGCCGGCGACAGCGAAAGCTCGATGGTCGAGCACATGAATGCCGATCACGCCACCGCGATCGCCCACTACGTGCAGCTGGCGCAGCTGCCCGGAAACGAGCCGGCGCAGATGGTTGGCATCGACGGCGAAGGTTTCCACCTGCGCATCGGCGCCGCGCTGCACTGGCTGCCGTTCGCCGCGCCCTGCGAGACGCCCGGCCAGGTGCGCCAGGCGCTGGTGGAGCTGGCCCACGCCGACGCCTGGCCGACGCCGAAAAGCCCCGGCGACGAATAATCCGGTAACAGTCGTTCGTCGCGCCCGGCCTTGAAATGCCAGACGCGCACCGTCATTTCATTCCCCTCGGAAGCCGTTCTTCCGCCAAGGAACCCCTGATGCGCGTTTTCCTCTTTCTGTTCGTGTTGTTTCCGGTCCTCGAGCTGGCCGTGCT
>DIEE01000183.1:2543-3176 GCA_002418465.1 Pseudomonas sp. UBA5782 | reverse complement strand
AGCGCGATCCACCCTACGAATTGAAACCGACGCAACCGTCACAAAAAAACGCTCAAACCAGGTCCCGCAACGCTGGCTCCAGACCCGGATAGCGAAAGCCAAACCCCGCCTCATGCAGACGCTTAGGCACCACCCGCTGGCCATCCACGAAGAGTTCCGCCATCTCCCCGGCCAGCCAGCGGATCGGCGCGGCAGGCAGGTGCAGCCATACCGGGCGGCCGAGCACCCTGCCCGCGCAGGCGGCGAATTCGGCCTGGCTGACCGCGCCGGGCGCCACCAGGTTGTAAACGCCGGCCAGACTTTCATCGCACAGCGCGCGGGCGATGAACTGCAATACATCGTCACGATGCACCCAGCTGATCACCTGCTCGCCGCTGCCCAGGCGCCCGCCCAGTGCCAGCCGGTGCGGCAGCAGCAACGGCATCAGCGCGCCACCGGGGCCAAACACCACGCCCAGGCGCATCGTCACCTGGCGCACGCCCAGCTCGACCGCCGGTTTCGCCGCCGCCTCCCAGCGTGCGCAGAGTTCGGCCATGAAGCCGTTGCCCTTGGCGCTCTGCTCGTCGAGCGATTCCTGCGGGTCGCGCACACCGTAGTAGCCGACCGCCGAGCCCTGCACCCACACCGCCGGCT
>DIEE01000183.1:2045-2441 GCA_002418465.1 Pseudomonas sp. UBA5782 | reverse complement strand
TGAAACCGGTGCCGCCGGTGACCAGCACGCGCTTCGCGGACTTGCCGATGAAAGGGTTCATGCCGGACTCCTGGAGGCAGCGCGGAAAGCGCCTTGCCCTCGGTGGACAACCCACGCTCGCGGCTGTTCGTGGCGCCGCCTCAGGCCGGCTCCGCGGACACCCGGTTGCGCCCGGCGCCTTTCGCCGTGTACAGCGCGCGGTCGGCCGCCTGCACCAGTTCGCGCGCGCCGACCTCGCGGCCATCGGGCTGCCAGCTGTGCACGCCGGCGCTAACGGTGACGATGCCCTGCGAGTTGTCGGCATGTTCGATGGCCAGCGCGCGGACGTTGGCAAGGATGCGCTCGGCGACCCGGCAGGTGCCCTGCGCATCGACCTCCGGCAGCAGCACGAAAATC
>DIEE01000183.1:0-1919 GCA_002418465.1 Pseudomonas sp. UBA5782 | reverse complement strand
GGGGTGGCCGTAACGGTCGTTGTAGCGTTTGAAGTGATCGATATCGAGCATGATCAGCCCCAGCGGGCGGCCACTGCGCCGCGAGCGGGCGATCTCGTGCGGCAGTGCGTCGTCAAGCCGGCGGCGGTTCGCCAGCCCGGTGAGCGGGTCCTCCAGCGCCAGCTTGTGCAGCGCGTCGTGTGCCTCGCGCAGCTGCGCCTCGGTGCGCATCCCGCGGCGAATCTGCCGCAGCAGGGCGACGCCGAACAGCGCCATGGCCAGCAACACCAGCGCGACGATCACCGCCGAGCGGATCATGCCCTCGCGCCAGGAGGCCAGCACCGCCTCGCGCGAAGGGCCGGCCTCGACCACCAGCGGGTATTCGTTCAGCGCCTCGTAGCCGTACATGCGTTCGACGTTATCGATGATCGAACGGAACATCGCCGTGCCGGTGCGTGCCCGCGGCAGCAGCTCGGAAAACACCTTGCCCTTGGCCAGGCTGGTGCCGATGACGCTGGAGTCGAACGGCCGGCGGACGAGGATGGTGCCGTTGTTCAGGGTCAGCACGATGACGCCCTTCTGGTCGATGTCGAAGCCCTCGTAGAACAGCCGGAAATACTCGACGTTGAGGGTCGCCAGCACCACGCCGGCGAAGCTGCCGTCCGCCGCGTCGATGCGCCGTGATACCGGGATGATCAGGTCGCCGGTGGAGCGGCTGCGGATCACCGGGCCGATGTGCGCATCGCGGCCCGGATGGTCACGGTGATAGATGAAGTACTCGCGGTCGGCGTTGTTGGCGTTGGGCGGAAAGCTGTCGCTGGAGGTCACCAGCCAGTTGCCGTCCTTGTCGTAGAGGAACAGCCCGTGCAGCTGTTCGAGGAAGGCCACGTCGCTTTTCATCAGCGCATTCAGGCGCGCCAGTTGCGGCGCGCCGAAACCTTCGGTCTCGACCCGCTCGACCAGTCCGATCAGCACGGCGTCGGCCTCCTTGACCGTATCGCCGGCGTGCTGCGCCAGCGAGCGCGCCAGGTTGCTCACCGCCACCTCGGAAGTGCGCAGCGCCTCGCGCCGCGCGGTCCAGGCCTGCCAGACGTCCAGCGCGAGGATGGAGACGAACACCACGCCGACGAACAGCAGTGCCAGGCGCTGGATCGACAGCCTGGGCCTGGTGTCGGCGTCGTTATCGGGGGGAGTCGGCATCGTCAACGTCGAGTCGTTCGTCCAGAGGGAGCGCGCCTGCTATCGACAGGTCACGGGGATGACCGTTCCTGGCCATCCTCAGTGAGTTTAGGTTCGCCAGGCGAAGCCTGCCGCGCGGTTTATCGCTTCAGCGTCCGAGCAGCGCCTCGGCACGCACGCATTCGGCACCCCACAGCCGGGCGAGGCGTGCCGCGCGGCCGAGCGGCACGGCGGCGTTGTCGAAATCCACCACCACACGGAAATCCGCCAGTGGCGGGGATGCAGGCAGCGGGTCGAAGCGCCCGTCGCTGAGCAGCCAGAAGCCGATGCGTTTACCGGGAGCAGCGCGCCTTACCTTGGCCAGGGTACGTTCGGCCAGTTCCAGCGCCGCCGCCACCGGCGAACCANNCCGCCGCCGCCGATGGCATCGATCCAGGCGTGACTGGACGGCCGCGCCTTCTGCGGCTTGCACAGCAGGCGCGCCTGCCCGGCGCTGAAACCGATCACCATCAACTCGCCGCGCTGGCGGTAGATCTGCTCGCTCCAGCGCAGCAGCAGGCCCTTGGCCAGCGCCAGGTTGCGTCGCTTGAGCATCGAGCCGGAACAGTCCAGCACCAGGCAGTGCAGCGTCCCGGCCTCGGCAGCCTGGCGCCGGAAGCGCAGGTGCGGCGCGCGCAGCGGCTCGGCACCTTTCGCCAGCAGCGTGGGTGGCCAGTGGAGGCGCGCGCTGGCCGCCGCGCCACGCTGCATGATGCGGCCCG
>DIEE01000233.1:12403-12913 GCA_002418465.1 Pseudomonas sp. UBA5782 | reverse complement strand
GAAGCCATCGACGGCACACTGATCGTGGTCGCCGGCGGCGCGGCGGCGGACGTCGAGACGGCGATGCCGCTGTTCCGTGCAATGGGCGAGCAGGTCCTGCACATGGGCACGGTGGGCAGCGGCATCCGCGCCAAACTGGTGAACAACTACGGCTCGATGGTGAACATGGTGATCGCCAGCGAAATGCTCGCCTTCGCCGGCAAGCTCGGCCTCGACCGCACGCAGTTCCTCGAACTGGTCGGCGAGACGGCGGCCGGCAAGGGCCAGTTGCTGACAAACTTCCCGAAGAAGGTGCTGGCCGGCGACATCAGCCCGGACTTCCCGCTGCTGATGGGCCTCAAGGACCTCGGCCTAGCGCTGGAGCTGGGCGCCGACGTCGGCATGCCGCTGTGGCTGGGCGGCGTCGCCCGCGAGCTGTTCAGCCTCAGCCGAACCCGCGGGCGCGGCCAGGACGACTGCACCGCCATGCTGCTGCTCCTGGAGGACCTGATAAGCCAGGGCGACGGCGAC
>DIEE01000233.1:0-12331 GCA_002418465.1 Pseudomonas sp. UBA5782 | reverse complement strand
ACCGCCGCGGCGCTGGTCTTCGGCCCGCTGTTCTTTCCCTCCGAAGACCGCCTGACCGGCATCATCGCGGCCTTCGCCGCCTCGGCAGTGGGCTTTCTCGCGCGACCGCTGGGCGGGCTGGTGTTCGGCCACTTCGGCGACCGCGTCGGGCGCAAGAAGAGCCTGCTGGCGACGCTGGTGATCATCGGTGTCGCCACCACCCTGATCGGCTGCCTGCCGACCTACGAGCAGGTCGGCATCTGGGCGCCAATCCTGCTGTCCGTGCTGCGCCTGCTGCAGGGCTTCGGCCTCGGCGGCGAATACGCCGGCGCCGCCCTGCTGACCATCGAGCACGCGCCGGAAGGCAAGCGCGGCTTCTGGGGCAGCGTGCCGCAATCCGCCGCCGCGGCCGGCGTGCTGCTGGCCACCGGGGTGTTCGCGCTGGTCATGCAGTTGCCGGAGGACGCGGTGTTCAGCTGGGGCTGGCGGATACCCTTCCTGCTCAGCTCGATCATGATGGTTGTGGGCCTGGTGATCCGCTTCAACATCACCGAAACCCCCGATTTCAAGAAGGCCGTCGAGGAAGCCGCCGGCAAGCCGAGCCGCCCGCCGCTGCTGATCCTGCTCAAGGAAAGCCCGCGTGCCCTGCTGCTGACCATCGGCGCACGGCTGGCGGAAACCACCGCCTCCAACGTGATCAACACCTTCACCATCGTCTACGTGTCCAGCCAACTGGCACTGGACCGCTCGATCCCGCTGCGCGGCGTGCTGATCGCCTCGGCCATCGGCATCTTCATGTGCCCGCTGGTGGGCTGGCTGTCCGACCGCGTCGGCCGGCGCACCATGTACGTGGTCGGCGCGGGCTTCATGGCGCTGTTCGCCTTCCCCTACTTCATGCTGCTCAACACGCAGAACGTGACGCTGATCTTCGTCGCCATGGTGATGGCCTTCAACTTCGGTCAGATGACCATGTTCGCCGTGCAGCCGACCTTCTTCAGCGAGCTGTTCGGCGCCGGCGTGCGCTACACCGGGCTGTCCATCGCCTACCAGTTCTCCGCGATCTTCGGCGGCTTCTCGCCGCTGATCGCCGCCTCGCTGCTCAAGTTCGGCGGCGGCGAACCCTGGTACGTCGCGATCTTCCTCGCCGTGGTCTGCCTGGTCTCGCTGATCTGCGCGGTGGTGGTGAAGGCCGGCGCGCTGCCGGTCAGTGCCGCCCTCGGCAAGCCCGCCGCGCTGCGCGGCAACCTCTAGTGCGCTGAGGGGAAAGCGGGGCCGGCCATGCGCCGGCCCCGTTCGTTTCAGGCGCTGTCGCGCTCGACCAGCTCGAAGCCCAGGTCGAAGATGCGCTGGCCGCTGTCACGCTGGTTCAGGCGGTCGAGGATGCACTGCGCCACCTGCGCGCCGATGGCCTTGCGCGGCACGTGCAGGGTGGTCAGCGAGGGCGTCATCATCGAGGAGATGCCGGCATCGTCGAAACCGGCGATGGCCAGGTCCGCGGGCAGCTTCAGGCCGCGCTGCAGACACGCCAGCATGACGCCGACGGCGAGGATGTCGGAGCTGGCGAACACCGCGTCCAGCTCGTGCGCGTCGAGCAGCGCGTGGATCGCCTCGCCGCCGGCGAGGAACTCGAACGGCGCATGCACCCGCTGCCAGGGCTCGCACGCCAGCCTGGCCTCGGCCAGTGCCGCGCAGAAACCGCGCTCGCGCTGCTGTGCGCGGTCGTTGTTCTCCAGCAGCCCGCCGATGTAGCCGATGCGCCGGTGGCCCTTACCGATCAGGTAGCGGGTCATCTGCAGCGCCGCCTGGTAGTTCGACAGGCCGACACAGGTGTCGATGGGCGTCTCGGTGAGGCTCCACATCTGGATCACCGGCACCTTCGCCGCACGCACCAGCGCCTCGGTGGCCGGCGTCTGGATGCAGCCGGTGAGGATCAGCGCGTTTGGCCGGTAGGCGAGAAAGGTGCGCACCAGCTCCTCCTCGGTCTGCGCCGAATAGTGGCTGTGGCCGATCAGCAGGTGCAGCCCGGCGGGGCGCAGGATGCGCTCGATCTCCTGCAGGGTTTCGGAAAAGATCGAGTTGGACAGGTTCGGCACGATCACCGCGACGATCGGGCTGCGGTTCGACGCCAGCGTCATCGCCGCCAGGTTCGGCGTGTAGTCGAGTCGCTTCACCGCCGCCTCGATGGCCTCGCGGGTAGCGCTGGCGACCTTCTCCGGCAGCTTGAAATAGCGCGACACCGTGATCGACGAAACCCCCGCCTCGCGGGCAACATCGTGGATCGTGACCTTCTGCGAGAAGCCGCGGCGCTTCCTGGGTTTCTTATCGCTCATTGCCGACCTGCGCGTGCGTCGCTACGGAACATTCCGCGCCGATTATGCCGGACGCACCGGCCAACGCCCGCCTGAATCTGCCGAGCCGAAACCCCGACGGCGCGGCGTGCGTGTTTTATGGATGGCTTATTCGGCGCTGAACCTCAAGGACGCGGATGGTGCGGCTGCAAAGGTTTTCTGAGCTGGCTATTCGGCAGTGAACATTCGCGGTCGCGGAGAGGCGGTCACCCGACATTTCTGAGCGGCCTATTCGGCAGTGAACTTTTGCGGGTGGCCGGGCCGACCTTGGTTGAATTTCTGAGCTGCCTATTTGGCAGTGAACCGCATCTGCCAGCTTGTAGCCGGTACCGGACTTTTCTGAGCTGCCTATTCGGCAGTGAACGATGAACGCCAGCACCTCGCCGCGCTCGGCATTTTCTGAGCTGCCTATTCGGCAGTGAACACCCCCGTCGGCAAATGGCTGCGTCTTGAAGATTTCTGAGCTGTCTATTCGGCAGTGAACAATCGACCAGCGCCGTTTCTTTCATAGTGCTGTTTCTGAGCTGCCTATTCGGCAGTGAACTCGGCGTATCGACCTACACCGCCCCGGCCACTTTTCTGAGCTGCCTATTCGGCAGTGAACGTGATCGGCGAACAGCTCGAATTCGACGAATCTTTCTGAGCTGCCGGATAGGCAGCTCAGAAAAAGTGCTCGCACAGCGCGCGTGCAATCTGGCCCTTCACTGCCGGATAGAGGCAGCTCAGAAAGAACTGCTCGATAACGCGCATGACGGTTGCACCTTCACTGCCGGATAAGCAGCTCAAAACTTCTCCGCCTCCTGGGAACCGATTCCCGCCCGGTGATTTGCGGCTCAGGGTGCGGTACGGGACAATCGTGTCCGTTTCCTGCCGCACAGGTTTTTTCAATGCATCAGCCCACCGTTCTCTTCGACCTCGATGGCACCCTCACCGACCCGCGCGAGGGGATTACGCGGTCGATTCAGTTCGCCCTGGCGCGGCTGGGCATCGATGAGCCGGACCTGGCGAAGCTGGAGCATTTCATCGGCCCGCCGCTGCTGCAGGCGTTCATCCAGCATTACGGTTTCGACGAGGCGCGGGCGTGGGAGGCGGTCGGGCATTACCGCGAGCGCTTCAAGGTCACCGGGCTGTACGAGAACCTGCTGTTCGACGGCGTTCTGGAGATGCTCGAGGCGCTCGTCGCCCAGGGCCGCACGCTGTATGTGGCGACCTCGAAGCCGGCGGTGTTCGCCCGCGAGATCGCCCGGCACTTCGCCTTCGACCGGCATTTCAAGGTGATCTACGGCAGCGAGCTGGACGGCACGCGGACCAACAAGGTCGAGCTGATCGCCCACCTGCTCGAGCAGGAAGGTCTCGATCCCGCGCAGACGCTGATGATCGGCGACCGCAAGCACGACCTGATCGGCGCGCGGCAGAACGGCCTGCAGGCGGTGGCGGTGGGCTATGGCTTCGGCAGTTACGAGGAGCTGATGGCGGAGCGGCCGGCCTTCTATTACCCGACGCTGGCGGAGTTACGCGCGGCGTTTGGCTGAGGTTGCGGGGGATGGCGTGGGGCCTTGGTGTCGGTGGACTGACGCCCGCACTATGCGCCGCCAGGCACGGCAGGTCACATCGGTTCGCCGCCGGTCCTGCCACGAAACTGCACGACGTCCCTGTAGGGGCGAACTCGTTCGCCTGGCACGNNGTGGGCTCCCCCCCGCCACATCAGCTCAGTCGTCGTTCTTCTGGTAGACGATCTTGCGGGTGCCGTTGTCGCAGCTGCCGACCACCATGTTCGGGTCGCTGGCTTCGGCATTGTCGACGATTTCCAGGGTGTAGCTGGCGACGCCGGCGGACTGGATCTTCTGTTCGATCTCGTCCTTGAGCTGCTGGCAGGGCAGCGGCGCCGCCAGCAGCGGGGTGGCGGTGAGACTGAGCAGCAGCGCGGTGGTCAGGCGGTTCATCGGGCACCTTCCTTCGATGGGGTTGCGGTCCTTTCGGCCTATTCGCTAGGACCGGCCGCGCGCCGCCTCGTTCAGCGCGCCAGCAGGCCGTCGAGGGCCTCATGGCGCGCGCTGGCGGGCAGCGCGCCGAGACGCTCGACGGCGCGGTAGAAGGCCGCCCAGTCGCCTTTCTGCTCGGCGAACAGCGCAGCGAATGCCGGCACCCAGGTGTCGTAGAGGCCGAAGGGCAGCAGCTTGGCATTGTTCAGCGGGCCGTAGACCCAGGCGTCGAAGCGTTTCGAGCCGTGCCATTCGCGCTCGCGCAGTACCGCGTAATCGCGCCGCAAGCGCTCGAATTCGGCCTGTTTGCCCAACTCCATCTGCGCCGGTGGCAGACCGCTGGCGTAGAGCCGTTCGAGGCGGCGGCGGGTTTCCAGCACGCGCTCGGTGAACTGTCGCGCCTGCGCCTGGGCGGCGGCATCCGGTGCCGGCAGGCCGCGTGAGGCGCGCCATTCGCGCAGGCCCTGCTGCTCGACGAAGCTGGCGTAGGACTCGTTGAAGGCGGTGTCGCCGGGCAGGTAGAAGCGTTGGTGCGCCAGCTCGTGGAAGATCGTAGCGGCGAGGCGGTCGTCGTCCCAGCGCAGCATGCTGCTGAGCAGCGGGTCGTCGAACCAGCCGAGGGTGGAATAGGCCTCGACGCCGCCGACGTAGGTGTCCAGCCCTTCTTCGTTCAGCAACGCCGCTGCGCCGCGCGCGCGGCCCTGCTGGTAATAGCCGCGATAGGCCACGCAGCCGGCGATCGGGAAGCAGTGCTCCAGCGGCGCCAGCGAATAGCGCGGCGTGGCGAAGACGTTCCACACCACGAAGGGCCGGCCGATGTCGGCGTAGACGCGGTAGCTGCGGTTGTCCGGCAACTGCAGCGCCGCGCTGGCGAAGCGCCGTGCCTGCTGCGAGAGCGCCAGGCGCTGGCGCAGGTGCGCATCGCGCGCGGGGTCGGCGAGCACCGCGTCGATCGGTTCGCGCTGGCGCAGCAGTTGTACCTGGCCCTGCAGCAGTTGCCCGTAATAGCTGGCGCAACCGCTCAGCCAGAGGCACAGCAGCAGGGGAACCCAGCGCAGGCGGCGATGGTCGAGTAACTGGATATTCGGCGGCGACATGCCGGCGACCCTATCCCATCGCGGCAGCGCGCTCCAGCGCCGCCGCGCTTTCCGCCCCCTCGACTGGAGACGCCGATGCGTGCCGCCCTTCTCAGCCTGAGCCTGCTGGCTCTCCACGGATGCTCGCTGTGGCTGCCACGACCCGATCCGAACCAGGCCTGGGTCGACCTCGACGCCAGCAAGGACGCGCCGCTGCTGGCGCTGGAAGTGGACGACAAGCCGCTGGAGGACGACCGCTACTTCCAGGTCGAACCGGGCAGCCACGCGCTGACGGTGCGCTACCGCTTCGCGGTCAGCGCGGCGAACACCGGGCATGCCGAGCCGCTGCAGCGCGACTGCCGGCTGCTGCTCAAGTACGACGACTTCGACGCCGGCGGTCGCTATCGCCTGGTCGCCGGCGAATGGGGCTTCCGCCCGTGGGTCAAACTCTACGACCAGCAGAATCAATTGCTCGGCCGCGGCCAGGAACAGCGCTGCGGCGGCGTATAGCGGTTATCCTGCGGTCCCCTGACGAGGAATCCGCGATGCGTAATCTGGCCGTTCTCCTGCTGCTGCCACTGCTGCATGCCTGTGCGGCGGCGCCGCTTCCGACACCCGACCCGAACCTCGCCTGGGTCGATGTCCGGGCGGTGCCGGTGGGCGACGTCTCGGCCGACCGGCTGGACGGCAAGCGTGTCGATGATGCCCGCTACTTCCAGGTCGGCCCCGGCCTCCACGAACTGGACGTGCGCTACCAGTACGAGGTCAATCGCGGCGGCGGCGTCGATTCCAGCGGCCCCTCGCAGGTGACCTGCTACCTGCGCGTGCGCTACGACGGTTTCGTCCCCGGCCAGCGTTATCGCCTGGAAGCCCGGCCGCTGGTGCTCAAGGCGCAGGGCTGGCTGTACGGCGAAGGTCGCGAGCTGGTCGCCAGTGCCCAGTTGCTGCGCTGCGGCCCGTACTAGCGCGGCGGAACCTCAGCCGACGCCCGCGCATCGAAACCCCATGGGCCCACCTCGGGCCCGATAACCGGGCAGCGAATTTCCCATGAATTTCATCCAATGGATGGCCGTGCTCGGCATTCTGCTGCTGGCACTGGCCCTGGCCTCGGCATTCCTGCGCTGGCTGCCGGTCACCACGTCGATCCTCTACCTGGCGTTCGGCGTGCTCATCGGCCAGTTCGGCATCGGCCTCTGGCATGCCGACTTCGACCAGATCGCCGTGTGGCTGGAACACCTCACCGAGGTCGCCGTGCTGGTCTCGCTGTTCGCCAGCGGGATCAAGCTGCGCCTGTCGTTCAGCGACCCCGCCTGGCTCAGCGCCTACCTGCTGGTCGGCCCGGTGATGCTGCTGTGCATCGCCGGCGTGGCGCTGGTCGGCCATTACGGTTTCGGCCTCAGCTGGGGGGTGGCGGTGCTGATCGGCGCGATTCTCGCCCCCACCGATCCGGTGCTCGCCAGCCTGGTGCAGGTCAACCACGCCAGCGACGCCGATCGCGTGCGCTACGGGCTGACCGGCGAGGCCGGCTTCAACGACGGCGTGGCATTTCCCTTCGTGATCTTCGGCCTGCTGCTGATCGAATACGACGGCGGCGCCTGGAGCTGGCTCGACGACTGGTTCTGGCAGCGCCTGCTGTGGGCGGTGCCGGCCGGGCTGATCAGCGGCTTCCTGCTCGGCAAGCTGGTCGGCCGACTGGCGATCCACCTGCGCGCGCGGCACGCCGAGACCGGCATCTCGCCCAACGACTTCCTCGCCCTGGCACTGATCGCGCTGTCCTACGTGATCGCCGAATCCATCGGCGCCTGGGGCTTCCTCGCCACCTTCGCCGCCGGCGTCGGCCTGCGCCACGCGGAGATTTCCTCCAGCGGCTATGCCGCCGAGCCGGCCGAACACATCACGCGCAAGGCACTGCCGCGCCTGGCCGGCGAAATCCCGCAGCAGCTCGACGTCGACGGCACCCGCCTGGACGAGCCGAAGATCGCCGCCGGCGTGCTGATGAGCGACATCCTCAGCTTCGGCAACCTGCTCGAACGCAGCCTGGAAGTGCTGCTGGTGACCATCCTCGGCGTGGTACTGACGGTGCACTGGGACTGGCGCGCGGTGCCGCTCGGCCTGGCGCTGTTCGCGGTGATCCGCCCGCTGTCGGTGTGGCTGGTGTTCCCGCGCAGCCTGGTCAGCCGGCCGCAACGACGGCTGCTCGGCTGGTTCGGCATCCGTGGCATCGGCAGCCTGTATTACCTGTGCTACGCGCTGAATCACCATCTGCAGGAATCGGCACGGGTGGATGTCACCGACCTGACGCTGTCGGTGGTCGCGCTGAGCATCCTCATCCATGGCCTGACCACCCAGCCGCTGCTCAGCCGCTACGAAAAACGCTACGCCGCCGTGCCGGCGGTACAGCCCGGCAAGGGCTGAGAGCCCCGCGCCGCGCAGCGCGGGCCCGGATTGAGCCGCGCAGGCTTGTGTTTGCCCGGCCGCGCCCGCATCTAGCCCTCATACAACGAGGTGAACAGACATGTCCCGACTCGCCAATACCCGTATTTCCACCCTCGACCTGGTGCCGATCCGCAACGACGGCAATGCCGCCCAGGCGCTGCGCAATTCGCTGGACCTGGCGCGCCACGTCGAGCGGCTCGGCTTCACCCCCCTCTTGGTCGCCGAGCACCACCACATGGACGGCATCGCCAGTTCCGCCACCGCGGTGCTGCTCGGCTACCTGGCCAGCGGCACCTCGAGCATTCGCGTTGGTGCCGGCGGGATCATGCTGCCGAACCACGCGCCGCTGGTGATCGCCGAACAGTTCGGCACCCTCGAAGCGCTGTATCCGGGGCGCATCGACCTTGGCCTGGGCCGCGCGCCCGGCGCCGACCAGTTCACCGCCCACGCCCTGCGCCGCGACCGCATGGGCAGCGCCGACGACTTCCCGCGCGACGTGGAGGAACTGGAGAAACTGCTCGGCCCGCGCCAGCCCAACCAGCGCGTGGTGGCGATGCCCGGCGCCGACAGCAACCTGCCGATCTGGCTGCTCGGCTCCAGCCTGTTCAGCGCGCAACTGGCCGCCGCCAAGGGCCTGCCCTACGCCTTCGCCTCGCACTTCGCGCCGCGCTACGTGCACGAGGCGATCCGCCTGTACCGGGAGAACTTCCGGCCCTCGGCGGTGCTCGACAAACCCTACGTGATGCTCGGCGTGCCGCTGATCGCCGCGGACAGCGACGAGCAGGCCGAATTCCTCGCCACCACGGCGTTCCAGCGCATCCTCGCGCTGCTGCGCGGCGAGAGCCTGGTGCTGCGTCCGCCGGTGGAAAGCATGCGCGGCCGCTGGCTGCCGCACGAGCAGGACGCAGTCGGCAACTTCTTCGGCATGGCGGTGATCGGCGGCCCGGAAAAGGTCCGCGCGCGGCTGGAAATCCTCCTCGAACAGACCCAGGCCGACGAGCTGATCTTCACCTGCGACCTCTACGAACACGCTTCGCGCCTGCGCTCCTACGAGATCCTCGGCCAGCTGCACGCGGGAACGATCTGACCTGACGCGGAAGTGCAGTGGCTCGCGTTCGCGGGTTTCACCCGCCTAGGTATCTGGCGCGGATACGCTGGCTCGCAGACTCGTAGGGACTGCGCTGCGGCGCGCACATAAAAAAACGGCCCGATTTCGGGCCGTTTTTCTGTACATCGCGCGGGCTGCGGATCAGCCTTTGCGATAGACGATTTCCTTGCTGCCGGCTTCACAGCTGCCGACCACCTGACCATCGGCCGCGGCGCCTTTATCGACCACTTCGAGGGTGAAACCCGAAGCTCCCTTCGCCTCGATCTTCGCGGCGATTTCGGCTTTCAGCTCCTCGCACGGCTTGGCGGCGGCGAATGCCGAGGAAGCCAGCACGCTCAAACCCACTGCCATCAGTACTCTTTTCATCTTCGTTCCCTCGTTGGTGGTTACCGCCCCTGGATTCCCTGTCGTCAGCGCATCAGCTGTGTTCGACACGGAACCCGACTTTGATGGTGACCTGGTAATGCGCCACCGCCCCGTTCTCGATATGCCCGCGGGTCTCCACGACTTCGAACCACTCCATCAGCTTGACGCTCTTCGCCGCCTCGGCGAGCGCGTTGTTGATGGCATCTTCGATGGTAGACGTGGATGAGCCGACCAGTTCGACCAGTTTGTAGGTGTGATGATCCGACATGCGTTTCTCCCGTGGGATGAATGATCGTTCGGTTGCGGGAGCGACCCGCCTACCTAATCAGGCCGGGATTCGACGGAAAAAGTTCGATGCGACAGCGAAGCGGCGCTCGGCAACGAAGGTCACCGGGCGCCGCAGGAGTCGCCCGCTAGATCACCTTGTCGGTTTCGCGGCGGTTGAAGCCGGAGGCCTGGATCGTCCACAGCGACTGGAACAGCCCGCCTTGGTTACGCAGCTGGTCGGGCGGGCCGTCCTCGACGATCACGCCCTTCTGCAGCACGACGATGCGGTCGAAGCTGGCCAGGGTCGACAGCCGGTGCGCCACCGCCACCACCGTGCGGCCTTCCATCAGGCCGGCCAGGGCCGCCTGGATTTCCGCCTCGGAGTGGGTATCCAGCGCCGAGGTGGCCTCGTCGAGAATCAGGATCGGTGCGTCCTTGAGGAACGCGCGGGCGATGCCCAGGCGCTGGCGCTGGCCGCCGGAAAGCATCACGCCGCGCTCGCCTACCGGGGTGTCGTAGCCGTGCGGCAATTCGCGGATGAAGGCATCGCAGTAGGCATGCTGCGCGGCGGCCACCACCTCCTCGTCGGTGGCGTCCGGGCGACCGTAGCGGATGTTCTCGCGGATCGTCCGGTTGAACAGCGCCGCCTCCTGCGGCACCACAGCCAGGCGCGCGCGCAGGCTGTCCTGGCTGACGTCGCTGATGTCCTGGCCGTCGATCAGCACACTGCCGGCCTGCGGGTCGTCGAGGCGCTGGATCAGGCTGATCAGGGTCGACTTGCCGGCGCCCGAAGAGCCTACGATGCCGACCTTCTGCCCCGGCGGAATGCTCAGCTGGAAATGCTCGAAGACGCGACGGCCGTCCGGGTAGGAGAAGGCCACGTCGCGGAACTCGATCTGCCCCTGGGAGAGCAGCAGCTGCGGTTCGGGGTCGTCCAGCGAGTGCGGCTGGACGATGATCTTCAGCGTGTCGGCGATGGCACCGAGCTGCTGGGTGGTGTCCACCAGCGCCAGCGCCAGTTCGCGCGAGCCGTGCAGGATGCGGAAGGTCAGGGTGCTGACCATCACCACGTCGCCGGCGGTGATGCCGCCGCCGCGCCACAGGTTGATCGCCCAGATCAGCATGCCGCCGGCCATCAGCGACAGGCAGATGTCGTGGATCACCCGCGCCTTTTCCAGGTACATCCAGCTGCGCCGGTGGGCCAACGCCTCGACGCCGATTTCCTCGGCAAGCCGGCGCGCCTCGCGCTCGCGGGCGGAGAACGCCTTGATCGTCCAGACGTTGCTGACCACGTCCACCAGCTCGCCGCCGACCCGCGCCGCCTGCGCGGCGTAGCGCTGGTGCTTGGAGCGGCCGAGGATGCCGAAACCGGTGATCAGCGCCGCCACCAGCAGGACGAAGCCGATCAGCGTCAGTGCCATGCGCACATCCACGGTGAGCAGCACCAGCACGGCGCCGGCGAAGTCCACGCAGGGCGGCATGATGCGCCAGGCCAGCCCGCCGAAGATCGAGCCGGCGGCGTTGCCGGTGGCGGTGATGCGGTTGCCCAGCGCGCCGGCGAAATGCTCGCTGAAATAGCGCATCGGGTGGCCGGTGAGATAGCGGAACAGGTCGACGCGCAGGTCGACGCAACTCGACACCACGGTGCGGCAACCGAGCCAGCCGCCCGCACGCCAGAAGGCGTTCTCCAGCACGATCAGGCCGATGAACACCGCCAGCGGCGCCCACACCGCGGCGTTCGCACGGTCGTCGGTAGCCATCGCATCGACCAGCAGCTTCATCCCGTACTGCACCGCCACGCCGCAACCGGAGGCACCGACGATGAGCAGGAACATGCCACCGAAGTGCAGTGGGCGCTGGCGCACGTAGCGCATCAGGAAGGCAACCGGCCGGCTCGGCAGCGTAGGCGCAGGCGCCACCGGGTCCGGCGGTTGTCGGTAGGCATTCATTGGGCAGGACTCCAGGCGAGGGCTGTTTGCAGTTCGACGGGCGAGTTCCGCTGCGGTTCAACACGGATTCGGCGCAAAGCCCGCAGCGTCACGCCAGAACGGGTCGATGGCGCGCGATTGCCGCACCGGCGTGCGATCCGTAAAATGAGAACAATTCACACTTACGTGCGGTAGAAACCCGGTGTCCGACTCGTCTTCCAGCAAACTGGGATTCTTCTTCAGCGACCATCATCGCTGGCTGCTGCAACACGTGCAGCGGCGCCTGCGCAACCACGCGGACGCCGAAGACACGGCGGCGGAGACCTTCTGCCAGATGCTCACCTCGAGCATAGACCCGGACAGCATCGCCCAGCCGCGCGCCTACCTGTCGACCATCGCCCGGCGGCTGATCTTCGACCGTCATCGCCGCCGCCAGCTGGAAATCGCCTACCTCGAACGCCTCGCCGCGCTGCCCGAGAACCTGGCGCCCTCGCCGGAGGAAACCGCCCTGCTGCTGGAGGCGCTGACCGCCATCGAGCGCAGCCTGTCCGGCCTGCCGCTGCCGGTGAAGAAGGCCTTCCTCTACAGCCAGCTCGACGGTTTCAGCTACGCGGAAATTGCCCGTCGGCTGGACGTTTCCGAGCGCACCGTGGGCCGCTACATGACCCAGGCGCTGCGCCAGTGCTACCTCAGCGGGGCGAAGCCATGAGCGCCGCGCCGGACCGCGCCGGCGAGCAGGCCATCGACTGGATGGTGCGCCTGCGCGCCGGCAACGCAGACCCGCGCCTGCAGGCACGCTTCGAGCGCTGGCTGGGCAGCGACCAGGCCCATGCCGCGGCCT
>DIEE01000237.1 GCA_002418465.1 Pseudomonas sp. UBA5782 | reverse complement strand
CAGCGCATCGACCACCGGGGCAAAACCCCAGCACCAGGAACACATCGGGTCCATCACGTAGATCAGGCGAGCGGCCATCGGTTGCTCCGAAGCGTTATCTGTAGGTGTCAGTCGACCTGGCGCGGGTCGCGGCCCAGCGGGTGCGGCTGGTTGCGCGCCTTGGCCAGTTCGATCTGTTTCTGCCGTTCGCGGGCGCCGGCGCGGGTCTTCTCACTCAGGCTGTCCCAGCAATGCGGGCAGCTGATGCCGGGCGCGTAGTGCTCGGAGGCACGATCCTCGACCGAGACCGGCGTGCGGCAGNNTGGCACTGGTCGTAGTCGCCCTCGGAAAGATCGTGGCGCACGGTCACCCGATTGTCGAAGACGAAGCAGTCGCCGCGCCAGCGGGTTTCGCTCTCCGGCACCTCCTCCAGGTATTTGAGGATGCCGCCCTTGAGGTGATAGACCGCCTCGAAGCCCTCGCCGAGCATGTAGCTGGAGGCCTTCTCGCAGCGGATGCCGCCGGTGCAGAACATCGCCACCTTCTTGTGCTGCGCCGGGTCGAAGTGCGCCTTGATGTACTCGGGGAAATCGCGGAACGACTTGGTCTGCGGATCGACCGCGCCCTCGAAGCTGCCGATCGCCACTTCGTAGTCGTTGCGCGTATCGATCACCAGCACTTCGGGATCGTCGATCAGCGCGTTCCAATCCTTCGCCTCGACGTAGGTGCCGACCTGCGCGTTGGGGTCCACGCCCGGCACGCCGAGGGTGACGATCTCTTTCTTCAGCTTGACCTTGGTGCGGTAGAACGGCTGCTCGTCGCAGTAGGACTCCTTGTGGTCCACATCGGCCAGGCGCGGGTCGCGGGCAAACCAGGCGAACAGCGCGTCGATCCCGGCACGGGTGCCGGAGACGGTGCCGTTGATGCCCTCCTCGGCGAGCAGCAGGGTGCCCTTGATGGCGTTGTCCAGCAAGGTCTGCAGCAGCGGTTCGCGCAGCGTGACGTAGTCCGGCAGGGAAACGAACTTGTACAGCGCCGCGACGACGATCTTGTCGGTCATGGAAATACCTTTCAGTGGTCACCCTCGCAAAGGGCGGACTGAGCGAGCAGACACCAGGCCTGTCGCAAACGATGATGGAAACGCCGTATCGGCGTGGGCGCGCAGTCTACTTTCCCGCGCGGCGCTCGTGTAGCCGGCCGGCGCAAAAGCGCGGCGCCTGGCGACGGCCTGCGCCACCCGGTCGCCGGAGGATCAGGCGGGTTGCGGGGCGTTACGCTCGCGCATGAACTCGGCAAGATCGGCCATCGGCATCGGCCGGCCGAACACCCAGCCCTGGGCGAACTGCACCCCGGCTTCGCGCAGGATGTCACGCTGGCGCTCGGTCTCGACGCCCTCGGCAATCATCTGCAGGCCCAGGCTGCGGGCGATCTCGATGATGTGGAAGGCCACCTGGCTGCTCGGCGTGTCCTCGCCAAGCGCATCGACGAAGCTCTTGTCGATCTTGAGGAAATCCAGATCGTAGGTGGCCAGGTAGGACAGGCTGGAATTGCCGGTACCGAAGTCGTCGATGGCCACCTTGAAGCCCTGCTCGCGGATCGTCACGAGGATCCCGCGGGCCTTTTCCGGGGCGATCAGGCCGCGCTCGGTGGCCTCGATGACGATGTTGTGCGAGGCGCCGCCGCATTCGCGGATCAGCGCCTGCAGGCGTTCCTCGGTCTGCGGCGAATGCAGGTCCTCGGCGGAGAAGTTGATCGCGATGTGCGTCTGCGGGTTGTTGCGGATCAGCTCGGCGGCGTCGCGCGCGACCATCTGCATGACGCTGGCAGTGACCTGCTGGATCAGCCCGTTCTCTTCGGCGGCGGGAATGAAGGCCATCGGCCGGATCACCTCGCCGTCGCTGCGGTTCCAGCGGATCAATGCCTCGGCGCCGACGCAGCGGCCGGTGCGCAGGTCGATGACCGGCTGGTAGAGCAGGAAGAATTCGTTGCGGTTCAGCGCCGTCTGCAGCTCCGCCTTGAACGACAGCCGGTTGCGCGTGAAGAGCAGCACCAGCGCGGCCAGCAGCAACCCCACCAGCAGCCCGACCGGCAGCCGGCGCCAGACGGCGTCGGCGATCATGCCGTCGACCTGCTCGCGGGTCATCGCGGCGATCACCTCGGTTTCCTGGTTGCGCGAGGGCTGCACCACGACGAAGTGATCGGCATCGGAAAACGCCATCGCCTTGCCTTCGTAGCCGGTCAGCCACTCGGGCTTGAACTGCCCGCGCGAGCGGATGATGCGGACGCCGTCGCGGCCGACCTGGGTCAGCGAGATGGTCGAGTCGTCCTCGAGAATGTCGATGACCAGCTGCGGCGCAATGATCGCCGCGTACTCGCCACGCGAATTGATGTTGAAGCGCGCGCCGGCCACGCCGGGCAGCTCCACCGCGCCCCACGACCAGACCCCGGACGGGTTGACGCGGTCGGCCGGGCCGAGTTCCACCGGCGCCTCGAAGGGTGCCACGGTGGAACACAGCAGGCGGTTGTTGTCCTCCAGGTAGCCGAGGCCGATCAGGTAGCTGGCACGGGCGACGATCACCCGCATGCGCGCCAGCTGCTCGGGCGAGCAGGGTTCCTGCGGCGAGCCGGAACGCAGTTCGAAGATCGCCATTTCGATCTGCGCACGGGTCGCATCCGACCGGCGCAGCACGTCCAGCGCGAGGCTTTCCAGATAGGCGTTGGCCTGGTTGCGACCGTCCTCCTGGGCCAACCGAAACGCCAAAACGAGGGGAACGCTGAGCGCAAGGGTGCCAACGACGAACGCAAGAGACAGCAGGGTTTTCTTCCGCATCGGCACACTCGACTGGTTCCGGGTGACTGGGAGTGTAGTCACGGAACCCGCGGCCATCGCGGGATTACGCAGGCGGGTGAACGGCCCGGATCGCTCCGGGCGGAGGGATCACAGGTCGTGCTTGGAGCCGCCCCGGCAGGTCGGCGAGTCAGGCGCGGCGCCCTGCGCGGCCCATTCTTCCGGGGTATAGGTATGCAGCGCGAGCGCATGGAACTGGCTCATCAGGTCGCCGAGCATGGCGTAGACCTTCTGGTGGCGCCGGACCGCGTTGAGCCCGACGAAATCCGGGCTGACGATGACCGCCTTGAAGTGGGTGTCCTCGCCGCGGCTGTGCATGTGGCTCTCGTTGACCAGTTCGAGGTGATGGGTGGACAGGCCACCCAGCGCCTCGCGGATGCGCTCCTGCATCATCATTTGGCCGGACTCCCGGCGCCCAGCTCGCTGCTCATGTCCTGCAGCAGCTTGTTGACCTCGGGTACCGCGCCTTCCAGCTTGGCCTGGGTCAGCTGCGCGGATTGCGCGGTGAGGGTCGGCATCTTCTCCAGCACCTTCTTGCCCAGCGGCGACTGGTAGAAGGTGATCAGGTCCTTGAGTTCCTGCTCGGTGAAGTTGCTGGTGTACAGCGTGACCATGTCCGGCTTGATCTTGTTCCAGCCCACGGCCTTGTCCAGCGCGGCGTTGGCCTTGGCCTGGTAGCTCTCCAGGGTGGCCTTCTTCGACTCGGGCGCCTTCGCCTCGGCGAAGCGCTGGGCGAACATCTGCTGCACCTGGGAGTACACCGGCGTGGTCAGTTTGTCGGCGTGCGCCAGCTTGAGGAATTTTTCCGCCTGGGCGTTGTGGCTGGCGGTATCGGCCATGGCCTGGGTGCTCATGGCGGCGAGCAGAGCGGCGCCACACAGGGTGCGGAATAACGTCATCGGGTGTTCCTTGCGTAGAGGATTCGGGCTGTTGGACAGCGCGGGAGGCCATTCTGCGCCCAAGCCGGTGCGCGCCTCAAGGCACCCGGCGCCCAGCGAAGCGGTGCACCCTGGGTACACAGTTTACCGCGCCGGGCCACGGCGATCCTGTAGGCTCGGGCGGAACCCCATGCGCCGCGGCGCGGACTAAAACTGCTCGAACGTAACGGGAGAACGCCGCCATGAGCCGCACAGAAACCGATAGCCTGGGCCCCATCGAGGTCCCCGAAAACGCCTATTGGGGCGCCCAGACCCAGCGTTCGCTGATCAATTTCGCGATCGGCGACCAGCGCATGCCCCTCGCGCTGCTGCACGCCCTGGCGCTGGTGAAGAAGGCCTCGGCGCGGGTCAACGACCGCATCGGCGAGCTGCCGTCGAACATCGCCCGGCTGATCGAGCAGGCCGCCGACGAAGTGCTCGCCGGCAAGCACGACGACCAGTTCCCGCTGGTGGTCTGGCAAACCGGCAGCGGCACGCAGAGCAACATGAACGTCAACGAGGTGATCGCCGGCCGCGCCAATGAGATCGCCGGCGGTCAGCGCGGCGGCAAGACGCCGGTGCACCCCAACGATCACGTCAACCGCGCACAGAGCTCCAACGACTGCTTCCCCACCGCCATGCACATCGCCGCCGCGCAGGCGGTGCACGACCAGTTGCTGCCGGCCATCGCCGAACTCGCCGACGGCCTCGCCGAGCAGTCGGCGCGCCACATCAAGCTGGTCAAGACCGGCCGCACGCACATGATGGACGCCACGCCGATCACCTTCGGCCAGGAACTCTCCGGCTTCGTCGCCCAGCTGCACTACGCCGAGAAGGCGATCCGCGCGACCCTGCCGGCGGTCTGCGAACTGGCCCAGGGCGGCACCGCGGTGGGTACCGGCCTCAATGCGCCGCACGGCTTCGCCGAAGCCATCGCCGCGGAACTGGCGGCGCTGTCCGGATTGCCCTTCGTCACCGCGCCGAACAAGTTCGCCGCCCTCGCCGGCCACGAACCGCTGGTGGCCCTCGGCGGCGCGCTGAAGACCCTCGCCGTGGCGCTGATGAAGATCGCCAACGACCTGCGCCTGCTCGGCTCCGGCCCCCGCGCCGGCCTCGCCGAGGTCAAGCTGCCGGCCAACGAACCGGGCAGTTCGATCATGCCCGGCAAGGTCAACCCGACCCAGTGCGAAGCGCTGTCGATGCTCGCCTGCCAGGTCATGGGCAACGACACCACCATCGCCTTCGCCGCCAGCCAGGGTCACCTGCAGCTGAACGTGTTCAAGCCGGTGATCATTCACAACCTGCTGCAATCGATCCGCCTGCTCGCCGACGGCTGCCGCAACTTCAACGAACACTGCGTCGCCGGACTGGAACCGGACGCCACGCAGATGGCCGCGCACCTGGAGCGCGGGCTGATGCTGGTGACCGCGCTGAACCCGCACATCGGCTACGACAAGGCCGCCGAGATCGCCAAGAAGGCCTACGCCGAAGGCAGCACGCTGCGCGAGGCGGCCCTGGCGCTGGGACACCTGAGCAGCGAGCAGTTCGACCAGTGGGTACGCCCGGAGAACATGCTGGGAAACACCCACCATGAGTGACCCGCGCAGCGGCGCGACACGCCTGGAAGGCGACGGCAAACGCATCCTGATGATCTACGGCACGCCGAAGGCCGCGAGCTTCTGCCACGCCCTCGGCGAAACCTACGCCAACGCCGCGCGCAGCAAGGGGCACGTGGTGCGCATCCTGGCGCTGGGCGAGCTGCAGTTCGACCCGATCCTGCGCGAAGGCTACGAACACAGCCAGGCGCTGGAGCCGGACCTGCTCGAAGCGCAACGGCAGATCCACTGGGCCGAGCACCTGGTGTTCGTCTACCCGGTCTGGTGGGGCGGTGTGCCGGCGCTGCTCAAGGGCTTTCTCGACCGCGTGTTCCTGCCCGGCTTCGCCTTCAAGTTCCGCGGCCGCTCGCAGGCCTGGGACAAGTTGCTGACCGGCCGCAGCGCCGACCTGCTGGTGACCCTGGACACGCCGAGCTGGTACTTCCGCTGGATCTACGGCGCCCCGGCGCACCGGCAGATGGTGCGCACCGTGCTGGGCTTCTGCGGAATCAGAACGCGCCGCCTGGCCGAATTCTCGCCCATCCGCACCTCCAGCGAAGAACAACGCCAGGCCTGGCTGCGCAAGGCGGAAAAACTCGGCCTCGGCGTCTAGAGTCATACGACGGCCGGCGCACGGCGATGCCACCGCGGACGGAACCGAACGCCACCCGCCGGGTCCATCATCTGCACGACCTGATGGCATTGCGCCAGACCCGCACACCGCCCGTCCGCCGCCACCTGCAGGCGGCGCCGCGACAGATAGACTCAGGCCAATCGACAGGGAGAACGACGACATGCTCGGACAGCGCAAAGTGGACGAAACCCCGGCCAATCATTACCGCAGCGAGCGGATCAGCGTGATCAACGGCCGCTACTTCTTCTCCACCCGCGAAGGCACCCTGGAAGGCCCCTTCTTCAGCAAACAGGACGCCGAACGCGAAGTCACCCGCTACCTCGGCCGCCACGAATGCGCGCGGAGTATTTCGGAGTACAAGGTGTTGCGGTGAGGGTTTGGGTAAGCTCGGTGGACAAAGAAAAAGGAGGCGACTTGGTCGCCCCTTTTTCGTATTGGGCCTACGGAGCGAAGTAGCCCGGATATCACGGGACCTATGTAGGGTGGACAACGCTCCACCTGTCCACCAGCGAAGCCTCGTACCCGCACAAGAGTCAATCGAATCTCCATCCTATTGAAGGTGGAAAACGCTTCGCGGTTTTCCACCCTGCGTGTCCGCCTGTTTCGTGTAGCAGGTAACCAATCCCGCGCGTTAGCCGGTTCCACTTCGGTCTCTTCAACGCCCCCGCCGCTGGGTGATTCACCCCGTCCAGGCCGGCGCCAGACGCAATGGCGCTGCGCTGCCCCCCACATCACGAACCAGGGCAACCGGCGGAAGGCTCGCCGCGCATGCGCGTTCACCTGTGCCAGGTCAATGGTTGCACTGCCGCATTTGCGTTCACTGGGCGACCGCGGCGGCGGGTGTCGGGGGCTCTGGAACGGGCTTTCCGGCTTTCCGTGTCGTCGTTCAGACGAGGAGAAACGCATGGCTTACGCAACAACCAACCCCTATACCGGCGAGACCCTGGCCACTTTTCCCGATGCGACCGATGCCGAAGTCAGCGCGGCGCTGGACGTTGCCCAGGCGACCTTCCTGAACTGGCGTGAGCAGCCCATCGCTGCCCGCCTGGCGGTGCTGCAGAAGGCCGCCGACCTGCTGCGCGCGGATGCCCAGGGCTACGCGCGGTTGCTGACCCTGGAAATGGGCAAACTGTTCAGCGAAGCGCAGGCCGAAGTGGAGCTGTCGGCGGCAATCTTCGAATACTACGTGGAGAACGCCGAGGCGCTGCTGGCCCCGGAAGCGCTGCCGTCGAAGGACACGGCGGTGCTCGAGGCGCAACTGGTACACGAGCCGCTGGGAATCATCCTGGCCATCGAGCCGTGGAATTTCCCCTACTACCAGATCGCCCGGATCATCGCCCCGCAGCTGGCGGTGGGTAACGTGGTGGTACTCAAGCATGCCTCCAACGTGCCGCAATGCGCCGCGCTGTTCGAGCGGTTGATGCGCGAGGCCGGGCTGCCGGAAGGCGGCTTCACCAACCTGTACGCGACCCGCGGGCAGATCGAGGTCATCCTCAACGACCCGCGCGTGCACGGCGTGGCGCTGACCGGGTCGGAAGCGGCCGGGGCCGTGGTGGCGGCGCAGGCCGGCAAGGCACTGAAGAAGTCGACCATGGAGCTGGGCGGCGCCGACGCCTTCATCGTGCTCGACGATGCCGACCTCGACAAAGCGGTGAAGTGGGCGGTGTTCGGTCGTCACTGGAACGCCGGCCAGGTGTGCTGCTCGTCCAAGCGCATCATCCTGCTGGAGTCGATCTACGACGCTTTCCTCGACAAGTACCACGCCGGCGTCGCCGCGCTGAAGGCGGGCGACCCGATGGACGCGCAGACCAGCCTCGCGCCGCTGTCCTCCCACGGCGCTGCGGATGACGTGCGCCGGCAGGTGGAACAGGCCGTCGCGCATGGCGCCGTCGCCAGCGTGATCGGTGCCGAAGTCCCGCCGCAGGGCGCCTTCGTGCGCCCGGTCATGCTCACCGGCCTGACCCCGGAAAACCCGGCCTACTACCAGGAGTTCTTCGGCCCGGTTTCGCTGATTTTCAAGGCCCGCGACGAAGCCGAGGCGATCGCCATCGCCAACGATTCGCCCTTCGGCCTGGGGGGTTCGGTGTTCACCCGCGACATCCAGCGCGGCAAAGCCGTGGCCCGGCAGATATCCACTGGAATGGTCTACATCAACCATCCGACCGCGGTGAAGGCGGACCTGCCGTTCGGCGGCGTGCGCCGTTCCGGCTACGGCCGCGAACTGATCGGCCTGGGCCTCAAGGAATTCGTCAACCACAAGCTGATCGGGGTGACGGATATCGACGGCGGGTTCTGAACTCTTCGGCCCGGAACACACGTATCCGAGCCGGTGGAAAACGCTTCGCGGTTTTCCACCCTACGGTTTACGCGGGTGTCGAGTAGCCATCAGATCGACCGATACGCCGTTGCCCGGCGTATCGATCCCGCTTCTGCCGTTAGCCAGGCTTCGTCAGGCGAACAGGTTCGCCCCAACAGGTGGCCATCCCAACCCCTCACGCCGGATAGCGGCACCGCTTTCGTAGGGGCGAACTCGTTCGCCGGCCAGGTCAGCGCACCGCCTCGAACAGGCCGGTGGCGCCCATGCCGCCGCCCACGCACATGGTGACGATGCCGTAGCGCAGCGAGCGGCGTTGCAGTTCGCGGACCAGATGGCCGACCTGACGCGAGCCGGTCATGCCGAAGGGGTGACCGATGGAGATCGAGCCGCCGTTGACGTTGTACTTCTCGTTGTCGATGCCCAGGCGGTCGCGGGCGTAGAGGCATTGCGAGGCGAAGGCTTCGTTGAGTTCCCAGAGGTCGATGTCGTCGAGCGACAGGCCGCGCGCCTTGAGCAGCTTGGGCACCGAGAACACCGGGCCGATGCCCATTTCGTCAGGTTCGCAGCCGGCCACGGTGAAGCCGCGGAAGAACGCCTTCGGCTTGAGGCCCAGCTCCAGCGCCTTGTCCAGGCTCATCACCAGGGTCATGGACGCACCGTCTGACAGCTGCGAGGCGTTGCCGGCGGTGACCGAGCCGTCCTCGGCGAACACCGGCTTGAGCGCGGCGAGGCTTTCGTAGGTGGTGTCCGGGCGGTTGCAGTCGTCGCGGTCGACCACGCCCTCGACGATTTTCTTCTCGCCGCTGGCCTTGTCCTCGACCTGGTAACGCACGTTCATCGGCACGATCTCGTCGTCGAACAGCCCTTCTGCCTGCGCCCGCGCGGTGCGTTGCTGGCTCTGCAGGGCGTAGCGGTCCTGCGCCTCGCGGCTGACGCCGTAGCGGCGCGCGACGATCTCGGCGGTCTGCCCCATCGGGTAGTAGATGCCCGGCAGGTTCTCCTGGATCAGCGGGTTGTACAGATGATCGGTATTGACGCTTTTCAGCGTCAGGCTGATCGACTCGACGCCGCCGGCGACGATGGCGTCGCTGCAGCCAGAGGCGATCTGGTTGGCGGCGATGGCGATGGCCTGCAGGCCGGAGGAGCAGTAGCGGTTCAGGGTCATGCCGGCGACGTCCTTGCCGAGCTTCGACAGCACGGCGACGTTGCGGCCGATGTTGTAGCCTTGGGCGCCTTCGTTGGAGCCGGCGCCGACCACGCAGTCGTCGATCAGCGCCGGGTCGATGCCGGTGCGTGCCAGCAGCGCATTCACGCAATGCGCTGCCAGGTCGTCGGGGCGGGTCTGGTTGAACTTGCCGCGAAAGGACTTGGCTAGGCCGGTCCGAACGCTCTCGACGATGACGACTTCACGCATGGCACACCTCGGTTTCTGGTTCGATGAGGTGGCCGAGAATAGGACCGCCGCCGGGCCGCGGCGACGATCATTCATCCGGCGTATGCGCCGGCATCCCCTGGGTTTCGGCGCGTCAATCCTTGTCGAGCACCGCGGCCAGGGCGTCGTTGATTGTGCGCAGCACCTTGATCCGGGCGAAGCGCTTGTCGTTGGCCTCGACCAGCGTCCAGGGCGCCAGCTGGGTGCTGGTGCGGTCGACCATGTCGCCGACGGCGTCGCTGTACTGCGCCCATTTCTCGCGGTTGCGCCAATCCTCCGGGCCGATCTTGAAGCGCTTGTGCGGGGTGTTCTCGCGCTCCTCGAAACGCGCCAGCTGGGTGTCCTTGTCGATCGCCAGCCAGAACTTCACCAGCACCACGCCGTTGCGCACTAGGGTTTCCTCGAAGTCGTTGATCTCGCCGTAGGCGCGCAGCCAGTCGGCTGGGCTGCACAGGCCCTCGATGCGCTCCACCAGCACCCGGCCGTACCAGGAACGGTCGAACACGGTGAACTTGCCGCGCGGCGGGATGTGCCGCCAGAAGCGCCACAGATAGGGCTGCGCGCGCTCCTCCTCGGTCGGCGCGGCGATCGGCACGATGTGGTACTGGCGCGGGTCGAGCGCGGCGGCGACACGGCGGATCGCGCTGCCCTTGCCGGCCGCATCGTTGCCCTCGAAGGCGGCGATCAGCGCGTGCTTGCGCATGCGCTTGTGGCGCATCAGCCCGGCCAGGCGCGCCTGTTCCAGAGTCAGCTGGCGCTGGTAATGCTCCTTCTCCAGCACCTGGCGCATGTTCAGGCTGGCCAGCAGCTGGTGCTCTTCGAGGTTGGCGCCGATGGTAGCCGCATGCGGTTGCTGCGGGGTGACCGCGGGCGTCTGAAGGGCAGCCTGCAAGCCTTCCAGCAGCAGCCGGCCGACGGTCAGCGCGCGGTAGTTCTGGTCGTTGCCCTCGATGATGTACCAGGGCGCGTAGTCGCGACTGGTCTGGCGCAGCATGTGCTCGCCGTGGCGGACGAACTTGTCGTAGGTCTTCGACTGCTGCCAGTCCAGCGGGGTGATGCGCCAACTGCGCAGCGGGTCTTCGGCGAGCACCTTGAGGCGCGTCTTCATCTGCTTCTTGGACAGGTGGAACCAGAACTTGAAGATCAGCGCGCCCTCGTCGCAGAGCATTCGCTCGAAGCGCTGCGCGGCGTCGATGGCGTGCTCCAGGCCGGCGTCCTTGGTTTCGCCGGCGACCCGCGCCTGCAGCATCTGGCTGTACCAGTTGCCGAAGAACACGCCGATCCGTCCCTTCGGCGGCAGGCGGCGCCAGTAGCGCCACTCCGGCGGCCGGGCGAGTTCCTCGTCGGTCTGCACGTCGAAGGTTTCCACCTGGATCAGCCGCGGGTCCATCCACTCGTTGAGCAGCTTGACCGTCTCGCCCTTGCCCGCGCCCTCGATGCCGTTGATCAGCACGATCACCGGGAAGCGCGCCTGCTCCTTGAGCGCGTACTGCGCCTCCAGCAGCCCTTCGAGCAGCGCCGGCAGCGCCTCTTCGTATTCCTTGCGGCCGATGCTGTGGCCGATTTCCGCCGATTCGAACATCTGAGTCTCCTCTGTCCCGGCCCAGCCTAACGGATTTGCCGCTGCGTCGATAAGCCGTCGGCGGCGCGCCGAGGCGGAGCAGCTACAATGCGCGCCTCGCAGCCAGGTACGCGCATGAACGACACTTCCCAAGCCCAGCTCGACTGGGACGACCAGGGCCAGCCGCTGTCCCGTGAATTCGGCGATGTCTACTTCTCCCGCGCCAGCGGTCTGGAAGAAACCCGCCACGTGTTCCTCGCCCACAACGCGCTGCCCGAGCGCTTCGCCGCGCTGCCGGCAGACGGCTGCCTGTGCATCGGCGAGACCGGTTTCGGCACCGGGCTGAATTTCCTCTGCGCCTGGCAACTGTTCGATGCCTGCGCCGATGCCGATGCGCGCCTGCACTTCGTCAGCGTCGAGCGTTACCCGCTGACGCGTGACGACCTCGCCCGCGCGCTGGCCCTGTGGCCGGAGCTGGCGCCCTGGGCCGGGCAGTTGCTGGAGCAGTACGTCGGCATCCATCCCGGCTTCCAGCGCTTGAGTTTCGCCGGTGGGCGCGTGCTGCTGACGCTGCTGATCGGCGACGTTCTGGACGGCCTGCCGCAGCTGGATGCGCGCATCGACGCCTGGTTCCTCGACGGTTTCTCGCCGGCGAAGAACCCGCAGATGTGGANNCCCCCCCCGCCTGTCCGCTGCCGGCGCGACCCTGGCGACCTTCACCTGCGCCGGCTTCGTCCGCCGCGGGCTCAACGAGGCCGGCTTCGCCATGGCCAAGGTCAAGGGCTTCGGCCACAAGCGCGAGATGCTCGCCGGGCATTTCAAAGGCCAGCCGCAGGAGGCCGCCAAGCCCTGGTTCGCCCGCCCGCGCTGG
>DIEE01000197.1 GCA_002418465.1 Pseudomonas sp. UBA5782 | reverse complement strand
CGACCTGGGCCACTACGAGCGGTTCATCCGCACCACGATGACCCAGAACAACAACTTCACCACCGGCCGCGTCTACGAGGACGTGCTGCGCCGCGAGCGTCGCGGCGACTACCTCGGCGCGACCATCCAGGTGATCCCGCACATCACCGACGAGATCAAGCGCCGCATCATCAAGGGCGCCGGCGATGCCGACGTGGCGATGGTCGAGATCGGCGGCACCGTGGGCGACATCGAATCGCAGCCGTTCCTCGAGGCGATCCGCCAGTTGCGCGTCGAAGTCGGCGCCAAGCGCGCGATGCTGATGCACCTGACCCTGGTGCCCTATATCGCCACCGCCGGCGAGACCAAGACCAAGCCGACCCAGCACTCGGTGAAGGAGCTGCGCTCCATCGGCCTGCAGCCGGACGTGCTGATCTGCCGTTCCGATCACCCGGTCGACGTGTCCTCGCGGCGCAAGATCGCGCTGTTCACCAACGTCGAAGAGCGTGCGGTGATCGGCCTGGAAGACGTCGACACCATCTACAAGATTCCCGCGGTGCTGCACGCCCAGGGCCTGGACGATTTCGTCGTCGAGCGCTTCGGCCTGCAGTGCGGCCCGGCCGACCTGTCCGAGTGGGACCGCGTCGTCGATGCCAAGCTTCACCCGGAAAACGAAGTGACCATCGCCATGGTCGGCAAGTACATGGAACTGCTCGACGCCTACAAGTCGCTGATCGAGGCGCTGAGCCACGCCGGCATCCAGAGCCGCACCAAGGTCAACCTGCGCTACATCGATTCCGAAGACGTCGAGAACCAGGGCACCGGTCTGCTCGAAGGCGTCGACGCCATCCTGGTGCCGGGCGGCTTCGGCCTGCGCGGTGTGGAAGGCAAGATCGCCACCGTCAAATACGCCCGCGAGAACAAGATTCCCTACCTTGGCATCTGCCTCGGCATGCAGGTTGCGGTGATCGAGTTCGCCCGTGACGTGCTGGGCTGGAGCGACGCCAACTCCACCGAGTTCGACAAGGCCTCGGGCCATCCGGTGGTCGGCCTGATCACCGAGTGGGAAGACGCCGCCGGCGGCGTCGAGATTCGCAGCGAGGCCTCCGACCTCGGCGGCACCATGCGTCTGGGCGCCCAGGAGTGCCAGCTGGAAAGCGGCTCGCTGGTCCACGATTGCTACGCCAGGGACGTGATCGTCGAGCGCCATCGCCATCGCTACGAAGTGAACAACAACCTGCTGCCGCAGCTGATCGAAGCTGGCCTGAAGATCACCGGTCGTTCCGGCGACGGCGCGCTGGTTGAAGTGGTCGAGGCCCCGGATCACCCGTGGTTCGTAGCCTGCCAGTTCCACCCGGAATTCACCTCCACCCCGCGTGACGGCCACCCGCTGTTCAGCGGCTTCGTGAATGCCGCGCTGGCGCAGAAGGGCCGCACAGCATGAGCCAGAAGATCATTCGCGTCGGCGACATCGAGATCGCCAACGACAAGCCGTTCGTGCTGTTCGGTGGCATCAACGTGCTCGAATCCCGCGACCTGGCGATGAAAACCTGCGAGGAATACGTGCGGGTCACCGAGAAACTCGGCATTCCCTACGTGTTCAAGGCCAGTTTCGACAAGGCCAACCGTTCCTCCGTCACCTCCTTCCGCGGCCCCGGCCTGGACGAAGGCATGAAGATCTTCGAGGAAGTGAAGAAGACCTTCGGCGTGCCGGTGATCACCGACGTCCACGAGCCTTACCAGGCCGCGCCGGTGGCCGAAGTGTGCGACATCATCCAGCTACCGGCCTTTCTCTCGCGGCAGACCGACCTGGTGGTGGCGATGGCCAGGACCGGCGCGGTGATCAACATCAAGAAGGCGCAGTTCCTCGCCCCGCAGGAAATGAAGCACATCCTCGCCAAGTGCGAAGAAGCCGGTAACGACCAACTGATCCTCTGCGAGCGCGGTTCCAGCTTCGGCTACAACAACCTGGTCGTCGACATGCTCGGCTTCGGCATCATGAAGGCCTTCGAGTACCCGGTGTTCTTCGATGTCACCCATGCCCTGCAGATGCCGGGCGGGCGCGCCGACTCCGCCGGCGGTCGCCGTGCGCAGGTCACCGACCTGGCCAAGGCCGGTCTCAGCCAGGGCCTCGCCGGGCTGTTTCTCGAGGCGCATCCGGACCCGGACAACGCCAAGTGCGACGGTCCCTGCGCGCTGCGCCTGAACAAGCTCGAGCCCTTCCTCACCCAGCTCAAGCAGCTGGACGATCTGATCAAGAGCTTCGCCCCCATCGAAACCGCCTGAATTTTCCGCGCGCGCGGCGATCTAAACGCCGCCGCGCAGGTCTTTTAGGATTCTCAGCCGCGTTTTCGTCAACTTCTGGAGTTACAAGAATGGCAAAGATCGTCGACATCAAGGGACGTGAAGTCCTCGACTCCCGTGGCAACCCCACCGTGGAAGCCGATGTGATCCTGGACAACGGCATCGTCGGCCGCGCCTGCGCGCCGTCGGGCGCCTCCACCGGTTCGCGCGAAGCGCTGGAACTGCGTGACGGCGACAAGAGCCGTTACCTGGGCAAGGGCGTGCTCAAGGCCGTGGCCAACATCAACGGGCCGATCCGCAGCCTGCTGCTGGGCAAGGACCCGGTCGAGCAGGGCGCGCTGGACCGCGCGATGATCGAACTGGACGGCACCGAGAACAAGGCCAAGCTGGGCGCCAACGCGATCCTCGCCGTGTCCCTGGCCGCCGCCAAGGCCGCCGCCGAAGACCAGGACCTGCCGCTCTACGCCCACATCGCCAACCTCAACGGCACCCCGGGCGTGTACTCGATGCCGGTGCCGATGATGAACATCATCAACGGCGGCGAGCACGCCGACAACAACGTCGACATCCAGGAATTCATGGTCCAGCCGGTCGGCGCCAAGACCTTCGCCGACGCGCTGCGCATGGGCGCGGAAATCTTCCATCACCTCAAGGCCGTGCTCAAGGCACGTGGCCTGAGCACCGCGGTGGGCGACGAGGGCGGCTTCGCGCCGAACCTGGAATCCAACGAAGCGGCGCTTTCGGCCATCGCCGAAGCCGTCGCCAACGCCGGCTACACCCTGGGCACCGACGTGACCCTGGCGCTGGACTGCGCGGCCAGCGAGTTCTTCGAGGGCGGCAAGTACGATCTCTCCGGCGAAGGCAAGTCCTTCGACGCCGCCGGTTTCGCCGACTACCTGAAAGGCCTGACCGAGCGCTTCCCGATCATTTCCATCGAAGACGGCCTGGACGAGTCCGACTGGGCCGGCTGGAAGATTCTCACCGACAAGATCGGCGAGAAGGTCCAGCTGGTTGGCGACGACCTGTTCGTGACCAACACCAAGATCCTCAAGGAAGGCATCGACAAGGGCATCGCCAACTCGATCCTGATCAAGTTCAACCAGATCGGCTCGCTGACCGAAACCCTCGAAGCCATCCAGATGGCCAAAGCCGCCGGTTACACCGCGGTGATCTCGCACCGCTCCGGCGAGACCGAGGACAGCACCATCGCCGACCTGGCCGTCGGCACCGCCGCTGGCCAGATCAAGACCGGTTCGCTGTGCCGTTCCGACCGTGTGTCCAAGTACAACCAGCTGCTGCGCATCGAAGAGCAGCTCGGCGGAAAAGCACCCTACAAGGGGCGCGCGGAGTTCCGCAGCTAACCGGCAGCGTGCTAAAAGGGCGGCCACGGCCGCCCTTTTTCGTCGTCGAACCTCAACAACTGCGGGCTCTATTTTCTGATGCGTAGTCCTTACTGGCTTTTCGTCGTGCTGATCCTGCTGCTCGCGGGTCTGCAATACCGCCTCTGGGTCGGTGACGGCAGCCTGGCGCAGGTCACCGAGCTGAACCGGCAGATCGACGATCAGAAGGGCGAGAACGAGCGCCTGCTCGAACGCAACCGTGTGCTCGAGGCCGAAGTGGCCGAGCTGAAGAAAGGTACCGAGACGGTCGAGGAGCGTGCCCGTCACGAACTCGGCATGGTCAAGGATGGCGAGACCCTCTACCAGTTGGCCCAATGAATTCCCTGCCGAACTTCTGGGCGGTGATTCCCGCCGCCGGCGTCGGCGCCCGGATGCGCGCCGACCGGCCCAAGCAGTATCTGCCGCTCGCCGGCCGCACCCTCCTCGAACACACCCTCGATTGCTTCCTGGACCATCCCGCCCTGCGCGGCCTGGTGCTGGCGCTCGGTCGCGACGATCCCCACTGGCCGACCCTGGCCTGCGCCAGCGACCCTCGAATCCGGCGCGCCGACGGCGGCGTGGAGCGGGCCGATTCGGTGCTCAACGCACTCGTGCGCCTGGAACAGCTCGGCGCCGCGCCTGACGACTGGGTGCTGGTGCATGACGCCGCGCGGCCGAACCTGGCACGCAGCGATCTGGATCGCCTGCTCGGCGAGCTGGGCGACGATCCGGTCGGCGGCCTGCTCGCCGTGCCGGCGCGCGACACCATCAAGCTCGCTGGCGTCGATGGAAAGGTCGAGCGCACGCTCGATCGGCAACTGATCTGGCTGGCCTTCACCCCGCAGATGTTCCGCCTCGGCGCCTTGCGTCGGGCGCTGGAACAAGGCCTGGCCAAGGGCGCGGCGATCACCGACGAGGCCTCGGCGATGGAGCTGGCCGGCGCCGTGCCGCGGCTGATCGAAGGCCGCGCCGACAACCTCAAGGTCACCCGCCCGGAAGACCTTGAATGGTTGCGGCTGGCGTGGAAGGACAGAGGCTGATTCGGGCACGCCGCTAGCGAGTGCGCCCGTTCGTGGGTTGCACCCGCCCTACGAAACTGAAAACGAATCGCCGCCCGGCCCTCTATAAGCGCTTTCCGTAGGGGCGAACTTGCTCGCCTGGCCTGGCCTCGGTTGGCGAACGAGTTCGCCGCCACATGAGATGCGTCGAGATCAACCCTTTCGGGTTCAGGTTTTATGGGTGGGCTTCAGCCCACCAGGAATCCGCGCAACCCTCAACCCGGCAACGCCTGGTACTCCGGCCTTTGCGCCAGCCCTGTCTTCAATGCCTGGACCAACTGCCCGACCTTCGGCGAAAGAAAGCGTCGTTGCGGATAGACCGCCCACACCGCGGTGTTCGGTGGCTGGTTGTGTTCCAGCAGGTTGACCAGTTCGCCACGGCGCAGCGGCTCCAGCACGTAGTAGTCCGGCAACTGGCACAGGCCGAAGCCGCGCAGTGCGGCGTCGAGCACGGCCTGGCCGCTGTTGCAGCGCCAGTTGCCGCTGGGCCTGAACGGATGCTCGCGGCCGCCTTCCTGCAGCATCCAGGTGTCGCCCGTGCCGATCAGGCAGTTGTGTCCGGCCAGTTCTGACAGCGTGTGCGGGCGGCCGTAGCGCTCCAGGTAGGCGGGCGCGGCGCAGAGGTACATGGCGCGTGGTGCGATGCGGGTGGCGACCAGCCGCGACTCGCTCAGCCGGCCGAGGCGAATCGCCAGGTCGAAGCCTTCCTGCACCAGATCCAGCGTGCGGTTGGACAGCTCGATTTCCACCCGCAGCTGCGGATGGCGCGCCATGAACTCGTTGACCACCGGCACGATAAAGCGTTCGCCGTAGGCCACCGCCGCGGTCATGCGCAAAAGCCCGGTGGGCGCGCCCTGCAGATCGCCGATGGCGAGGAAGGCGGCGTCGCGTTCCTCGATCAGCCGCTGGCAGCGGGCGAAGAAGGTCTGCCCGGCCTCGGTCAGCGAGACCTTGCGCGTGGTGCGGTAGAGCAGGCGCGCCTGCAGGCGCTCTTCCAGCCGGGCGACCTGGCGACTGATATGGGATGAGGACACCCGCAGCCGTTCGGCGGCGCGCAAAAAGTTGCCGCATTCGGCGACGGCGACGAACTCGTCCAGGCCTTCCCAGCGATGCACGCTCATCGATTATCCCTGCATAGCAATAAAGTTTCCTTGGATCATCCATTATCCCTTCCTGCGTGTGAATTACACTCTGTGCTTTCCGCACAACCCGAGAGATTCTTCGTCATGATCAAATCCCGCGCCGCCGTGGCCTTCGCGCCGAACGAACCCCTGCAGATCGTCGAAGTGGACGTCGCGCCGCCGAAGGCCGGCGAAGTGCTGGTGCGCATCGTCGCCACCGGCGTCTGCCACACCGACGCCTATACCCTGTCCGGTGCGGATTCCGAGGGCGTGTTCCCGGCGATCCTCGGCCATGAAGGCGGCGGCATCGTCGAAGCCATCGGCGAGGGCGTGACCTCGGTGAAGGTCGGCGACCACGTGATCCCGCTGTACACCGCCGAATGCCGCGAGTGCAAATTCTGCAAATCAGGCAAGACCAACCTGTGCAGCTCGGTGCGCGCCAACCAGGGCAAGGGCCTGATGCCCGACGGCACCTCGCGTTTCTCCTACAACGGCGAGCCGATCTACCACTACATGGGCTGCTCGACCTTCTCCGAATACACCGTGCTGCCGGAAGTCTCGCTGGCGGTGATCCCCAAGGAAGCGCCGCTGGAGAAGGTCTGCCTGCTCGGTTGCGGCGTGACCACCGGTATCGGCGCCGTGCTCAACACCGCGAAGGTGGAAGAGGGCGCCACGGTGGCGATCTTCGGCCTCGGTGGCATCGGCCTGGCGGCTATCATCGGCGCGAAGATGGCCAAGGCCTCGCGGATCATCGGCATCGACATCAATCCGTCCAAGGAAGCCGTGGCGCGCGAGCTGGGAATCACCGACTTCGTCAACCCGAAGGACCACGACAAGCCGATCCAGGAAGTCATCGTCGAGATGACCGACGGCGGCGTGGACTACAGCTTCGAGTGCATCGGCAACGTGCAACTGATGCGCGCGGCGCTGGAGTGCTGCCACAAGGGCTGGGGCGAGTCGACCATCATCGGCGTGGCGCCGGCCGGTGCCGAAATCAGCACCCGTCCGTTCCAGCTGGTCACCGGCCGCGTCTGGCGCGGTTCGGCGTTCGGCGGCGTGAAGGGCCGCACCGAGCTGCCGAGCTACGTGGAGAAGGCGCAGAGCGGCGAGATCCCACTGGACACCTTCATCACCCACACCATGGGCCTGGAGCGGATCAACGAGGCCTTCGACCTGATGCACGAAGGCAAGAGCATCCGCACCGTCATCCATTATTGAGGTGAGGTCGCACGGCACAAATTTGTCGTGCGAGTCTCCTAGGGTGCGCCGTGCGCACCGCAACCCACTGGTGCGCACGGCGCACCCTACGGAGCGTTGATGACCCTCGAAATCGTTTCAAGCACCAAGAGTTTCGGTGGCTGGCACAAGCGCTACCGGCACCGTTCGACCGCGCTGGACTGCGACATGGTGTTCGCCGTCTACCTGCCGCCGCAGGCCGAGCAGGGCGCCAAGCTGCCCGTGCTCTACTGGCTCTCGGGGCTGACCTGCACCGACGAGAACTTCATGCAGAAGGCCGGCGCACACCGGCTGGCGGCCGAACTCGGGCTGATCATCGTCGCCCCGGACACCAGCCCGCGCGGCGAAGGCGTGCCCGACGACGCCAATGGCGCCTACGACTTCGGTCTCGGCGCCGGGTTCTACCTCAACGCCACCCAGCAGCCCTGGGCGAAGCACTACCGGATGTACGACTACGTGGTCGACGAATTGCCGGCGCTGATCGAGGCCAGTTTCCCTGTCTCCGACAAGCGCGGCATCGCCGGGCACTCCATGGGCGGGCACGGCGCGCTGGTCTGCGCGCTGAAGAATCCCGGCCGCTACCAGTCGCTGTCGGCCTTCGCGCCGATCGCCAATCCGATGAACTGCCCGTGGGGCGAAAAGGCCTTCTCCCACTACCTGGGCGAGGACCGTTCGCGCTGGCGCGAGTGGGATGCCAGCCTGCTGATCGCCGACGCCACGCAGAAGCTGCCGATCCTCATCGATCAGGGCGATCGCGACGATTTCCTGGTCAACCAGCTCAAGCCGGAAGCCCTGCAGGCGGCGGCCACGGCGGCAGCGCATCCGTTGCAACTGCGCCTGCAGCCGGGTTACGACCACAGCTACTACTTCATCGCCAGCTTCATCGACGACCACCTGCGCCACCACGCTCAGGCGTTGAGCTGAGAGGGGGCGCCAACGAAGAAGGGCTCCCTTCGGCGCCCTTCTGCTTGATTGGGGGCGATCAGAAGTCCCAGCGCACGCTGGCCGCCACGTTACGTGGCTCACCCCAGGAGTACACGCTGTAGAAGTCCATGATGGTGAGGTACTTCTTGTCCAGCACGTTGTTGATATTGAGCGTGGTGGAGAGGCTCTCGGTCACCTGGTAGCGGGCCATCAGGTCCACCAGCCAGAATGATTCCTGGGTGAATTCGTCGCTGCCCACGGTGGGGCGGGTGAGCGTTGCCCAGGTCTTGTCCTGCCAACGCGCGCCGCCGCCCAGGGTGAACTTGTTGTAGCGGCCGGGCAGTGTGTAGCTGCTGAAGATGCTGAACTGACTTTCCGGAGCGATGGTATTGACGTCGACGCCGTCGCGCCTGGCGGTGCGGTGGGAATAGCCACCCTGCAGATGCCAGCCCGGGGCCAGCTCGCCAGCGAGTTCCAGTTCATATCCCCGGACGACCACGCCTTGTGCTGCACGATAGGCATTGGTGCCGTCCGGCGCCCGATTGCCGGTAGCGATGGCGTAGTTGTCCTGCTGGATTTCGAACCAGGCCAGGTTGCTGGTCAGGCGTCCCTCGAAGAACTCGCCCTTGATGCCGGTTTCATAGCTGTCGCCTTCCAGAGGGTCCAGGGCCTTGCCCTGTTCGTCCTTCAGCGTCTGTGGGCTGAAGATGCTGGTGTAACTGCCGTAGAGCGAGAAGTATTGGTTCAGGTCGTAGACCAGGCCCATGTAGGGCGTGGCGACGCCGGTCTTGGTCACGGTCTCACCGTGATAGTCGGAGGTGCGTGCACCGAGGATCAGCTTGAGGTCGTCCGTGAGGCTGAAGCGTCCGGTTGCATAGGCGCCACGCTCGCGGGTGAGCTCATCGAAGCTGCGACTGTGGTTCCAGTCAGGCTCTGCAATATCCCCGTTCCAGTCGTAATAGTCGGGGATCGTGGTACTGACCGTTGGCGCGTTGTAGGAGTCGCTCTCCCAGTGCTTGCGAGACACGCTCCCACCGACGACCAGTTCATGCTCCCGCCCGAACAGCTCGAAGGGGCCGGTGACATAGAAGTCGGCGGCGTTGCCCTGGGTCTCTCCGTCATAACGCGCCAGCCACATGCGCGTGCCCGTACCGGTCGCAGGGTTGGGATTGCCGGCTGCCGCAGCGCCGAGGGGGGCGTCGTAACCGCTGATCTGGTGGTTCAGGTGCAGTTTGGCCAGCCAGCCGTTATCGAAATGCTGCTCCAGGGTGGCGAACACCGTTCGCGTGTACTGCTCCCAACTGCTCCACTGGGCGCCGTTGTTGAATGAGCGGGAGCGCTTGTTGAAATCGCCGTTGCTGTCATAGATCGGATTGCCGCCCCAGCTGGAGCCTTCCGGCTTGTTGTCCTGATAATCCGCACCGATTGTCAGCAGCGTGTCGGGCGTCAGGTCGAATTCGAGCACGCCGTAGTAGGCCGAGGTCTGCTTCTCGTAGTGGTCGCGGAAGGAGTGCTGGTCCTGGTAGGCGGCTACGGCGCGACCTCGCACGTTACCGGCGTCGTTGAGTGGTCCGCCGACATCCAGTTCGGTACGGTAGTTATCCCAGGAGCCCAGGCCGGCGCTGACATGGCCCTGGAATTCGGCAGTGGGCTTCTTGCGTATCAGGTTGAAGCTGGCACCTGGCGTGCCGGTTCCGGTGAGCAGCCCGGTGGAGCCCTTGAGTATCTCGATGCGGTCATAGATGGCCATGTCGCTCAGGGTCTGGCCGGCCGAGTAGGTGGCGACGCGGGTGACGGGAATACCGTCGTACTGGAAGTTGTTCACCGCGAAGCCACGCACGTTGTATTCGGTACGCTCGCTGTCATAGGTGGTGAGTGAGACACCCGGGGTGTGGGTCATCACGTCGTCGATGGAGGTGAGACCGAAGTCGTCCATGTGCTGGCGCGTGATGACGCTGATCGACTGTGGCGTTTCCCTCGGTGTGAGCACCAGACGCGTAGCGGTGGCGTTGGTTCCCGGCGCATAGGAGCCGCTGCCTTCGGTGACGGTGCCGAGCGGGTTGCTGGTGATGCTGATCGTGCCCAGTTCGAGCGCACCGGTCTGCGGCGTGGTCGGTACCAGGGTGTAGCGGCCTTCTTCCTCGCGCAACACCTGCAGGCCACTGCCGGCCAGTAGTTGGCGCAAGCCTTCTTCGGCGCCGAAGCGCCCATTCAATCCCTGGCTGGTTTTTCCCTCCGTCAGGGCCGAGTCGAATGACAGCACCATGCCGGACTCGGCAGCGAAGCGGGTCAGTGTGCGGCCCAGGTCATCCTGCTGCAGGTGGTATTCGCGAACGCTGCCGGCTTCGGCATGCGCATGGGGCGGTACGGTGATGGGCGACAGCAGCGCGGAGCAGAGCAAGGCGCGGCGAATCCCATTGCTCAGCGGTGTGTTGGGAATGGTCAGGGTACTGCGGGCGAACTTCATATCGCGTTCTCTTTGGAGTTGGCAGAGTAGCGGCGAGAGGCCGTTCTCCATAAGTCGAACGAGGACGAGAAGAAATATCATTTCGGCGAAAATTTACTGGCAGACACTACCGACGGTGGGTGGCGACAGGCTCGTCGCTAAGCGGGACGCAGCGTGACCCAGTAGGGAGTGCGCGTCTCGATGTGCACGGGGAGCGCGCTGGCGATGGCGCGGAGTACCTGATCGGTGTTGTCCAGGCGGAATGTGCCGCTGATGCGCAGGTCGGCGATGGCGGGATCGCAGCGCAACCAGCCCACCCGATAGCGCCCGATTTCGGCAAGCAGGTCCGCCAGGCGGCGATCATTGGCTATCAGTAACCCCCGGGTCCAGGCGTCCAGGCTGCTATCCAGAGCGCCGGTGGTGCAGGTGGTGGTGTTCAGCAGGCCCTGTTGGCCATCGCCTAGCAGATGCGGCTGGCCTCTCAACGGAGTGACCGTGGCCTGATGCTCGTAGACGGAAACCCGGGTCTGCTGTTCGCTCAGGTACACCGAGAAGCGTGCGTCCAGTGCGCGGATCGTGCCGTGCGGGGTACGCAAGATGAACGGCCGATCGGCTCCGCCCGGAGCAGTGCTGACCATGATCTGACCCTGGCGCAGCACGAGCAGGCGCTGGCCCGGCTCGTACCGCACGTCGACCGCGCTGTCCGTGTTGAGCTGCACCTGGCTGCCGTCGGCCAGGGTCAGCGCCAGCCGCCGGCCAACCGTGCTGCGGAAGTCTGCCAGCCAGTGTTGGCGCTGGACCTGCTGGTAACCGGTCCAGCCCATTGCACCGCCGCCCAGCAGCAGAACCATTCCCTTGAGTACATTGCGGCGGTCCTTGCCGTGGGCCTGGCCGGCCAGGTCCAGGGTGCGCCCGCTCAGGCGTGCGGGCATTTCCTGCAGGCGCCGCTGCAGACTCTCCGCCTGCTGCCAGGCCCAGTCGTTCAGCGGCTCCGCCTTGCGCCAGGCCTGCCAGGCGTGTCGATCCTCCGAACCCGCCGCGCCACTGTGCAAACGGGCATACCAATGTGCGGCCTGTTCCAATGCCGCCTGCTGGCGGTCGTCGAGCGCGGCGCTCACATCCCGCCCTGCAGGTTGTACAGCATGCAATGGTGCAGGGCCTTGGCGACGTAGCGGTTGACGGTGATGAGCGACACGTCGAGCTCTTCGGCAATGGCCTTGTAGGGTATGCCTTCCAGCTGCGACAGGATGAAGGCCCGGCGTACCTTGGGGCCGAGCCCGACGAGCATAGCGTCCAGCTCGCACAGGGTTTCCAGGAGGATGGCCCGGGTTTCGGGGCAGATGTCCTCGGCCTCCGGTTGTTCGGCCAGCGCTTGCAGCCACGCCCGCTCCAGCCTTGCACGGCGGAAGTGGTCGATCATCAGGCGGCGGGCGATGGTCGCCAGATAGCCTCTTGGCTCGCGTACGTCGTGTAGCTTGCCAGCCGCGTTGTCCGCACTCAGTACCCGAACGAAGACATCCTGGACCAGATCTGCAGCCAGGTCCCGGCAGTCGACGCGTGGGCGAAGCCACCCGATCAGCCAGCGATGGTGATCCTGGTAGATCCTGCTGACCTGCTCCTGCAGCGCTGGCGGATGACTGGACATGCTGAGCATGAGTCTCAAATGGGAGGAATTATCATTTTATGAATCAAAGGAGGTGTGGAGCAAGCCTGGGCGGCAGGACCGACTGACTGCTTTCGGTTAGAATCCGGGCTTTTCGAGGGTAGCGGCTCATGCGTATCGGTCACGGTTACGATGTTCATCGTTTCGGCGATGGCGATTTCATCACCCTCGGCGGCGTGCGCATTCCCCACAAGTTCGGCCTGATCGCCCACTCCGACGGCGACGTGCTGCTGCACGCATTGAGCGACGCGCTGCTCGGCGCGGCGGCGCTGGGCGACATCGGCAGGCATTTCCCGGATACCGATCCGCAGTTCAAGGGCGCCGACAGCCGCGCGCTGCTGCGCCACGTGCTGCAACTGATCGCCGACAAGGGCTGGAAGGTCGGCAACGTCGACGCCACCATCGAGGCCCAGGCGCCGAAGATGGCGCCACACATCGAGGCGATGCGCGCGCTGATCGCCGAAGACCTGCGGGTCGCGCTGGATCAGGTCAACGTCAAGGCCACCACCACCGAGAAGCTCGGCTTCGTCGGCCGCGAAGAAGGCATCGCCGTACACGCGGTGGCGCTGTTGCTGCCGCTATGAACGAACTCCAACTGCTGGGCCCGCGTGCCCACGGCGGACCCTGCGGGCGTGCCGTGCTCAAGGAAACCGCCGAGGATTTCCAGGTCGACGAAGTGCTCGACATTCCCTTGGCGGGCGAGGGCGAGCACCTCTGGCTGTGGGTGGAAAAGCGTGGTCTGAATACCGAGGAAGCGGCCCGGCGCATCGCCAAGGCTGCCGGCGTCCCGCTGAAGATGATCAGCTACGCCGGCCTCAAGGACCGCCAGGCACTGACCCGCCAATGGTTCAGCCTGCACCTGCCGGGCAAGTCCGACCCCGACCTGAGCGCCGCGGAGAACGACAGCCTGCGCATCCTCAAGCCGGCCCGTCACAAGCGCAAATTGCAGCGTGGCGCGCACGCCGCCAACGGCTTCACCCTGCGCCTGACCGCCCTGGATGCCGACCGCGAGGCACTGGAACAGCGCCTGCAGCGCATCGCCGCTGGGGGCGTGCCGAACTACTTCGGCCTGCAGCGTTTCGGCCATGAGGGCGGCAACTTGGCCGGTGCCCGTGAGTTCGCCGGGCGTGGCGAGCTGCCCGAACAGCGCAACCTGCGCTCGCGGATGCTTTCGGCGGCGCGCAGCTACCTGTTCAACCGCGTCGTGGCCGAGCGCGTCGCGGCCGGCAACTGGAACCAGGCGCTGGTCGGTGACCTGCTCGCTTTCACCGACAGCCGCAGTTTCTTCCCGGCCGGCGAGGCGGAATGCAGCGACCCGTGCCTGGCGATTCTCGACCTGCATCCCACCGGCGCGCTCTGGGGCAAGGGCGAATCGCCGGCCGCCGCGGCCGTGCAGGCGCTGGAGAACGGGGTGGGGCAGAGCGAGGCGGCGCTGTGCGAGTGGCTGGCGAATGCGGGTATGGCGCACGAACGGCGAATCCTGCGCCTCCCCATCGGCGGCCTGGCATGGCATTATCCCCGGCCTGACATTCTGCAACTCGAATTCGTCCTGCCGGCTGGATGCTTCGCCACCGCCGTGGTGCGCGAGATCGTCGATCTCTCGCCGGCAGGGCAGACGGACCTCTAATGCGTATTCTGATCGCCAACGACGACGGGGTTTATGCGCCCGGCCTCGCCGCGCTGTATGGCGCGTTGTCGGATTTCGCCGCCTGCTCGGTGGTCGCACCGATCCAGGACATGAGCGGCGCCAGCAGCGCGCTGACCCTTGATCGTCCGCTGCATCCCATCGTCATGCCAAACGGCTTCATCGGCCTCAACGGCTCGCCCACCGACTGCGTGCACCTCGGCCTCAACGGCCTGCTCGCCGAGGTGCCGGACATGGTCGTCTCGGGTATCAACCTAGGCGCCAACCTGGGCGACGACGTGCTCTATTCGGGCACCGTTGCCGCCGCCATCGAAGGACGTTTCGCCGGCAGCCCGGCCTTCGCCTTCTCGCTGGTCTCACGGCGTCCGGACAACCTGCCCGCCGCGGCCTTCATCGCCCGACGCCTGGTGGAGCAGCATCGCACGCTGGACCTGCCGCCGCGTACGGTGCTTAGCGTGAACATCCCTGACCTGCCGCTGGAGCAGATCCGCGGCATCCAGCTAACCCGCCTCGGCCACCGCGCCCGCGCCAAGCCGCCGGTGAAACAGGTGAATCCGCGCGGCAAGGAGGGCTACTGGATTTCGGTTTCCGGAGAGGCCGAGGACGGCGGGCCGGGCACCGATTTCCATGCCGTGATGCAGGGTTACGTGTCGATCACGCCGTTGCAGCTGGACCGTACCTTCCACGAGGCTTTCAAGGGGCTCGACGGCTGGCTGGAGGGGCTGCTGCGATGAAGCGCGAACACGACGACATCATCCATCGCGGCACCGGCATGACCTCCCAGCGTACCCGTGACCGGCTGATCCAGCGGCTGTACGAGGAAGGACTGTCCAACCCCCATGTGCTCGAAGTGATCCGCCGCACGCCGCGCCACCTGTTCGTCGACGAGGCCCTGGCGCACCGTGCCTATGAAGACACCGCGCTGCCGATCGGCCACAACCAGACCATTTCGCAGCCGTTCATGGTCGGCCGAATGACCGAGTTGCTGCTCGCCGCCGGCCCGCTGGACAAGGTCCTGGAGATCGGCACCGGTTCCGGCTACCAGACCGCCGTGCTCGCGCAACTGGTCGAGCGGGTGTTCTCGGTGGAGCGAATCCAGACGCTGCAGGACCGCGCCAAGGAGCGCCTGGTCGAACTCAAGTTGCGCAACGTGGTCTTTCGCTGGGGAGATGGCTGGGAAGGCTGGCCGGCGCTGGCGCCGTACAACGGCATCATCGTCACCGCGGCCGCCGCCGACGTACCTCAGGCGCTGCTCGACCAGCTGGCGCCGGGTGGGCGACTGGTGATCCCGGTCGGTGCGGGCGACGTCCAGCAACTGATGCTCATCGTCCGCGAGGACAACGGTTTCTCCCGCCATGTACTGGATGCGGTGCGCTTCGTTCCGCTGTTGAACGGCCCACTGGCCTGATTCGCTCTGGAAGGATCCATGGATAACGCTTTTCCGCTTCATCGAGGCAGTCCCTCGGATTCCGCTTCGTTTCTCCCCGCCCCAGGCGTCAGTGCCGGTTGCGGTCTGCTGTCGACTCCTTTCTCCATCGGCGCTCATGCGATCGCGCGGTCGAGCGGCAGCCGGCGGCTACGCAACGGGAGTATCGGGTGAGGGTTGATGTCAGCCGGTTCAGGCGTGCAGGTTTGTGCGCGCTCGGTGGTCTGCTGATCGGCGTGCTGCTCGGCGGTTGCGCCAGTTCGTCGTCGGGCGGGGTGCAGGTGGTCGACCGCAACAAGAACGGCGGTGGCAGTTCCCGACAGCCGGTTACCAGCGGGCAGTACACCGTACAGCGCGGCGACACCCTGTTTTCCATCGCCTTTCGCTATGGCTGGGACTGGAAAGCCCTGGCCGCGCGCAACGGCATCCCGCCGCCGTATGTCATCCGTCCGGGGCAGAAGATCCGCTTCGGCGGCGCCAACCAGCCCGTCACGCCGACCACCGTCGCCAGCTCGAACACCCCGGTAGTCACCACCATGCCTACGCCGAGCGCTCCGGTGCTGGTAGTTCCGCAGCCCGTGACCGGCAGCCAGACACCCGCGGCCAAGCCGGTTCCACCGACCGTGGCTAACACGCCGGTGCAGTCCGTCGAGCGATCTCCAAGCGGCTGGGCATGGCCTGCCAGCGGGACTTTGATCGGCAAATTCTCCTCAAACGGGAGTTTGAATAAAGGAATTGATATAGCAGGTGAATTGGGCCAGCCTGTTTTGGCTGCGTCTGATGGTTCTGTGGTGTACGCCGGCAGTGGTCTGCGGGGTTACGGCGAGTTGGTGATCATCAAACATAGTGATACCTATGTGAGCGCTTACGGACACAACCGTAGGCTCTTGGTGCGGGAGGGAGAGCAGGTCAAGGCCGGGCAAACCGTTGCCGAGATGGGATCCACCGGAACTGATCGAGTGAAGCTCCACTTCGAGATTCGCCGTCAGGGCAAGCCAGTCGATCCTCTGCAATATTTGCCGCGTCGGTGATCTGTAAGTACTTCCTGCGGAACTGAATGGATTCGGGCACACCACGGAAAAGGTGGCCGGACTCATTGTCGAACTCAGCAGAAGGACAACAAGAATGGCGCTCAACGAAGAAGCCACCGGGTTTGATGTCGACGAAGACGTGTTGCTTATGGAATCGGCTCTGGTTCTAGGCGAGGCATCACACGATGAACCTGACAAACCAACCAGATCGAAAGCGGCCGCCGCCAAGCAGCACAAGTACATCGACTACACACGGGCGCTGGACGCCACTCAGCTCTACCTCAACGAAATCGGTTTCTCTCCTCTCCTGACTCCCGCTGAAGAAGTGCATTTTGCGCGCCTCTCGCAAAGTGGCGACCCGGCGGGGCGCAAGCGCATGATCGAGAGCAATTTGCGCCTGGTGGTGAAGATCGCTCGCCGCTACGTCAACCGCGGACTGTCGCTGCTCGATCTGATCGAGGAGGGCAACCTTGGCCTGATCCGCGCGGTCGAGAAATTCGATCCCGAGCGCGGCTTCCGTTTTTCCACCTACGCCACCTGGTGGATTCGGCAGACCATCGAGCGCGCGATCATGAACCAGACGCGCACCATTCGCCTGCCGATCCATGTGGTCAAGGAACTCAACGTCTACCTGCGCGCGGCGCGGGAGCTGACGCAGAAGCTCGATCACGAGCCGTCTGCCGAGGAAATCGCCGGGCTGCTCGAGAAGCCGGTTTCCGAGGTCAAGCGCATGCTCGGTCTCAACGAGCGGGTGACTTCGGTGGACGTGTCGCTCGGCCCGGATTCCGACAAGACCCTGCTCGATACCCTGACCGACGACCGCCCCTCCGACCCCTGCGATCTGCTGCAGGACGACGACCTCTCGCAGAGCATCGATCAGTGGCTGTCCGACCTCACCGACAAGCAGCGCGAAGTGGTGGTCCGTCGCTTCGGCCTGCGCGGCCATGAAAGCTGCACGCTGGAAGAGGTCGGCCAGGAGATCGGCCTGACCCGTGAGCGTGTGCGGCAGATCCAGGTCGAGGCACTCAAGCGCCTGCGTGAAATCCTGGAAAAGAACGGGCTTTCCAGCGATGCCTTGTTCCAGTAGTCCATAAACGTAAAAAAGACCCGACACTGAGTCGGGTTTTTTGTGACTGCTTGTAAGCATTCTCTTACATAGGTGTAAGCGAAAGCAGTCAATTAGGTAGGTCAAGAATGGAAATAGCGCATCGCTAAAAAGGTAACTTACTGTTTTTAATATATTTTATTTTTAGATGAGAGCATATTTCGATAAGGATTTGGGATATTGAGCGCATTGCCGTTGTCCCACGGCACGCTATGATCGCTCCCGTGCTCAAGGAACAGAGCGCAGGTTGGTAGGGAAACTGACCAGGACACTCGCAGGATCGCGAGGCATCAGGATGATGGTGGAGAAGCAGGGACTAGGGACAAAAGTGGGCGGGGTCAAACCCGCCCCTTTTTTTTGCCCGCAGAAAAGTGCCGGCGTTCCCGGATCAATAAAAAAAGCCCGCCTAGAGCGGGCCTTTTTGCTGGCAGAGCTGTCAGCGCTCGAGGTGCTGGAGCTTGTCCTTCACGCCGTCCCACTCTTCGGCATCGGGCATCGCGTCTTTCTTCTCGGTGATGTTCGGCCAGATTTCCGCCAGCTCGGTATTCAACTCGATGAACTGCTGCATGCCGTCCGGGATTTCATCTTCGGAGAAGATCGCCTGGGCCGGGCATTCCGGTTCGCACAGGGCGCAGTCGATGCACTCGTCCGGGTGGATCACCAGGAAGTTCGGACCTTCGTAAAAGCAGTCCACCGGACAGACTTCCACACAGTCGGTGTATTTGCATTTGATGCAATTGTCGGTGACGACGAAGGTCATTCAGGTTCTCTCCTCAGACTACGGCTGCGGCCCTCTCGCGGGACGTTGCAGCTCGATAAGTGATGGCCTCGGCTCAGGCTGGGTGCCGGGCGATCCTAAAGCGCGCGGGATTCTAACAGCTTGCACGGTTTGCCGTTAGAGTCGCTGCTTCCATTCATATAACAGTTGCATAGCATGCCGCGGTGTCAGTTCGTCCGGATTGATCTTTGCCAACTCGTCGAGAATCGGGTGCGGCAGGCTGGCGAACAGGTCGTTCTGCATCGGCGCCATCGGCTTTCCGGGCTCCTGGCGCGGGGCTTCGTGCGGCAGGCTGGTCACTTCAAGACGCGCCAGATGTTCCTTCGCACGCTTGATCACATCCCCCGGAACACCCGCCAGTTGCGCCACCGCCAGACCGTAGCTCTGGCTGGCCGGGCCGGGCAAAACGTGGTGCAGGAAGACGATCCGCTCGTTGTGCTCGGTGGCGTTGAGGTGGACGTTGGCGACCACCGGCTCGCTTTCCGGCAGCACCGTCAGCTCGAAATAGTGGGTGGCGAACAGCGTGTAGGCGCGCAGCCGAGCCAGGTGCTCGGCCGCCGCCCAGGCCAGCGAGAGGCCGTCGAACGTGCTGGTACCGCGACCGACTTCGTCCATCAGCACCAGGCTGCGGTCGGTGGCGTTGTGCAGGATGTTGGCGGTTTCGCTCATCTCCACCATGAAGGTCGAGCGGCCGCCAGCGAGGTCGTCCGAGGAGCCGATGCGGGTGAAGATGCGGTCCACCAGCGACAGCTCGCAGCGTGCCGCCGGAACGAAGCTGCCAATGTGCGCGAGCAGCACGATCAGCGCCGTTTGCCGCATGTAGGTCGATTTACCGCCCATGTTCGGGCCGGTGATCACCAGCATGCGGGTGCCGTTGTCGAGCGAGAGGTCATTGGCGACGAAGGGCGTTTCCAGCACCTGCTCGACCACCGGGTGGCGGCCCTGCTCGATGCGCATGCAGGGTTCGTCGACGAAGCGCGGGCGGTTCAGGTCGAGGTTAAGCGAGCGTTCGGCGAGGTTGCTCAGCACGTCGAGTTCGGCCAGCGCGGCGGCAGTGTCCTGCAGCGGTGCCAGTTGCTCGATGAGCAGCTCCAGCAGTTCCTCGTAGAGCAACTTCTCGCGGGCCAGCGCGCGGCTCTTGGCCGACAGCGCCTTGTCCTCGAAGGCCTTGAGTTCCGGGGTGATGAAGCGCTCGGCGCCTTTCAGCGTCTGCCGGCGGATGTAGTCGGCCGGCGCCGATTCCGCCTGCTTGCTCGGCAGCTCGATGAAGTAGCCGTGCACGCGGTTGTAACCGACCTTCAGGTTGGGCAGGCCGGTACGCGCCTTCTCGCGGGTTTCCAGGTCCATGAGGAACTGCCCGGCGTTCTCGCTGAGCGAGAGCAACTCGTCCAGTTCGGCGTCGTAGCCGGTTTTCAGTACGCCGCCGTCGCGGATCACCGCCGGCGGGTTGTCGATGATCGCGCGTTGCAGCAGGTCGGCCAGTTCCGGGTAGGTACGGATGCTCTGCGCCAGTTGCAACAGGTGCTCGGCGACCAGGTCCTGCATGCCGTTCTGCAGTTCCGGCAGCGCGCTGAGGGCGTCGCGCAGGCGCGCCAGGTCGCGCGGGCGGGCGTTGCGCAGGCCGATGCGGGCGAGAATTCGCTCGACGTCGCCGATCTCCTTGAGCTGCGGTTGCAACTGCTCGAAGCGATAGCGTTCCAGCAGGCAGGTGATCGAGTCCTGACGGGCCTCGAGCACAGTGCGGTCGCGTAGCGGACGGTTCAGCCAGCGGGTCAGCAGGCGGCTGCCCATGGCGGTCTGGCAGCGGTCCATCACCGATTGCAGGGTGTTGTCGCGGCCGCCGGCGAGGTTGGTGTCCAGTTCCAGGTTGCGGCGGCTGGCGCCGTCGAGGATCACCGTATCGTCGAGCCGCTCGTGGCGCAGGCTGCGCAGGTGCGGCAGGGCGGTACGCTGGGTTTCCTTGGCGTAGCCGAGCAGGCAGCCGGCGGCGCCGATGGCCAGGGTCAGGTTCTCGCAGCCGAAGCCCTTCAGGTCCTGGGTGGCGAATTGCTGGCAGAGGCTCTTGAAGGCCGAGTCGCGGTCGAAGTCCCAGGGCGCGCGGCGGCGCGAACCGCGGCGTTTCTCGGCAGGCAGGCCCTGTGGCCAGTCGTCGGGGATCAGCAGCTCGGCCGGGCTCAGGCGGTCCAGTTCGGCCAGCAGATTCTCCCAGCCGGCGATCTCCTGGACGCTGAAGCGGCCACTGGAAATATCCAGCACCGCCAGGCCGAACAGGCGTTCGTCGCCGAGCACCGCCATCAGCAGGTTGTCGCGGCGCTCGTCGAGCAGCGCCTCGTCGCTGATGGTGCCCGGCGTGATGATGCGTACCACCTGGCGTTCCACCGGGCCCTTGCTGGTCGCCGGATCGCCGATCTGCTCGCAGATCACCACCGACTCGCCGAGCTTGACCAGCTTGGCCAAATAGCCTTCGGCGGAGTGATGCGGGATGCCGCACATCGGAATCGCCTGGCCGGCGGACTGGCCGCGCGCGGTGAGGGTGATGTCGAGCAGCTTGGCGGCCTTCTTCGCGTCTTCGTAGAAGATCTCGTAGAAGTCGCCCATACGGTAGAACATCAGTTGGTCGGGGTGCTGATTTTTCAGCGACCAATACTGCTGCATCATCGGCGTGTGCGCCGAAAGATCCTTGTTTTGCTTTGCCATCAGTGACTTGGAAATTCTGGAGGGTTGCTGGGGCGGGTCGGTGCGCGGTCGAGAGACGGCTCCGCTTCGCCCTGGAGACAATGCAGCGGCTGGCTGCGGCGATGGCGAAGATTACCACGGGCGACCGGCTGCCAGCAGGTGCAGAAGCGGGCGCGCATGGCGGATCAGCGAAGCGCCCGCCGTCAGTCCGCGCGGGCCTCGAAACGCTGCTGCAGCCAGCTCTGCACGTGACAGGTGGAGAACGGCGAGGTGCTGCAGTCGCCGTTGGCCAGGGCCAGGCGGATCGCCGGGACGTCGGCGCTTTCCACGTAGGCGGTGGCGTCCTCCATGCGCTGCGGGTCGCCGAAGCCGCCGTGATGCATTTCGTCCAGCGCCGCCTGCTTGCTCCAGCCCTGGATCACCTGGCGATACATGGCGGCCATCAGGCCGGTGCGATCGCGACCGTGCTTGCAGTGGATGAGCACCGCCCCGTTCGCCTGCGCGCGTTGCAGCGTGCGCAGCACCTCGATGACGTCGGCATCGTCGACGCGATCGGCGTGCAGCGGAAAGTTCACCCGTTGCACGCCGGCGTCGGCGAGCCAGGGCGTGTCGCTGTCCTCGATGAAGCTGATCACGGTGCGCACGCCAAGCCGCTCCAGCTGTTCGCGGTTGGCCTGCCCGGGCAGGGCGCTGCGGTAGCGGTCAGGGGACATCCGGTACAGGTTGAAATCCCTGTTCACCGGCGTGGCCCAGTGGGCAGCACGTTCGGCCACCTGCTCGTTGTTGCCGACGGAGGCGAACCCCGGAACTGCGGCAAGCGATCCGCAGAGCAGCAGCGCCCAGGCGGGCAGTCGATGGCGCAACAGTGACGAAACGATGGGCATGGGACGCTCCTGAATGGCGGAGGCGATCCTGCGGCAGAGCCAGTGAAGGGCTGATGATGGGCGCGTGAAATTTCCGTAGTGCGCACGCTTCGTCGTTCAATCGTCGCGCCAGGCTGCCTTCGGGCCTCTGCGACTGTTCATCTCGTGCTGGTGACCGAAACAGTGCACGATGACGGGGCAAGTCATTGGATCAACCGGCGGCGGCCGGTTGCAGCGTCCATGGGGGCGCTCAACGGAAGCGGCGCTGCAGCGCTGGTGCCTTGGGTAAGTGAGGAAACGGTATGGACGATTCGTCAGTGATCGATGAAGACGTGGCGACCAGGGTTCTGGGAGCCCGCCCCTCCCGCGCGCCCGATTACGAACGCGAGAACCGCGCCCTTGCCGAGCTGGCGGACGCCATGGCGCAAAGTCCGGGCACTGTGCTGCAGAAGCTGGTCGAGCTGGTAGTCGCCAGCAGCCAGGCGGACTCCGCGGGCGTGAGCATTCTGGAAACCGACGCGGCCGGCATGGAGTCGTTCCGCTGGCATGCCGTGGCGGGTGACTGGGCGCCCCTGGTGGGTGGGCGGATGTCGCGTCTGGCCAGCCCCTGTGGCGAAGTGATCGACCGCGACGTCAGCCTTTTGCTGCGCGAGCCGGGCCGGCGCTACCCGGACGCCGCGCTGATCGATCCGCCCATGGTCGAGCTTCTGCTGACGCCTTTCCACGTCGAACAGCGCGCCATCGGCACCGTCTGGGCGGTCAGCCACGATCCCCATCGCCAGTTCGATGCGGAGGACCTGCGCCTGCTCGGCAGCTTGTCGCGCTTCGCCTCGGCGGCGCACCGCGCGATCAGCGCCGCCACCGAGCTGCGCGCCAGCGAGGCGCAGTTCCGCGCGTTGGCCCAGGCGATGCCGCATCACGTGTGGATGGCGCCGCCCGACGGCCTACTCGACTGGTTCAACCAGCGCATCTACGACTACACCGGCGCCACCCCGGGCGATCTGGAACGCCACGGCTGGCGGCACATCATGCACCCCACCGACATGCTGGAGGCGGCCGAGCGCTGGCAGGCGGCGCTGCTCAACGGTGACACCTACGAAGCCGAATTCCGCCTGCTGCGCCACGACGGCGTGTATCGCTGGCACCTCACCCGCGCCTTGCCGATACGCGACGAACAGGGCGCGATCATCCGCTGGGTCGGCACCAACACCGACATCGAGGAGCAGAAGACCACCAGCCAGGCGCTGGCCCGTCTCAACGAAACCCTCGAACAGCAGGTGGCGGAGCGTACTGCCGACCGCAACCGGCTATGGCAGCTGTCCAGCGACATCATGATTCTCAGTCGGCTGGACGGCACGCTGCTGGCCGTCAACCCGGCCTGGACGCGGGTACTCGGCTGGAGCGCCGAGGAATCCATCGGCCGCGACGTGCTCGACTTCATTCATGCGGACGGCCTGGAGAAGGCCCGGCACGACATGAGCGTGTTCGAGGATGGCGTGAGCGTTTCCGGCGTCGACAACCTGATGCTGCACAAGGACGGCGGCTGTCGCTGGATCGTCTGGGGGGCGGTGTCCGGCGACGGCCTGATCAGCGGCGTGGGCCGCGACGTCACCCTGGAACGGGAGCGGGCCGAGGCACTGCACCTGGCCGAGGAGCAACTGCGCCAGTCGCAGAAGATGGAGGCGATCGGTCAGTTGACCGGCGGCATCGCGCACGACTTCAACAACCTGCTGACGGTGATCATCGGCTCGCTGGACATGCTCAAGCGGCGCATGGACGCCCAGCGCAGCGACGGTGTCGAGCGGTTCATGGACGCGGCATCCTCCGCCGCGCAACGTGCCGCGGCGCTGATCCACCGCCTGCTGGCCTTCGCCCGCCGGCAATCGCTGGACACCCGCCCGTGCGACGTCAACCTGCTGATCGAAGGTCTCGACGACATGCTCAGGCGCACCCTGGGCGAACGCATCAGCCTGGAGACCGCGCTGCACCGGCATCTCTGGCACGCGCTGAGCGACGCCAACCAGCTGGAGAGCGCGCTGGTCAACCTTGCCATCAACGCGCGCGACGCCATGCCCAGCGGCGGGCAGTTGAGCATCGACACGGCCAATACCGTGCTCGACGACTCCTACACCGCGGGCCTGGAGGCGGTCTCCAGCGGCGAGTACGTGGTCATCTCGGTTTCCGACACCGGCTCGGGGATGTCCGCCGAGGTGCTGGCCAAGGCCTTCGACCCGTTCTTCACCACCAAGCCGCTGGGGCAGGGCACCGGGCTGGGGCTGTCGATGATCTACGGCTACGCCAAGCAGTCCGGCGGACATGTACGCATCTACAGCGAACTGAACCGCGGCACCACGGTGAAGCTCTACCTGCGCCGCGCGCCCGACGAGCAGGCGCCGCTGCCGATCGAATCGCCGCGCGCGCCCTACGGTCTGGGCGAAACCGTGCTGGTGGTGGAAGACGAAGCCAGCGTGCGCATGCTGATCAGCGAAGTGCTCGACGTGCTCGGCTATCGCTACCTCGAAGCGGCCGATGCCAAGACCGCATTGGAATTGCTCGAACGCGAGCCACAGATCGATCTGCTGGTCACCGACGTCGGTCTGCCCGACATGAACGGTCGTCAGCTCGCCGACATCGCTCGCGAGGAGCGCCCGCAACTGCGCGTGCTGTTCGTCACCGGTTACGCCGAAGCCGCCTCGGTGCGCGGCGGCGTGCTCGCCGAAGGCACGCAGATGATGACCAAGCCCTTCGCGCTGGATGCGCTGGGCAGCAAGATCCGCGAGATGCTCGAACGCTGAAACTCGGCCTTCCGACGAACTGCCAACCGTCCGGCGGACGTGCCTGAACTTCGCCGTCGCGCACCCGGTCATTTACCTGACCGCCAATCCTGGCGACCGAGTGGAGAGTGGCAGATGCAGGTACGGGTCGAAAGAGTCGAGGGTACGAAGCCTTCCTGGCGTCTCTATCTGAACGATTTCTACATCGTCTGCGCCAGCCACGACGAGGTTCTCGAACTGAAGTACAAGGCGCTGGCCGCCAACCAGTCTCTGTACAGCGCGCCCGCCGCTGCCGTGCGCGAACTCGAAGTGCTCTCCTGATCCACCGCTGAATCGGCGCCGCGGCTGAGGTAGGGTATGCACGCCCGATCTCGCGGAGAACGCCATGGACACCCTCACCGATCTCGCCCGGCAACTGGGCGAACGTCTGAAACCGCAGGCCGCCCAGGTCGCGACTGCGGAATCCTGTACCGGCGGCGGCATCGCCGAAGCCATCACCCGCATCGCCGGTAGCTCGGCCTGGTTCGAGGCCGGCTACGTCACCTACTCCAACACCCAGAAAACGGCTCAGCTGGACGTTCCGCGCGAGCTGTTCGCCGAGGTCGGCGCGGTCAGCCGCGAAGTCGTCGAAGCGATGGTGCGCGGCGCCTGCCGACACAGCGGCGCACGCTTCGGCGTGGCGGTGAGCGGCATCGCCGGACCGGACGGCGGTTCGCCGGAGAAGCCGGTCGGCACCGTCTGGCTGGCTTGGGCGGACGGCGAGCAGGTACACGCGCAGCGCCGCCAGTTCTCCGGAAATCGCGACCAGGTGCGCCACGCCACGGTGCAGGTCGCCCTCGAAGGACTTATCCGACTAGCTGCCGGAGAAAATCCCCAACGGGGGTAGGCGACCGGCTTGCCCTGTGCTCTAATACTGTCTACTTATACAGTTGTCGTGGCCGCTGGCCCACTTGAATCGAGAGGACTTCAATGGACGAGAACAAGAAGCGCGCCTTGGCTGCGGCCCTTGGCCAGATTGAAAAACAATTCGGCAAGGGCGCCGTGATGCGCATGGGCGATCACGATCGCCAGGCCATTCCGGCCATCTCCACCGGCTCGCTGGGTCTGGACATCGCACTGGGTATCGGCGGCCTGCCGAAAGGCCGGATCGTCGAGATCTACGGTCCGGAATCCTCGGGCAAGACCACCCTGACGCTGTCGGTGATCGCCGAAGCGCAGAAGCAGGGCGCCACCTGCGCCTTCGTCGATGCCGAACACGCCCTCGATCCGGACTACGCCGGCAAGCTCGGCGTCAACGTCGACGACCTGCTGGTTTCGCAGCCCGACACCGGCGAGCAGGCCCTGGAAATCACCGACATGCTGGTGCGCTCCAACGCCGTCGACGTGATCATCGTCGACTCCGTCGCCGCACTGGTGCCGAAGGCCGAGATCGAAGGCGAGATGGGCGATACCCACGTCGGCCTGCAGGCGCGCCTGATGTCCCAGGCCCTGCGCAAGGTCACCGGCAACATCAAGAACGCCAACTGCCTGGTCATCTTCATCAACCAGATCCGCATGAAGATCGGCGTGATGTTCGGCAGCCCGGAAACCACCACTGGTGGTAACGCGCTGAAGTTCTACGCCTCGGTGCGCCTGGACATCCGCCGTACCGGCGCGGTGAAGGAAGGCGAGGAAGTGGTCGGCAGCGAAACCCGCGTCAAGGTCGTCAAGAACAAGGTGGCGCCGCCGTTCCGCCAGGCCGAGTTCCAGATTCTTTACGGCAAGGGCATCTACCGCAACGGCGAGATCATCGACCTCGGCGTGCAACTCGGTTTCGTCGAGAAGTCCGGCGCATGGTACAGCTACCAGGGCAACAAGATCGGTCAGGGCAAGGCCAACGCCGCGAAATTCCTGGAAGACAATCAGGAAATCGGCAAGGCCATCGAGAAGTCGATCCGCGACAAACTGTTGGTCGCGTCGTCGAACGACAAGGCTTCCGCCGTCGCTGCCGACGAAACGGCTGACATCGACCTCTGAGTCGCGGCATGCCCGTCGTCCTCGATACCCCCGTCGCGGTACGCCGGGCGGCCATGGATCTGCTCGCGCGGCGTGAACACAGCCGCGTCGAGCTGACCCGCAAGCTGCGCAAGCGCGGCGCTCCTCTCGAACTCATCGAAAGCGCCCTGCAACGGCTGGTCGAAGACGGCCTGCTCAGCGAAGCACGTTATCTGGAGAGCTACGTTTCCAGCCGCGCCCGTGCCGGCTACGGGCCGCAGCGTATCCGCGAAGAACTCGGCCAGCGCGGCTTGCAGCGCAACGATATCGAGCAGGCGATGCAACAGTCGGGAATCGACTGGAGCGAGAACCTGCGCGACGTCTGGCAACGCAAGTTCCACGGCCAGCTCCCTGCCGACACCCGCGAACGCGCCCAGCAGGGCCGCTTTCTCGCCTACCGCGGTTACCCCCTGGAAATGATCGGCCGACTGCTCCGCGGCGCCCTGGACGACTGAACTCCGCAGCCCGGGTGGGTTGGCTCGGCATTCGTCGCGCAGAGGGTCCGGCCTCCCGTAGGGGCGAACGTGTTCGCCTGGGCTCGGATGCCGTACGGCGAACGAGTTCGCCCCTACAAAAGCGGTGCTCGCCGGGGATCACCGTAGATACCGTCTTGCGCCTTACCGTGCAATCGCCAAAGCAAGATCGAAAGGCTTGCCCGATTTCAGTACGCCGTAAGCGATGCACAGCAGTTTGCGCATCGCTGCACAGACGGTTTGTTTGCCCTTCTTTTGCCTCTGGCTCTCAGACGCTCGGCTTGCGCTTTGATAGCGGGGTTGTAAGTGAGCGCCACCACGGCAGGCAGGTACAACGCAGTTCGTAGCCTGGCCGAGCCCGTGCGCGAGATGCCGGTATGGCCTCGGTAGACCCCCGACTCCTGTAAACGTGGATCTAAACCGGCGAAGGCCGTAACAGCGCGCGCATCGGTAAAACGTTCGATATCACCGAGCTCGGCCATTATCAGGGCCGCGGTCTTCTCGGCGATGCCATTGATGCTCACGAGCAAGTCGCGTTTGCCACGCAAATCCGGGTCATCGTCGATATGTCGCTTGATCTGTTCGAGCGTCCAGGCGATCTGTTCATCGAGCCGTTGCACAACGGCCTGGATCGAGTTCTGAACAGTAGTCGGGCTGACATCGAGTCGATTGAGCTCCATCTGCCGCAACGACTGGAGATCCTCCAGACGTCGGGTCAAGGCGCGCAGCTGGCGCACGGGCACCGGCTCCGGTTGCCAGGCACGCAAGTGTTCGACGTGTAGCTGGCCATAGGTGGCGATCAGCTTGGCATCGAGCTTGTCCGTCTTACTGCGCTGCAGTTGGCTCTGGGCATAACGGGCGATCTGCGCCGGGTTGAGCACCGCGATCTGATAGCCCATGCCATGGAAATGCTCGGCAAGCGCCTCGTGGTAGATGCCCGTGGCCTCCATCACGATCCAGGCGCCTGGCACGGCATAGCGCTGCAGCCAGTCAGCGAAGACCGAAAAGCCGGCATTGTCATTGCTTAGTTTGCTTTTGGTTCGGTGCTTGCCGTTAGGCTGCAAGATCGCCAGATCGAAGGTGCGCTTGGCGATATCAACGCCCACTACCGCTGCCATGATGTCCTCCTCCACAGAATGCTTCGATCATCACGTCATCCTGTCCAACCTTGCTGATGCGAGCTCGAAGCTCTGGATACCGTTCGGACTTGGCGGATGAGTGTGGAGGGGCGCAGCGCTATCTACGACGCAAGCTCGAGGCTTAAGGGCGGGTACGGCTGGCAGCTCCTCCCCCCGATGATCAGTCGGGAACCATAGCCTCACGGGAGGCTGTGGTCGAGATNNCTCGGCTGCGTATGGCGAACGAGCGCCCCTGCAAGCCTGCAAGGACGCTCTGGGGCAGGGGGTTAAACCCGGCGTTCGCGGAAAAGCCGGCAGCATGGGTTGCCCCACCCTATGGGGCGCAAACCGCGCGGCCCCCTCAGCGTTTCGCCCAATGTTCTTCCTGATTGACCAAGTCCACCAGTTCGCGCAGGCGGCCGTGGTCGCGGCCGTTGAAGGCGAAGACCAGCCAGGTGAGCTGGCTGAGTTCCGGCTCGTCCTGTTCCGTTTCGTCGTAGGGCAGTTGCTCGAAGCCGTCGCTCAGGCAGAGGTCGGCGAAGTCCGCGTGTATCCGCTCCAGCGCACCCTGACCAAGCGGATGGCGCAGGCGCAGCACGTAGCGGTTCTTCAGCCAGCGGCTGGAGTGGAAGTTGCGATAGAACAGGTCGATCTCGTCGGCGGCGTCCTTGGCGTTGGTCACCAGGCGCATCAGCTTCATGTCGCCAGGGAGGATGTAGCGGTTGTCGGCCAGTTGCCGGCTAATGAACTGCAGGGCGTCCTGCCAGTAGCTGCCGCGCGGCTCGTCGAGCAGGATCACCGGGACCAGCGGGCTCTTGCCGGTCTGGATCAGGGTGAGCACTTCCAGCGCTTCGTCCAGCGTGCCGAAGCCGCCCGGGCAAAGCACCAGGGCATCGGCCTCCTTGATGAAGAACAGCTTGCGGACGAAGAAGAAGTGGAACGAAAGCAGGTTCTGCGTGCCGTCGACGGTCGGGTTGGCGTGCTGCTCGAAGGGGAGGGTGATGTTCAGCCCGAGACTGTGATCGAGGCCGGCGCCTTCGTGGGCAGCAGCCATGATGCCGCCACCGGCGCCGGTGATGGTCATCAGGTCGCGCTGCGCCAGGCTGGCGCCCAACTCGCGGGCCAGCGCGTACAGCGGATGTTCGATGGGCGTGCGCGCCGAGCCGAACACGGTGACTTTGCGCCGGCCCTTGAACTGCGCAAGGGTGGCGAAGGCGTGCTCCATCTCGCGCAGGGTCTGCAGCATGATCTTGGCGTCCCAGCGGTTGCGGTCGGCCTGGGCCATGCGCAGTACGGTGACCAGCATCTCGCGGTACAGCGGCAGGTTGCGGCTGTTCTCCGGCACGCCGGCCTCGACCAGTTCCTCGATGCGCCGCTCCAGGTCTTCGTCGCTGCGAACCGCGCGGGACAGGCTTTCTTCGGTGGATCGGGTCATGCAACTTCTCCTTTGCCTTCCGGCCATCCCGGCCGCCAAACGGCATTGCCGCCGGCGAGCCTGCGCGAGGTATCACCCTGTGCGGTCATCCTCCTTCGGAGGCGGATGGCGCCGGCGTTCGAATCGGTTGTGCAGGGCCGGTGCGCACCCGGTACGGGTTCGCCGGCCTGCAGGGCAGGTCGAGGCGCTTGCGGGGCGTTGCGTCAGGGGCGGGCAACGGCCGTGGATGCGCTTCGACGGGTCGCAGTCTAACCGCGCGGGCGGGAGGGTTCAGCAGGCAGGGCGGCTTGCACCGCGGTGACAGGTCGTCACTTGACGCAGTCGGCCTTGGAGAAACGCGCGGTGCCGACCGGCTTATTGGTCTGGTATTCGCTGAACTGGTAGCGCAGCAGGGCGCCGCGATCGAGCAGTTTGCGGTAGCCGGGGTTGTTGCAGACGCTGGCGGTGAGCTGGCTGCGCACGGCTTCGGGGTTGGCGCGCATCTGCGCCGCGTGTGCCGGTAGCACGCTGAGGTGGTTGATCAGCTCGTTGCCTTCGGCGGTGTAGCCCTGGTCGAGGATGTCCTCGTTGATCGCTCGCGGCGTGCCGACGCTGCTTTCCTTGGCGACTGTCTGGAGCAGGTTGGAAAGCTCGGTTTCCTTGAGGGACGCGGCCTGCGCGGCGACGGGCAGCAAGGCGCAGAGGGCGAGGGCAGTGAAACGCAGCATGGGGTTCTCCGGAGCGAATGACAGGGCTTGGACCGGTCGCGTGCCTGGGCGTTCGGCGCGACATCCGTAGGCGGCGATTGTGAGCCGAAGCGGCACCTGACGAACAGCGCGCTTTAAGTGTTACCAAAAGCGACAGCGAAAAGATGGCGTTCTGCCTGCCCCGTCCAAAGATCGGGGAAATTCTGCGGATACCCGGAGTCAGAATAGCGCCCAGGTTGCGACAACTCGCCCAGGGAAGGCAGGAGGCCTGACTGTATCGAGCCTCCAGGCTGACAGCAGAACGTTCCAGGAGCTGAAAACAATGACAAGAATGCCCCGCTGGCCTCTGGCCATGCTTGCGGGTGGCCTGTTGGCTACCCACGTTCCCTCGGTACTTGCCTCGGGTTACCACTTCGGCTCGCAGTCGGTCTCGGCGCAGGGCACCGCCCATGCCAACGGTGCGGAAGCCGCCGATCCATCCACCATCTTCTACAACCCGGCCGGGCTGACTCGGCTCAAGGGCGATCAGATCACCAACGGCATCACCATCGTGATTCCGCGCGGCGAGTACCACGACACCGGCAGCGTGGACGTCTTCGGCAACCCGGTGGAGGGCAACGCCGGCTCCTTCCTGCCAGACTCCGCCGCGGCGCCGAACCTGTACATCTCCCACGAGGTGAACGACAAGGTCACCATCGGCCTGGGCATCTTCACGCCCTTCGGCGCCAAGCTGGATTACCAGGAGGACTGGGCCGGCCGCTACGGCATCCAGTCGGCGAACCTGCTCACGGTGAACTTCAACCCGAGCATCGCCTACCGTTTCAACGAGCACCACAGCATCGGCTTCGGCATCTCCGCGCAGTACATCAAGTCGACCCAGCGCGGCGCGGCGGACGTGAAGGGCGCGTCGCGGCAACTGGCCGGGCAGTTCGTCAACGAGAACTACGAATCGACCTTCCTGGCGGCGGCGCTGGGACAGCTCGATCCGCTCAACCTACTCATCCCCGATGAGATCAGCAGCTGCGATCCGCTGCAGAGCCGCGATGCCTTCGTCGATTGCGTGGCTTCGAACTTCGCCGACAACGTCAGCGGCGACGGCTACTTCCGCGCCAAGGGCGACGACTGGGGCTTCGGCTGGAACATCGGCTACATGTGGGAGCCGACCGAGAACACCCGCTTCGGCGTGGCCTACCGCTCGCACATCCGCCACACCCTGAAGGGCGAAACCAAGTGGAGCTTCGCCGGAGTCACCGGCGCGGTGCCCGATCCGTCGTCCGAGCTGCCGGGCGACATTCTCAACGTGCTCGACCCGAGCAACTGGATCAATCCGGGCGATTTCGCCGCCGCGCGGCTGCATCCGGCGCATTCCGACGGCAAGAGCAACATCGACACCCCGGAATCGCTGTCCTTCAGCGCCTTTCACCAGCTCAACGAGCGCGTCGCGCTGATGGCCGACCTGACCTTCACCGGCCACTCGCGGCTGGATACCGTCAGCCTGGCGATCGACGAGACCGCCGGCTACCCGTACTTCAACGGCGTCACCGAGGGCAATCTGTCGGTCAAGCAGGACTGGAAGGACACCTACAAGATCTCCCTAGGGATGAACTACCAGTACAGCAAGGACCTGATGCTGCGCACCGGCGTGGCCTACGACAAGTCGCCGGTGAACGGCACCAACCTGCGCCATCCGGGCTTCCCCGATGCGGACCGCTACTGGCTGTCGTTCGGCGCCAATTACAAGGTCACCCCGGAGACGTCGGTGGACCTGGCCTACAGTTTCGTCAAGTTCGACAGCGGCAAGATGGACTACACCGACGGCTGCTCGCCGGCCGGCTGGGTGCCCGGCGCCGGCGGTCTCTACGAAGACAGCGGGGTGCGCTGCACCGGCAACGGCGGCACCTACAGCGGCGAGTACAAGACCCGCATCCACTTCGTCGGCCTGGCGCTCAACCACAGCTTCTGAACCCGCTCGAACGTAGGGCGGCGCCGGCGGGTCTGCTAGACTCGCCGGCCCTTCGCCAGTCCCCGCCGATCATGCATGCCGTCGCCCGCCTGCGCGCCGAACGCCTCGCCCGCAGCCTGAAACCCTTCGTCGCCCGCGGCTCGCGTGCACCTCGCTGTCCCGCTTGCCGGATCCAGTTCAGCCACTGCGTGTGCGAATGGCGGCCGCGTGTGGAAACGCGGTCGGCGGTGTGTCTGCTGATGCATGACGTCGAGGCGCTGAAACCGAGCAACACCGGCTGGCTGATCGCCGACCTGGTGCGCGACACCTCGGCGTTCGGCTGGCTGCGCACCGNNCTGCCGGCGCTGCTGGACGACCCGCAGTGGCAGCCGTACCTGGTGTTTCCCGGCGAGTACGCGGCGCCCGAACGGGTGGTCGACGAGGTGCGGGTGGAGGAGGGCAAGCGGCCGCTGTTCGTCCTGCTCGATGCGACCTGGACCGAGGCGCGCAAGATGTTCCGCAAGAGTCCCTACCTAGATCGCCTGCCGGTGCTCAGCCTGCAACCCGAGCAGCTGTCGCGCTACCGCCTGCGCCGCTCCAAGCGCGACGATCACCTGTGCACCGCCGAAGTCGCCGCGCTCTGTCTGGAACTGGCCGGCGATAGCGCGGCGGCCGATGCGCTGGGCGTCTACCTCGACGTGTTCACCGCCCACTACCTGGGCGCGAAATATCACCACGAGATCGACCCCGAAGACGACGCGCACCGGCGCCTGAAGGCGTTCCTCTGACGATGACGGGCGACCTGCGCGCGTTTGTATCCTCGGCTTTACCCAGGCATTACCCGTTGGTTACCCTCAGCGCGTGATGCGCCGCCGATAATGCCTGCGGTTCCGTCACCCGAGCGATCCCATCCATGAGTCTGCATTTCGCGCGTTCCTGCGCCCGACTGTTGTTGCCGTTCCTCTCCCTGCTGCTGGTCGCCTGTTCCGGGCATCGATCGCCGCCCGAAGGCTTCGACGAGGCCGCGCTGAAATACCGAGCGGCCGGCTACCAGTCGGCGATGAAGCGGCCGACCCGCGAGTGGCAGGCGACCTGGGCGCTCAACCAGTCCCTGCTGGATGTCGCCTGGGTGGCNNTGGCGCCGCAACCGGGCGCCTCGGCGGCTCCTTTGATCCTTTATCTGCCCGGACTTGGCGAGCCGGCGCGCGGCGGTGAGCTGTGGCGACGGGCCTGGGCCGAGGCCGGTTACGCGGTGCTGTCGTTGCAGATGCCGGATGACGGGCGTGCCGTGTACAGCTCGGCGGAGGCCCAGGCCGGGGCCTTTCGCGCACTGGCGCAGAAGCATTTCTCGCCAGCGGCGCTGCAGGCCCGGCTGAACGCGGTGCGCCTGGCTCTGGCGGAAGTGCGCCGGCGCGGGCAGGCGGGCGATCCGGCGTTCGCCGGGGTGGATACGTCGCGGCTGCTGGTCGCCGGTTTCGACCTCGGCGCGCAGACTGCCGCCGCACTGGCCGGAGAGCGCGAT
>DIEE01000196.1 GCA_002418465.1 Pseudomonas sp. UBA5782 | reverse complement strand
CGGCGCCACCCTGCTGCTGCGCCGCCTGCGACCGCGCTGGCCGTACATGCTGGCGGGCCTGCTGGTCGGCTGCCTGGCGGCGTTCGTCATCGACCGGCTGAAACCCGGCCTGCACGCCGGCATCAGCACGGTGGGCGCGATGCCTTCGGCGCTGCCGCCGTTCCATCTGCCGGAGGTGAGTTTCAGCGACCTCGCCAACCTGTCGTCGATCGCCGTGGCACTGACCTTGGTCGCGCTGGGCCAGTCGCTGTCGATCAGCAAGGCGCTGGCGCAACGCTCAGGACAACGCATCGACGTCAACCGCGAGTTCATCGGCCAGGGTCTGGCCAACGGCATCGGCGGCTTCTTCTCCTCCTACGTCTCCTGCGGCTCGCTGAACCGCTCGCTGCCGAGTTACGAGGCCGGCGCACGCACGCCGCTGGCGGCGGTGTTCTCGGCGCTGCTGCTGGTGCTGCTGGTGAGTTTCGGCGGCGGCCTGATCGCGCAGATTCCGCTGGCGGCGATCGCCGCGATGCTGCTGTTGGTGGCCTGGAACCTGGTCGACGGCGCGCGCTGGCGGCACGTCCTGCGCACCAGCCGCAGCGAGGCGCTGGTGGCCGCGGTCACTTTCGCCGCGACCCTGAGCATCCCGCTGGACCGCGCGGTACTGCTCGGCACACTGGTGTCGCTGGTGGTCTACCTGTACCGCTCGGCGCACCCGGCGGTGCGTGTGCTGCTGCCCGACCCGAGCGATCCGGGCCGCCGCTTCACGCCGCTGGAAGAGCTGCAACCGGTGCCGGAGGAATGCCCGCAGCTCAAGCTGGTGCGCATCGAGGGCTCGATCTTCTTTGGCGCCGCCGCGCATGTCGGCGACTACCTGCAGCAGTTCCGCGATCAGTGCCCGCAGCAGAAGCACGTGCTGTTCATGACCAAGAGCATGAATTTCATCGACCTGGCCGGCAACGACCTCTGGGAGCACGAACTCAAGCAGCGCCGCAGCATGGGCGGCGACCTGTACTTCCACCGGCCGCGGGTACCGGTGCTGGAGCTGTTCGCCAAGAGTGGCCTGCTCGGCCGCCTCGGCCGCGACCACGTGTTCGCCTCCAAGGACCAGGCGCTGAAGGCCATCTACCCGCGCCTGGACTCGGCCATCTGTCGCACCTGCCAGGCGCGCGCGTTCAACGAATGCGCACAGCGCGCGGCGCAGGCCCCGGAAACCGGCGCACCGCTGATCGCCCGCGAGCGAGAGCCGTCGCCCAATGGATGACAAACCGCGGCGCAACCCTTATCTTCGCCGCGCCTTCCGTTCCGCAGGCACCTGGATCAGCAGACAGGAAAACTGAGCTGGCTAACCTGAACCCACACGTCAGAGGAGCCGGCCCATGGCTGCTACCCGCATCTGGATCAAGAACCCCCTCGCGCTGTTCACCGCCACCACGTCCTCCGCCGCCGGCGGCCTGGTGATCGAGGACGGCGTCATCGTGCAACTGCTGGCCGCCGGGGAAGCGCCCGCCGCGCCCTGCCAGCAGGTCTTCGACGCCCGCGAGCACGTGGTGCTGCCGGGGCTGATCAACACCCACCATCACTTCTACCAGACGCTCACCCGCGCCTGGGCGCCGGTGGTCAACCAGCCGTTGTTCCCCTGGCTGAAGACGCTCTATCCGGTGTGGGCGCGGCTGACCCCGGAAAAGCTTGCCGTGGCCAGCACGGTCGCCCTGACCGAGCTGCTGCTCTCCGGCTGCACCACCGCGGCGGACCATCACTACCTGTTCCCCGACGGCCTGGAAGAGGCCATCGACGTGCAGGTCGAGGCCGTCCGCGCGCTGGGCATGCGCGCTATGCTGACCCGCGGTTCGATGAGCCTCGGCGAGNNGCCCCCTGCCACCGCAACAGACGGTGCAACAGGGCCAGGTGATCCTCGACGACAGCCTGCGGCTGATCCGCCGCTACCACGAGCGCGGCGACGGCGCGCAGGTACAGATCGCCCTGGCGCCCTGCTCGCCGTTCTCGGTGACCACCGAGATCATGAGCGCCAGCGCCGCGCTGGCCGAGGCCGAGGACGTGCGCCTGCACACCCACCTCGCCGAGACGCTGGACGAGGAGGACTTCTGCCTGCAGCGCTTCGGCCTGCGCACCGTGGACTACCTGTACAGTGTCGGCTGGCTCGGCCCGCGCACCTGGCTGGCCCACGGCATCCACTTCAACCCGGACGAGATCACCCGCCTCGGCGCCGCCGGCACCGGCATCTGCCATTGCCCCAGCTCGAACATGCGCCTGGCCTCGGGGATCTGCCCGACCGTCGAGCTGGAAGCCGCCGGCGCGCCGATCGGCCTGGGCGTCGACGGCTCGGCCTCCAACGACGCCTCCAACATGATCCTCGAAGCCAGGCAGGCGCTGTACCTGCAGCGCCTGCGCTACGGCGCCGAACGGATCACTCCGGAGCTGGCACTGGGCTGGGCCACGCGCGGCTCGGCGAAGCTGTTGGGACGCAGCGACATCGGCGAGCTGGCAGTGGGCAAGCAGGCCGACCTGGCACTGTTCAAGCTCGACGAGCTGCGCTTCTCCGGTAGCCACGACCCGCTCTCGGCGCTGCTGCTGTGCGGCGCCGACCGCGCCGACCGGGTGATGGTCGGCGGCCAGTGGCGAGTGATCGACGGCCAGGTCGAAGGCCTCGACCTGCAGGCGCTGATCGCCCGCCACCGCGAGGCGGCCAGGGCGCTGATCGCCGGCTGAGGCGGCCCCAATCGCGGATCGCCTCGGTTTCGGACCGCTACACGATGTGCCATAGGGTGGATCGGGGCGCGTAGCTGACGCTCTTTTCATCTACCGGCACTTCGCCCGGTGGATCGATGAGGCGCGATCCACCCTACGCCCGATTGCCGGTGGCTGGGTCGGTCCTGGCCTTGCGGTCGGTGCGCCAGTTGCGCCACTGGTAGAGCAGCGTGCCGAGCAGCGCGTAGCCGGCGGCCATCGCCAACAGCACCAGGATGTGCTGGCCGACGGCGCTCAGCGGCAGGTTCATCTGGTTCATTTCCGCCACCGCGCGGATGGTCCAGGTCGAGGGAATCGCGTTGGCCAGCAGCAGCACCCAGTCGGGCATCGCCTGCGGTGGCCAGGTGTAGCCGGCCAGGTAGAACAGCGGCAGGGTGACGAAGGTGAGCGTCAGGTACACCGCCTCCTCCGAGGGCAGCAGCTCGGCGAGGAACTCGCTGAACGCCAGCACCGCCAGCAGGAACGGCAGGACGATCCCCAGCAGCGCCCAGAACGAGGCGGTCTGGCGGAAGCCGAAGATGTGCGGCCAGATCACGTAGAGCAGCATCGCCAGGACGACCCAGATCAGCAGCTGCGCGACGCAGCGGCCAAGCCGGGTGGACAGCGGCTGGCGCAGCGAACGCGGGGTGCCGCCGCGCAGGTTGAGGCTGACCCGCGTGCTCGACAGCAGCAGGCCGTGTTGCAGGATCAGCGTGACCAGCCCCGGCAGGACGATGGCGGCGAAGCTGGTGCCGGGGTTGTACAGGTCGACCAGGCGCGCCACTAGCGGGTCGAGCAGGATCTGCGTCTGCGCCGTGGAGAAACCGTTGCGCTCGAGCAGCTCGCCGTTGTGGTCGCGCAGCAGTTGGTTGTAGGTGGCGTTGATGTCCTGCTGGATCTGCCCGTTGGCCATGCGGTTGGTGGCGTCGCCGAACACCGGCACCACCAGTTGCTCGCCGCGCAGCAGGCGTTTCTCGAAATCCAGCGGGATGACGATGATCGCGAACAGCTGGCGCCAGGCCAGGTCCGCCTGCGCCGAGGGCAGGTCGGCATAGGCGCGCACGCCGATCTTCGGCGCCGCGTCGAGCATCCGCGCCAGTTCGCGGCTGGCGCTGCTGTGGTCCATGTCGATCACCGCCACCGGCAGGTCGTCGATGGTGCGCCCCAGGTATGGCGTCGAGGTGATGCACACGGTGAGCACCAGCAGCAGCCACAGCGGCTTGCTCAGCATGTTCTTCAGGCTCTGACGCAGCACGTTCCAGAAATTGTCCATGGGGCTCCTACGCCGGGCTGAAATCGAGGCGCTTGCGCAGCCGCTGCTTGGCGATCACGTAGGCGATCAGCGGATAAAGCGACAGCTTGAGGCAGGCGTAGGCGCCGGACACCGCCGGCGCTTCGCGCAGGAACTGGTCGAACAACCCGTTCAGGCAATGCGTCAGCGGCTCGATGTAGCTGATCGCCTGTGCCGGCAGCGGCATCGCCAGGGCAGGGATGAGCACGCCGGAGTAGGTCTGCGCGATGCCGATCAGCATGCCCACCAGCGAATAGGCGGAAAAGCGGTTGGCGGTGAAGATGAACAGCACCAGCCCGACCGCCTGCGCGGCGGCGACGTAGCAGACGGTGATCGCCAGCATCCAGCCGACGCTGCCCTTGATCACCGCGCCGTTGAGCGCCACCAGCAGGAACAGCTCGACCATCAGCAGCGTGGAGAACAGCAGCGTGTAGGGCGCCAGCTTGCCCAGCAGGCGCACGCCGAGCGCCTTGGCGCGCAGGATGTGCGGCGAGCTGGCGCGCAGCTCGGGCGCCTCGCGAGCGAGCACGTGGATGGTGGCGATGATCACGAACAGCTGCAGCAGATGCACGATGGCAGCGAACTGCTGGTAGTAGATGTAATTGCCGCTGGCGTTGTAGAGGCTCTCGAAACTCACGCTGACGCTGGCCAGACTCGGCAGCGACTGGCCCATGCCGGCGGCGAGCACCGGACGCACCTGCTGGTCGAGAAGGGCGGCGAGGCCGGCGAGGTCCTGGGTCGAATAGAAGCCGGCGGCGTAGAACAGCGAGTTGTAATAGAACTGCACGCTCGGCTGGCGCCCGGCGAGCACGTCCTTCTCGAAGTCCCGCGGGATGTAGAGCAGGCCGTACTGGTCGGCCTCCTGGAGCCGGCGCAGCGCCTGCGGCAGGCCACCGGGCTGAACCACCAGTTGCGCATGGGAGCCGGCGTCCAGTTGGCGCAGCAGCTGGCGCGACAGGCTGCTGTGGTCGTCGTCGACCGCCGCCACCGGCATGTCCTGCAGGGTCCCGGCCTTGTAGATGCCGCTGATCAGCAGGAACAGCAGCAGCGGCCAGATCCAGCCGAGCCAGTGGATGGTCCAGCTGCGCGTCGCCAGCCGCGTTTCGATGTTGAACGCCTGGACGAAGCGCCAGGCGTCGCGCTTCAGTTGCTCGACCACTGCCACAGCGCGCTCATCCCCGGGCGCAGCCCTTCGACCGGTTGCTCGGGATACAGCCGCACCTCGAAGGTCTTCAGGTCGAAGTCGCCGGTGGCGCGGGTCGCACGCTTGGTGGCGAAGTCACCGAGCGGGGCGATGTAGCCGACCCTGGCCTGCACCTCGCGCTCGCCCAGCGCCGGCACCCGCAGCTTGATGACGTCGCCCTTGCGGATGCCGGCGAGGATGTCTTCGCGCAGGTTGAAGACGAAATAGCTCTGCGCCAGGCGCACCAGCGTCAGCAACGGGCTGTAGGCGTTCACCAGGGTGCCCTGCTCGGCGGGAATCGAGCCGACCTCGCCGTCCACCGGGGCGCGCACCTGCAGGTCGTCGGCCTGCGCCTGGAGCTGCTGCAGCTGCGCCTCGGCGCCGGCCAGCGCGGCGGCCAAGGCT
>DIEE01000195.1 GCA_002418465.1 Pseudomonas sp. UBA5782 | reverse complement strand
GGCCGAACAGGCCGCACGCATCGTCGCGCTGCAGGTCGATCTGGCCGATCTGGCCTCGGTGCAGGGTCTGGCCAACCTGCTGATCGAGGGCGGCGGGGTCGACATCCTGGTCAACAACGGCGGCGGCCCGCCCGCCGGCGCCGCCCGCGACCAGCTCGCCGCAGCCTGGGAAACCAGCTTCCGCAGCATGGCCAGCCACCTGTTCGAGCTCACCGCGCAGCTGCTGCCGGGCATGGCGGAGAAGGGCTGGGGCCGCGTGATCACCGTGGGCTCCTCGGGCATCCAGCAGCCGATCCCCAACCTGGCGCTGTCCAACGGCATCCGCACCGCCGTGCTCGGCTGGTCGAAAACCCTCGCCAGCGAAGTCGCCGCCCAGGGCATCACGGTGAACATGGTGCTGCCCGGACGCATCCACACCGACCGCGTCGACCAGCTCGACGCCGGCGCCGCGCAACGCCAGGGCAAGAGCGTGGAAGAGATCGCCGCCGCCTCCCGCGCCGGCATCCCCGCCGGCCGCTACGGCCGCCCCGAGGAATTCGCCAACGTGGTGACCTTCCTCGCCAGCGAGGCCGCCTCCTACGTCACCGGCAGCACCATCCGCGTCGACGGCGGGCTGATCCGCTCGAACTGAGCGTAGCGCCGGCGGGTGAAATGCCCGCCATCAGGGCCGCGCCAGACTCACGCCCCTCTCCCCGGAGGGGCGAGGGGACTGATCGCAGCCGGGCAACGGGGCCGAGCCGTACACGCATTTGCTCCCCTCTCCCGTTCACGGGAGAGGGGCTGGGGGAGAAGGCTGAAACTCCCGCGACAACCTCTCCCCCTCTCCCTAACCCTCTCCCCGAAGGGGCGAGGGGACTGATCGCAGCCGGGCAACGGGGGCGAGCCAGCCTCACTCCCCTCTCCCGTTCACGGGAGAGGGGCCGGGGGAGAGGGCCGAAACATCCGCGATACCGCGGCCAGACGTAACTCAAATGAACGGCGTTGCATCGCTGCCAATGGGTCAACCCGCCTCCAATCTGTAACATAGGCCGCCGTTTTTCCCCTGTCCGGATGAGTCGCGATGTCCACCAGCACCTCCTCGCCCACGGCCGCCACGGCGGCCATCAGCCAAGCCAGCCCACTGGTCATGCGCGTGATCGGCGCCTGCGCCCTGGCGCACCTGATCAACGATCTGATCCAGGCGGTGCTGCCGTCGATCTACCCGATGCTCAAGGCCAGCTACGGCCTGACCTTCACCCAGGTCGGCCTGATCACCCTGACCTTCCAGCTCACCGCCTCGCTGCTGCAGCCGTGGGTCGGCTACCACACCGACCGCCATCCCAAGCCCTGGCTGCTGCCGGCGGGTTCGCTGTGTACGCTGGTCGGCATCCTGATGCTGGCCTTCGTCGGCAGCTTCCCGGCGATCCTGCTGGCCTCGGCGCTGGTGGGCATCGGTTCCTCGACCTTCCACCCGGAGACCTCGCGGATCGCGCGGCTGGCCTCGGGCGGGCGCTTCGGCCTGGCGCAATCCACCTTCCAGGTCGGTGGCAACGCCGGCAGCGCCTTCGGTCCGCTGCTGGCGGCGGCCATCGTGATTCCGTTCGGCCAGGCCCACGTCGCCTGGTTCGGGCTGTTCGCGGCGTTCGCCATCCTGGTGCTCTACGGGCTGAGCCGCTGGTACCGCAACCACCTCGCGCTGTTCAAGCTCAAGGCCGGCGGCAAGGCCACCCACGGCCTCTCGAAGGGCCGAGTGACCTTCGCCCTGGTGGTGCTGGCGCTGCTGGTGTTCTCCAAGTACTTCTACATGGCCAGCTTTACCAGCTACTTCACTTTCTACCTGATCGAGAAGTTCGACCTGTCGATCGCCAGCTCGCAGCTGCACCTGTTCCTGTTCCTCGGCGCGGTGGCCGCCGGTACCTTCTTCGGCGGCCCGATCGGCGACAGGGTCGGACGCAAGGCGGTGATCTGGTTCTCGATCCTCGGCGTCGCCCCGTTCACCCTGGCGCTCCCCTACGTCGACCTGTTCTGGACCGGCGTGCTGAGCATGATCATCGGCTTCATCCTCGCCTCGGCGTTCTCCGCCATCGTGGTCTTCGCCCAGGAACTGGTGCCAGGTAACGTCGGCATGATCGCCGGCGTGTTCTTCGGCCTAATGTTCGGTTTCGGTGGCATCGGCGCCGCGCTGCTCGGGCACCTGGCGGACATCCACGGCATCGAGTACGTCTACAAGCTCTGCTCGTTCCTGCCGCTGTTCGGCATCCTGACCATCCTGCTGCCGTCCACCAGGGGCGTCTGAGGGCCTGCGCGGCGCCATCGCTACCGATTGCCGTGACATCCATGGCGGTTAGTAAAGTACGTAGCCGATTGCGTCGTGCGCATGCGTCACGCAGCTCAGATCAGCGGCAATGCCTTACACTTGGCCCATGAAAATTCCTGACCTCAATCTGCTCGTCGCGCTGAATGCCCTCCTTGAAGAAGGAAGCGTAGTCGGCGCTGCGCAGCGAATGAATCTCAGCGCTCCGGCCATGAGCCGCACTTTGTCGCGCATTCGCGATGCGATCGGTGACCCGATACTGGTTCGCTCGGGGCGGGGTCTAGTGCCGACGCCGCGGGCGCTGGAGCTGCAGGATCAGATCCGTGGGCTGGTCGAGCAGGCACACGCCGTCTTCACCTCGGGCAATGTCGACATGAGCACACTGGAGCGTACGTTCAGCGTGCGTGCCAACGATGTCTTCGTGAGCAGTTACGGCAGCGCCGTCAGGGAATGCCTGAAAAAAGAGGTGCCGAAAGCCACGCTGCGCTTCGTACCTGAGGGTGATACCGACGACAACGCCCTGCACGAGGGTCGTATCGACCTTTACATCAGCTCGATGCGCAGCTTCGGAGCGGACATCAAGGTGCAGACGCTATTCACCACGTCGTTCGTCGGCCTGGTGCGCGAAGGACATCCCGTTCTGGACCGGGATGTGGATCTGGGAAGTTTCGTCGCCTTCGAACACGTCAGTGTGTCGCGCCGTGGGCGTGCCAAAGGACCGATCGATCGAGCGCTCGCCGAGCACGGCCTCGAACGCCATGTGTCGTTGATCACGCCCACTTTCCATACTGCGATCTTCGCCTTGTCCGATTCGGACCTCATCCTGCCGACCATGCCCCGCCACATGCTCGGCGAAATGCGACGGCTGGGCTTGAGGCTCAGGGACTTCGAGTTACCAGTACCGTTGGAAACGATCGTAATCGTGCAGGCCTGGCATCCAAGGTTCGACCATGATCCGGCACATCGCTTGCTGCGTCGGATGATAAAGCGGATCTGCGAGGGCGAGCACGAATGACCCCTCGACACCGGCTGCATTAATCATGCATTCGATGCAATCCAGGATTAGTCATTAAGCAATTTTTGCAATCAAGAGCATTACATAGACTGGCTCCGGTAACGTCTTCCGGAGAACGCTCTTGTCCCTGCCCCCATCCGCTGCGCATGCCGATGGCATCCCGAACCCAGGCACCCTATCCGTGGAGGCAGCGCCGCCTCGCGCAGCGCCAGCGCTCCAACCATTCGGGCCGCGTATTACCGTCGGGCTCGCCGGCATCCTGCTCGCCGTACTGGTATCGGGCTTCAATGAGAACGTTACCAAGGTAGCGCTCGCCGATATTCGCGGCGCCATGGGTATCGGGCACGACGAAGGTACCTGGCTGATTGCGCTGTACGCAGCAGCATCGGTCTGCGCCATGGCCTTCGCACCCTGGTGTTCGGCTACCTTCTCGCTGCGCCGCTTCACCCTTGCGGCTATTGCGGCCTTCGCCCTGCTCGGGCTGCTTGCGCCATTCACCCCGAATCTGCATGCCCTGATGCTGCTGCGTATCTGCCAGGGCTTTGCCGGTGGCGCGCTGCCTCCAATGCTGATGAGCGTTGCACTGCGTTTCCTGCCGCCGGACATCAAGCTCTACGGGCTAGGCGCTTACGCGCTGACCGCGACCTTCGGCCCGAGCATGGGCACGCCGTTAGCCGCGCTGTTCGCGGAATACCTTGGCTGGCGCTGGACCTTCTGGGGTGTGCTTCCGCTATGCATTGCGGCCATGGCGGCGGTGAGCTGGGGCATTCCGCAAGACCCGCTGCGTCTGGAGCGATTTCGCCTGTTCGACTGGCGCGGTCTGCTGCTCGGGCTTCCGGCGATAGCCATGCTGGTGCTTGGTCTCGAACTGGGTGAGCGGTTCAACTGGTTCGAGTCGGGCCTGATCCGTGCACTGCTCGGCGGCGGCGCGATGCTACTGGTGCTATTCCTCATCAACGAGTGGTCGCACCCGCTGCCGTTCTTCAAGTTGCAGATGCTCCGGCAGCGCAACCTCAGCTTCGCGCTTTTCGTCCTGGGCGGAGTCCTGTTCGTGTTGCTGGCGGTGATCATGATTCCCTCCAGCTACCTTGCAGAAATACAGGGCTATCGCCCACTTCAGACCGCGCCGCTGCTGCTCTGCGTGGCGTTGCCGCAACTGATCGCGCTACCTCTGGTCGCCGCGCTGTGCAACCGGCGCGGTGTGGATTGCCGCTGGGTTCTGGCGTGCGGTATCGGGCTGATGACACTCGCCTGCTACACCGGCTCACACCTCACGGCGCAATGGAACCGCGAGAATTTCTATCTGGTTCAGGCACTGCAGATATTCGCCCAGCCCATGGCGGTGATCCCGCTGCTGATGCTTTCTACCGGCGCCATTGCGCCAGCCGATGGCCCGTTCGCTTCCGCCTGGTTCAATACCATCAAGGGCTTTGCCGCAGTTCTGGCTGGAGGTGTACTCAAGGCGCTCATCACCGAACGGACCCACTTCCATTCCGTCGTGCTGACAGACCGTGCCGGCAACATGCCCTGGACGGTCGCGGGGATCGAGCCCGCATTGCTGGCGCGCCGCCTTCACCAGCAGGCGGCGGTACTCACCGCCGCCGACCTCTACCTGTATGTGGCGGCATTGGCCATCGTCCTGATTCTGATCATTCCCTTCGTGCCGACGCGAATCTACCCACCGCGCTCGCGCGTTTGAATAGCGGAAAAAACCCATGAACAACCGATCTCTTTCCCGCAAACACAGCGTTGCAGGTGCACTGATTGCCTGCGTACTGACCGGAGCCGCCTGGCATTTGCTCTTCGTCGACAGTCGAGAGGAAGCCACCAACGATGCCTTTATCGCCGCCGACTTCACCTTGCTGGCACCGAAGGTCGCCGGCTTCGTCGACGAGGTATTGGTTGACGACAACCAGCGGGTGGAAGCGGGCCAATTGCTCGTACGCCTGGATGACCGCGATTATCAGACGGCTCTCGCATCTGCCGAGGGTGGCTTGCTGAAGGCTCAGGCCAGCCTCGAAAACGCCACCGCCACGCTGGAGCGACAGGACTTGCTGATCGAACAAGCCAGGGCATCCGTGAGCGTGGACGAAGCCGAACTGGTTTTTGCCCGCCATGAACTACAACGCTATCAGCACCTTGCGCAGTCGGGCGCCGGTACCCTGCAGAATGCCCAGCAGGCACAGAACCGCATCGATACGGCGCAAGCCCGCCTCGCACAGGACAAGGCGGCGCTTGGCGCTGCACACAAGCAGACCGACGTTCTACTCGCCCTCAGACTCGCCGCTCAGGGCAGCCTCCAGGCGGCGCAGGCGAAAGTGCAGCAGGCGCAGCTGGATCTTTCGCATACCCGCATTGCCGCCCCTGTCGCCGGCGTGATAGGTCGTCGTGAGGTACGCGTCGGCAACTACGCCAGGTCGGGAGAGACACTGCTGGCGATCGTGCCGCTGAGCGATGCCTATACATTGGCGAATTTCCAGGAGAACCAGCTCACGGAGGTACGCCCAGGCTTGCCGGTGCGCATCGACGTCGACATGTTTCCCGGCCAAACGCTGCGTGGGCATGTTGCGAGCTTGGCGCCGGCTACCGGCGCAACCTTCGCCACCGTCTCGCCGGATAACGCCACGGGCAACTTTACCAAGGTGGTTCAGCGCATTCCGGTGAAGGTCCTTTTCGACCAAGGACAGACGCTGCTGGGGCAGTTGCGCGTGGGCATGTCGGCCGTGGCGACGATTAGCCTGCATGAGGACACGCCGCCTGCTGCCCTTCCGGAGCATGCGCGATGAGCGTCCGCATGACCTTCGCCGTAGTGGCATCGCTCACGCTGTCCGCCTGCAGCCTCGGCCCGGACTATGCGCACCCGCAAGGCCTTGAGGACACGTACTCCGTGCACGGCAGCCCGGACGCATCGGCACCTCTCATCGAACCTGACACGCCGTGGTGGAGCCGCTTTTCCGATCCGGTGCTGACGTCGCTGATTCATCGGGCATTGCACAGCAACCTGGATTTGGAGGCGTCGCGGCTGCGCATCGAGCAGAGTCGCAGTGCACTGCAGATAGCCGACGCCGAGCGGCTTCCGCAGCTCGACGCTAGCGCCGGTTACCAACGTCGGCGCAGCAGCGAGAACGGCCTATCCGACCCGTCCGAACAAGATGGAAAATCCGCATTCGGCTTCTGGGAAGGCGGAGTGAAGATGTCCTGGGAGTTGGATCTGTGGGGACGCGTCCGCCGCCAGCGCGAGGCGGCGCGTGCGGACGCTGACCAAGCACTGTTCGATGCCAGCGGCGTGCGCCTCGCCCTGCTCGCCGAAACCGCGCAGACCTACATACGCCTGCGCGGGGCACAGACGATGTTGCTCATCACGCAGGACAATCTCTCCCTCGCGCGCAGGGGCCTGGCACTTTCCCGGATACGCGAATCGGACGGAGTCTCCACACGCCTGGACGTCGCCGAAGCCGCCGCCCAGGTAGCAAGCTTCGAGGCACGCCTGCCGCTTCTGGAGCAGCGCGGCGAAAGACTGACGAACGCCCTGGCGTATCTGCTCGCCGAAGCGCCAGGCGCCTTGCGTGACGAACTGGGGGAACCCAGCGCCACCCCCCATTTGGAAACGGACGTTCCCCCTTCGTTACCCTCACAACTGGCGCAACGGCGTCCCGACATCCTGCGCGCAGAAGCGGCCTTGCACGCCGCCACCGCGCGCATCGGTGTGGCACGCGCGGATTTTTATCCCCGCATCGCACTCTCCGGCGACCTTGGCCTGCAATCCATGCAGCTGGATGAGTTCAACTGGAATGCCCGGACATTCGGCATCGGCCCGCAAGTGAGCCTGCCGCTGTTCGACGGCGGTCGCCTTCGCGGCCAGTTGCAACTGACAGAAGCGCGCCAGCAGGAGGCGGCCCTGGACTACCGCCGTATCGTCCTGCGTGCCTGGCATGAGGTGGACAACGCGCTGGCAGGCTATCGCCATGCACAGCGCCGTCGCGACAGCCTCGAAGAAGCCGTCGAACAAAACCGCATCGCCGCCCGTATCGCGCAGCAGCAGTACGCAGAAGGCGCGGTGGACTACCTCAACGTGCTCAGTGTGCAGAACGCTCTGCTGGCCAGCCAGGAAGCGCTGGCCGAAAGCACCAGCGAGGCTTCCCTGGCGCTGGTCGATCTGTACAAGGCCGTTGGCGGCGGCTGGGCGAATGAAGCGGGTACCCGTCCAATTCACTCCTTTTTACTTGGCAGCCTGGAGAAGCAACCATGAGACCGAACTTCAGAATCCATGACGTCAGCTGTTTCCCGCTGGTGCGGTTGCGCAACGCATCCGTACGAGCCGGCTATGCGGTGAACTGGGCTTTAGAGATGGAAAGGCTGCTCGCCGGCAACGAGCCCTTCGTACTGATCAATCCGCCGGGGCATCCTGAGGAAACACATGAGGATTTCAAAACTCGCGGACTCTGGCTCAAGCGTAACAAGGAGGCACTTGCGCAGCTTTGCTGTGGCTTGATCGGTATTGAGCCCGACACCGAAAAACGCACAGCGATGCAGCATCGTAGCGAGGCTGCAACCAGAGCATTCGGCATCACCCAGCGATGGGTAGTAGACGAACAGGAAGCCGAAGCGGCGGCTCGACTGCTGTTGCGGAGCGCCATCCGGGAAATCAACCAGTGAGCCGTTGCCAGGCGAGGAGCGCGGGAGGAGAACCAGCCATATCCAAACGCGGGCAGCGGAGGCGTGATTATCAAGCGCTCATACTGGATGCGGCGCAGACCGAGTTCTCCCGTTTCGGGTACGACGGTGCCAGCCTGAAGAACATTGCCCGCAGAGCGCACCTGCCTAAAGCCAACGTGCTCTATTACTTCAAGGACAAGCAGACGCTGTTCGGCAGCGTTTTAAAGCGCGTTGCCGCACAGTGGAAAGACCCTATGGAGGGCTTCGACGCGGCGGATTGCCCACGAGCGACATTACGCAGTTACATCAGGGAAAAACTGACCTGGTCGCGTGACCAACCTGAAGCCTCACGATTGCTCGCCGGTGAAATACTGGCCGTGCGCCCCCAGTTGAACACCCGGCATGGGCTGGACCATGCGTTGTGGTTCAGTGGTCGCATGGCGGTGTTCGAGGAATGGATCGCTCGCGGCGCACTCCGTCCGATAGACCCGGTACTGTTAGTGTTCACGATCTGGGGTGCGACCCAGTTTTACGCCGACTACGCCGCAGGAGTCGAACTGCTGACCGGAAGGAATTGGCTTGATGGCGCGGGTTTGGAACGAACGCTGGACTTCCTCGAAGAGTCGCTGCTGATTCATGCCATCCCTTGACGCATCTTGGCCAGATGGAAAACCGCCTACTCCCCATAGCTCGCCCTCGCGGATCATCTTGTGCCAGGCGCCCACCGGCTTGCCCTGTGTTCACCCTGGCGATGCGCAGCGACGGGAATCACCTGCCCCACCTCGATCGACGGTGGGCGGCCCCGACCCAGTTGCAGAGTGCCATTCACCTGCCGATGGACGACGCGATCAACCTGGAGCCCGGCGCCGGCGTGAAGCGCTACCTGAACGTGGCGCCGCTGGGTACCGTGAGCGGAGTGCCGACGCAGTCCAGCTACGAGGCGACGCTGACCAGCGAGACCGGGTGGCCTGTACGCTGAAGACCGGTCTCAGCGACGGCGAGTCGATACAGCGCACCGGCCTGAAGGGCACCGCCTAGCTCTATGGCGCCTGGGCGCCGTTGCTCTACCANNCGCAAGCCACTGGCCGTCGCTAGCCGCACGCTGGGCGTCCGAGCCGATACGCAGGTATCGGCTGCGGGTGCAGTTTTTCCCTAGCTAGCGACTACAAAAATCATAATTTCGCGAATTCTCTGCGCTGAACAGAATGAGCCCACTCCCGCACGCAGCGTTGCGCCGCGGAACAGCCATGACCAGACAGAGCAGGCACGTGATGACCGACCTGAACCAAAGCGCTTCCCCGAGCCCGCTCGGCAAGACCGTTGAGAAGATAGACACGCTGGTCGTCGGCGCCGGGCAGGCCGGCGTGGCGATGAGCGAGCACCTGGGCAAGCTCGGCATCCCGCACCTGGTGCTGGAGCGCAACCGCATCGCCGAGGCCTGGCGCAGCGATCGCTGGGATTCGCTGGTGGCCAACGGGCCGGTCTGGCACGACCGCTTTCCCGGTCTGGAATTCGACGACCTGGCGCCCGACGCCTTCGCCTCGAAGGAGCGCATCGCCGCCTACTTCGAGGACTACGCGAAGAAATTCAACGCACCGATCCGCACCGGCGTGGAGGTCAAGCAGGTCATCCGCAACGCCGACCGTCCGGGCTTCACCATCGAGACCTCGACCGGGGTGATCGAGGCCAATCGCGTGGTCGCCGCCACCGGGCCGTTCCAGAAGCCGGTGATTCCGGCCATCGCGCCGCAGGATTCGTCAATCAACCAGCTGCATTCGGCCGCCTACCGCAACCCGCAGCAACTGCCCGAGGGCGCGGTGCTGGTGGTCGGCGCCGGTTCCTCCGGCGTGCAGATCGCCGATGAGCTGCGCCGCGCCGGGCGCCAGGTCTACCTGTCGGTCGGTCCGCACGACCGGCCGCCGCGCAGCTACCGCAACCGCGACTTCGTCTGGTGGCTGGGCGTGCTCGGCCTGTGGGACATGGAAGCCGCGCAACCGGGCAAGGAGCACGTGACCATCGCCGTAAGCGGGGCGCGCGGCGGCGAGACCATCGACTTCCGCAACCTCGCTCACCAGGGCATCACCCTGGTCGGCCTGACCAGATCCTTCGACGGCGGCGTGGTCAGCTTCCAGGACGACCTGGTGGAAAACATCGCGCGCGGCGACGAGAACTACCTGTCGCTGCTGGACGCCGCCGATGCCTACATCGCGCGCAACCGCCTCGACCTGCCGGAAGAGCCCGAAGCCCGCGCCAGCTACCCGGACCCGCAGTGCATGCGCGAGCCGCTGCTGCAGCTCGACCTGGCCGCGGCCGGCGTCACCTCGATCATCTGGGCGACCGGTTACTCGGTGGATTTCAGCTGGCTGAAGGTCGACGCCTTCGACGCCAAGGGCAAGCCGCGGCACCAGCGCGGCGTGTCCAGCGAGCCGGGCGTGTACTTCGTCGGTCTGCCGTGGCTGTCGCGGCGCGGCTCCACCTTCATCTGGGGCGTCTGGCACGACGCCAAGCACGTCGCCGACCACATCGCCACGCAGCACAAGTACCTCGACTATCGCGACGCCGGGCAGCGCCAGGCCGATGCCCCCGTTGCCCCCGTCAAGACCGCAGGAGTCCGTTGATGCCCACGCATACCCGCATTCGCATGTTCAACACCAAGGACACCTACCCCAACCAGACCCTGGACAACGACCTCTGCCAGGCCGTGCGCGCCGGCAACNNCGCGGCCAGGTCGGCACCGATTTCGAGGGCAACCTGGTCGGTTTGGGAGACCCGCGTGCGCAGACCGAGCAGGCGATGAAGAACCTCAAGCAACTGCTCGAAGAGGCCGGCAGCGACCTCTCGCACATCGTCAAGACCACCACCTACCTGACCGATCCGCGCTACCGCGAGCCGGTCTACCGGGAAGTCGGCAAGTGGCTCAAGGGCGTGTTTCCGATCTCCACCGGGCTGGTGGTTTCGGCCCTCGGCCAGCCGCAGTGGCTGATGGAAATCGACGTGATCGCGGTGATCCCGGACGACTGGCAGGCCGAGGCGCGCGCATGACCTTTTCCATCGTCGGTCGCTGCGCCGAAACCGGCATGCTCGGCATCGCCATCAGCTCCTCGAGCATCGCCGTCGGCGCCCGTTGCCCGTGGCTGCGTGCTGCGGTCGGCGCGGTGTCGACGCAAAACATCNNCCCTGCCCGCGCTCGGCCCGCAGATCCTCGACCTGCTGGAATCCGGTGCCAGCCCGACGGCGGCAATGCGCCAGGCGCTGGATAGCAACGGCTACGGCCAGTTCCGCCAGGTAACGGTGATCGACAGCCACGGCGCCACCGCGCATTTCACCGGCAGCGAGGCGCTCGGACTGAACCACGCCCGGGCCGGCGAGCAATGCGTGGCGGCGGGCAACCTGCTGTCCTCGCCCGCGGTGATCGATGCCATGGTCGAGGCTTTCGAGCAGGCCGACGGCGGCCTGCCGGATCGCCTGCTGGCGGCGATGCACGCGGCGATGGCCGCCGGCGGTGAAGCCGGGCCGGTGCATTCGGCGGCGCTCTCG